>NZ_CP123923.1:7205000-7505000 GCF_030450125.1 Streptomyces sp. WP-1
GCAGGCGCGCGGCGGGGCGGCCCACGACCGCGTCGGCGGGGTGGCCGAGCAGGCGCCGAGCGCCCTCGTTCCACTCCACCAGCGTTCCGTCGTCATCGATGACAGCTCGGGCCGTCGCCGCCTCGTCGAACGGATAGACCCGGCTCATCGTCGCCGCTCCCAAGCGCACACTCACAGTGAACAGGTGGCACCCCTCGCGCCCCCCAGCCTAGTGCGTCGCGCACACCGGTGGACGCCGGGCCCCGGCAGGGGAGGGGGCGCCGGCACCGGGGGCGGGCAGGCCGCGGGTGAAGCAGCGGTACGCGCCGGAGCCGGTACCGCGGCGGATACGGTGCGACCTGCGGAGATTTACGGGTGAGTACCCGAGCGGTACCGTTTGGTCCATGCCAGCTCTCAACGTGGAGTTCAGTGACCGGGAACTAGAGGACCTGCGGCAGATCGCCAAGGAGCGCGGTACGTCGATGAAGGCCCTCGTCCGCGAGGCCGCCGCCGCCGACATCGCCCGGCACCGGGCGCTGAAGGAGGGCGCCGCGGCGTTCCGCAGCTTCTTCACCGCGCACGCCGAGGAGTTCGCCGCCGCCTTCCCCGAGGACGAACCTCCCGCACGGGGCGAGGCCGCCTGAGGTGATGCAGCCCGTCATCCATATCGATGTCCCGTGGCTGCTCCAGCGCCACGAAGAGGTCCTGCCCGAGCAGCCCGCGATCGACGACTTCTCCGCGCTGGTCGCCGCCGTCGCCCGGCACCGGGTCGACCCGCCCCGGCTCGGCGTGGACTCCGACCCCGCCTGGCGGGCCGCCGCCCTGCTGCACACCCTCGCCCTGCTCAAGCCGCTGCCCGCGGCCAACGCCCGCTTCGCCTGCGCCACCGCCGTCGCCTACATGTTCGTCAGCGGCGCCGGCATCGACCCGCCGTACGGCGCGCTGGTGGACCTCGCCCGCGATCTGATCTCCGGCAAGACGGACGTGTACGGGGCCGCCGACCGGCTCCGCTCCTGGCAGATCTGAAACGCCGCCCACCCTGGACCAGGGCCGCCCGACCCGACTCCTCCGCCGGCCGGGCCGGCGCCCGCTCGGGCGGTGATCACCAGGTGAACACGGGGAGTCATGAAGGGGGTCCCGGGTGGCGGTGTCGGAATGTTTCCGGACGATTAAATAACCGCTGATTTTCAGCCAATTGGCGACTCCCCGAGGGCCGCCGCCGCCCAGTTCCAGGGCCCCGCCGTTCGAATTCCGTGACTTCACGCCACTGCTTCAACACGAAAGGTTACCGAAACCTGTGGGGTCGATGTGTGTTTCCGGCGTGGACTCGGCAGAGTGGCGCACGCCGCTCCGACGTCCTACCGGAAACGGAGCCGGCACCCGTCTAGTTCGAGCGGAAGGATGCACACCATGCGGAACACCGCGCGCTGGGCAGCGGCCCTCGGCCTCACGGCCGTCGCCGTCTGCGGACCCCTGACCGGGGCCGCCGTCGCAGCCCCGGACGCCGCCCCGGCCTCGCTCTACGCCCCTTCGGCGCTGGTGCTGACCATCGGCCACGGCGGCGAAGCGGCCACCGCGACCCCCGAACGCGCCGTCACCCTCAGCTGCGCCCCGAAGGCCTCCGGCACCCACCCGGCCGCCGCCACCGCCTGCGCGGAACTGCGCGGTGTCGGTGGCGACTTCGCCGCCCTCAAGGCGCGCGACGACGTGTGGTGCAACAAGCTGTACGACCCCGTGGTCGTCACCGCCCAGGGCGTGTGGCAGGGCCAGCGGGTCAGCTACGAACGCACCTTCGGCAACTCCTGTGAGCGGGACGCCGTCGGCGGCAGCCTCTTCGCGTTCTAGCGAGGGCTGCCCAAGGACCGGGATCGCAGGGTCTTCGTACACACCGGATCAGGACCGTGACTGGGGAGTGCGGACCTCTCGGAACGGGGAACCCGTGATCTCGCGCCGGACCGCCGGGCGAAGTGGGGTCGCCCGCCGGTTTGCCGGCACACAGAGCCGCTCCCCGGACAGGCCCGTGGGGGGCCTCCCGGGGAGCGGCGAAAAACCAACGGTGCTCAGGACTTGCGTCGATGACTGGTGTCGCACCAGGGGTATCGGCGACTGCGCCGGCAGGTGCACAGAGCGACACGGAAGCGGTCCGAGGACACCGTCGTACCGTCTTCCAGTTCCACCTCGACCGGACCCTCCACGAGCAGCGGCCCCCGCCGCCGCACGGTGATCCGGCGGGCGCGGTCAGCGGGTTCGTTCGGCACGGATCACCACCAGCTCCTCCGTCGTCTCGTGCGGCGCGAGCAGCCCGCGCCCGCGCAACCACTGCTCCCGGGAACGCAGTACGGGCCCCAGCGCGATCCAGCGCCGCCGCACCACCGCGGCCTTCAGACCCGCGCCGTGCAGCAGTTCCAGGGTGCGTCCGGGATCGCTCAGCGCCGACTGCACGATCAGCAGCACGCCCCGGGACGCCAGCAGCGCGGGCGCCTCCCGGCAGATCCGGTCCAGCACCAGCCGCCCGTCATGGCCCGCGTCCCAGGCCCGGGAGGGGCCGCGCGGCCCGCGTCCGCCGTGCGGGGCGGGCACATAGGGCGGGTTCGCGAGGATCACGTCGTACGACCCTCCGCGCGCCGGCGCGAAGAGGTCGCCGCGCCGGATCCGCACCGGCAGCCGGAACACCAGGGCGTTCAGCCGGGCCGTCCACACCGCCCGCCGGGACACGTCCACCGCGGTCACCTCGGCACCCCGCCGGGCCGCCGCGAGGGCCAGCGCCCCGCTTCCGGTGCCCACGTCGAGCACCCGCGCCCCGGCCGGTACGGCCTCCTCGCGCAGGGCCTCGGCCAGCAGCGCGGTGTCGTCCTGAGGGGCGTAGACGCCCGGAAGCAGCAAAGCGATCACGCGACGCGAGTACCCGGACATACCGAAAATATGGGTCATACCGTGCTCGGCTGTTCGAGGGGGGCGCGCAGCGTGGACCGGCCCGCGCGCCAGTCGGTGAGCAGCCGCCGTGCGAGCCGCTCCTCCAGGTGCTCGGTCGCGTCGATGCCGAAGGCGATGTCCGGGGCCAACTCCGGTTCCTCCTCCAGCAGTCCGCCGATCACCTCGTGCCGTACCACCTGTTCGTGCACCGCGTCCGCCTCCACGTGCTCGTCGTAGAAGAACTGCGCGGCGGCCCCCGCGCCGGTGCGGCGCAGCGCCTCGGCGAGCCGCCGGGAGCCGGGGGAGGAGGTGATCTCCACGTCCGCGAAGTGGCCGACCAGCGCGCCGCGCAGCGCGCGGTGCAGGCCGAACAGGGACATCAGGTTGACGACGGCCAGCATCTCGGCGGGCGCCGCGTCCAGGTAGCGGCCGTACGCGGTGTCCAGGCCGAGGTCCCGCATCAGGTCGGCGAACAGGCGGGCGTGCACCCGCTCGGCCCGGCCGCCGCCGAACTCGTCGTACTCCACCGCCGCCATCGCCGCCTTCGCCCGCCCCCACAGCCGGGGCAGCACCCAGGCGTGCGGGTCGGCCTCCTTAAGGTGGTACAGGGAGCGCTGCGCCGCGTACTCGCGCAGCTGCCACAACTCGCCCTCGGCACACAGGAAATGGCTGACCCCCGTGCCCTCGGCCGGTTCCACCAGGAGCGCGCCGAGCGCGTCGTCGAGGCTCTCGTGCCCGGGGGCGTCGGCGCGCAGCGCGGCCAGGAAGCGGTGCTCCAGCCCGGCCCGCAGACGCAGCAGGTCCGGGTCCCACTCGGCGTCGGCGGGCACGCCCGCGAAGCCGCGGTAGTGCAGCTCGTAGCAGAGGTACAGGGCGAGCTGCGGGTCGTCCCCGTAGGGGTCCCCGTCGTCGGCGGGGGCGGGAAGCGGTCCCGTACCGGGGAGCGGTCCGGTGCCGCGCAGGTAGGCGATCAGCGCGGCGGACAGCGGGCCCCGTGCGGGCGGCAGCTCGGGTCCTCGTGGGTTCATGGCGGCCGGGTACCCGGATCCGGGCAGGTCAGTGGCGCCGTTCGGGTGCCGTACGGTCCCCGGACGCCTGTTCCTGGGCTTCCGTGCTCGGGCTGATGGCGTCCCCCGCCTCGCCGTCCCCGTGGCGCTTCTCGCCGCGCAGCTCGGCCTGCTCGGCCTCGTGCAGCACCTCCTCCAGCGCCGTCTCGGGCCGCTTGCCGTGCTTGTTCTCGCTGGTCATGGCGTCTCCTGCCGGTCGGTGAGTTCCTGGTCCGCGTCCGGATACCCGGCACGGCCCGCCCTAAGCGCGGGCCCGGTACGGCCGCCCCCGGACAGGGCGAGAGGCCGCCGTCTCCCTGCGGACGGCGGCCCCTCGGCTCGGGTGGCTCTCGGCTCGGGCGGCCCCTCGGCGGCTCTGCCGGGGCCGGGGGGTCTCACATGTGGACGACGGCCGCCGCGCCCGGGTCCTGCCGCGGCACCCCGGGCCGGTAGAGCAGGAAGGTGAGCACCGTGCCCGCGGCGAAGAAGCCCGCCGACCACCAGAAGGCGGTGGTGTAGCTCTCGATCGTGGCCTGGGCCTGGACCAGCTTGCTGGTGGCGTCACGGCCGGCCATGTAGTGCGTGGCGGCGCTGGTCGCGAGGGTGTTCAGCAGGGCCGTGCCGACCGAGCCGCCCACCTGCTGCATGGCGTTGACGCTCGCGGAGGCCACGCCCGCGTCCTCGGCTGCGACCCCGCCGGTGGCCAGCTGCATCGCGGGCGGCATCACCAGGCCGAGGCCGAAGCCGGTCACGATCAGCTGCGGCAGCACGGCGCCGCTGTAGTGCGAGCCGAGGCCGATGCCGGTCAGCCAGGCCATGCCGGCCATGGCGATGGCGAACCCCAGCGGGATGACCGGCTTCGGGCCGAGGCGCGGTACCAGGAGCGTGGTGCCCAGCTGCGCCGCCACCATCAGCGCGCCGACCATCGGCAGGAACGCCACACCGGTCCTGGTGGGGCTGAAGCCGAGGTTGAGCTGGAGGTAGTAGGTGAGGAACAGGAACACGCCGAACATGCCGGCGCCGGTGATCAGCACCGCGAGGAAGGAGGCCGACCGGTTGCGGTCCAGCAGGATCCGCAGCGGCAGCAGCGGGTGCGCGGCGCGGGTCTGCCACCAGGTGAACGCGGCGAGCAGTACGGCGCCCGCGAGCAGGAAGCCCCAGGTCAGCGGGGAGTGCCAGTGGTGGCTCTCGGCGTTGGAGAAGCCGTAGACCACGGAGAAGAGCCCGGCGGCGACCAGGACCGTGCCCGGCACGTCCAGCTTGGCGTGGCCCGCGTCGCGGTGGTTGCCCAGCAGGATCCAGCCGCCCGCGAAGGCGATGACCGCGATGGCCACGTTCACGTACAGCGTCCAGCGCCAGTCCAGGGCGTCGGTGAGCAGCCCGCCGAGCAGCAGGCCGACCGCGCCGCCGGCACCGGCGATCGCGCCGTAGACGCTGAAGGCGCGGGCCCGCTCGCGGGCGTCGGTGAACGTGGTGTTCAGCAGGGACAGCGCGGCCGGTGCGAGCAGCGCGCCGAAGGCGCCCTGGAGGGCGCGGGCGGTGACCAGCATGGCGAAGCCGTTCGCCGCGCCGCCGAGCGCGGAGGCACCGGCGAAGCCGACGACGCCGACGAGGAAGGCGGGCTTGCGGCCGAACAGGTCGGCGATGCGGCCGCCGAGCAGCAGCAGCGAGGCGAAGGCCAGTGCGTAGGCGGTGACGATCCACTGCCGGTTGCCGTCGGAGAAGCCGAGGTCGCGCTGGGCGGAGGGCAGGGCGATGTTCACGATCGTGGCGTCGAGGACCACCATCAGCTGGGCGACGGCGATCACCGCGAGGATCCACCACCGCCGGGGCGAGGCGTCGTGCGGTGCCGGTCCGGCCCCCGTCCGGGGGCCGTCGGTCAGGGTCTTCTGGGACATGGGGGAACCACTCCAGGGAAGTCGTTCGCGGGCGGGTCGTGCGGCGTACATAAACGAAACGGTTTCGTACGCGTCGAGGCTAGACCAGGTCGAGCGAAACGGCAACGTTTCGCTGGTGTGCCCGGACAGGGCATCGCGCGGCGACCCGCGCGTCGGCGACCCCGCCGGGGCCCCCGTACGCGCCGCTTCCGCGTGCGCGGAGTATCCGGGTGTGGCGCCCTGGATACACCGCGAGGTCCGGTCCAGGAGTTCGCGCCCCCCGCACGCCGTCGCGATGAGGTCGCCACCATGTCCCACGCCCCGTCCCCCGCAGGACCGTCGAACCGCGCCCGGCCGGTGACGAAGTCCGGCCCGGCGGCGGGACGTGACGCCCGGCCCGCCGATCAGCAGGCCCCTCTCGCCACGGCCCTGGTGACCGGTGCCTCCTCCGGTATCGGCGCGGCCGTGGCCCGTCGGCTGGCCGCCGACGGCGGCTGGCGGCTGATGCTCAACGGCCGTGACCTCACCCGACTGGAGCAGGTGGCCGCGGAGATGTCGGCGGCCGCCGTCGCCGCCGACCTCAGTTGGCCCGGCGCCGACCGCCGGGTGACCGAGGCCGCCCTGGCCCACCTGGGCCGCGTGGACCTGCTGGTGGCGGGCGCCGGCGTCGGCTGGGCCGGTGATTTCACCGGCATGCCCCGCGCCCGCATCGACGAGCTGGTCGGCACCGATCTGCTGGCCACCCTGCACCTCGTGCGCGCCCTGCTGCCCCACATGGTCGCGGCCGGTTCCGGGCGGATCGTGCTGCTCGGCTCCGTCGCGGGCAGCGTGGGCGTGCGCGGCGAGGCGGTGTACTCCGCGGTCAAGGCCGCCCTGGCCGCGTTCGCGGACGCGCTGCGCTACGAACTGCGCGGCACCGGCGTCGGCGTCACCCATGTGGTCCCCGGCGTGGTCGACACCCCCTTCTTCGACCGGCGCGGCGCCCCCTACCGGCGCTCCTGGCCCCGCCCGGTGCCCCCCGAGCGGGTCGCGGACGCCGTGCTCACCGCCGTACGACGCGGCACCGACGAGGTGTACGTGCCCGGCTGGCTGCGGCTGCCCGCCCGGGTGCGCGGTGCCGCGCCGGGGCTCTACCGGCGGCTCGCCGCCCACTTCGGGTGAGCGCCCGTGCTCGCCCTCACGGTCGGCCTCGCCCTGTGCTCGGCCCTGGCGAACGCCGCCTCCTCGGTGCTGCAACGCCGGGCCGCCGCGGAGGACACCCCGGCGGAACCCGGCGGGGCGGGCGCGCTGCTGCGGGGGCTGCGGCGGCTGGCGCGGCGCCCGGACTGGCTGGCCGGTGTCGGCCTGCTGATGCTGTCCGCCGTGATGCAGGGCTGGGCGCTGGCCGTGGGCAGCCTCTCGCTGGTGCAGCCGCTGCTCGCCACCGAGCTGCTGTTCACCCTGATCGTGGGCGGCCTCGTCTTCCGGCGCCGCCCGGACCGCCGCACCTGGCTGGCGTTCGTCGCGCTCGCCGTGGGACTGGCCGTCTTCCTGCTGTCGGCCGCGCCGCGCCCGGGCCGCGACGACGCCACGTCCCGGGCGTGGCTCCTGGCCGGGACCGTGGCCTGCTGCGTCGTCCTGCTGCTGGTGCTGGCCGCCCGTACGGTACGGGGTGCCGCCCGTGCCGCGCTGCTGGGCCTCGCCTCCGCCGTGTCCTTCGCGACCACCGCCGCGCTGCTCAAGGAGACCGTGGGACGGCTGCGGTTCGGGCCCGGGGTGATGTTCTCCCACTGGTCGCCGTACGCCACCGCCGCCGTCGGGCTCGTCGCCTTCCTGCTGCTCCAGAGAGCGCTCGGCGCCGGGTCGCTGGCCGCGTCCCAGCCCGCGCTCACCCTGGGCGACGCGCTCACCAGCGTGGCGCTCGGCTGGGCGCTGTTCGGGGAGTCCGTGCAGCTCGGCCTGCGGATCGTCCCGGAGGTCATCGGCATCGTGCTGATCGGCGCGGGCAGCATCGGGCTGGCCAACGTGCTCTCCGCCGGGCACGGTTGGGACGCACCCGCCGACGCGGACGGCAGCCGGGCCGGGGCGCGCCGTGAGTGAACACCCGGCTCCCTGGCGGGCGTCCGCCCCGGCCGCGCGCGCCCTGCGTACGGCCGGGGCCCTGCTGCCGCTCGGGCTCGCGGGCGCCCATATCGGGCCGGCCGCCACCTGGCTCCCCGCCGTACGGCTGCCGCTGTTCCCCCGGCTCGCGGGCACCGGAGCGCGCCACCATGCCGCCCTGACCTTCGACGACGGCCCCGACCCGGTCGCCACGCCGCGCTTCCTGGACGCCCTGGACGCGCTCGGCGCGCGCGCCACCTTCTTCATGCTCGGCGAGCACGCGGTGCGCCATCCCGCGCTGGTCGCGGAGACCGCCCGGCGCGGCCACGAGATCGCGGTGCACGGCTGGAGCCACGACCGGCCCTGGCGCCCCGCGCTCGCCCGCGAACGGGAGGGCGTCGTCCGCACCGCCCGCGCCGTCCACGACCTCACCGGCCGCCGCCCCCGCTGGTACCGGCCGCCCTACGGCATCCTCACCTCCCCCCGCTGGCTGGCCGCCCGGCACGCCGGGCTGCGCCCGGTCCTGTGGTCCGCCTGGGGCAAGGACTGGCGCGCGGACGCCACCCCGGAGTCGGTGCGCGCCCTGGTCACCGCGCAGCTGCGGGGCGGCGGCACGATCCTGCTCCACGACTCGGACCGGCAGTCCGCGCCCGGCTGCTGGCGATCGGCCCTCGACGCCCTGCCGGGCATCGTCGGGGACTGCCGCGAGGCGGGGCTGACGGTGGGGCCGCTGGGGGAGCACGGGATCGGCTGACCAGCGGCTTCGCGCGGGGGAGCCGCTGGTCAGGAGGTCCGTGGAGCGGCGAGTTCCGCCACCGCCGCCATCGGGTCCGCCCGGAACAGGGCGCGGGCCCGCGCCGCCCGCGCCGGGGCGTGGGACGGCAGGGCGGCCAGGGCCTCCAGCAGGGCGGGCGGGTCCGGGGCGAGGGCCGACAGGCCGAGCCCGGCCATCCGGCGCACGCCCTCCAGACCATGGCCCGGCAGGGGACGGTAGCCGACGACCGGCAGCCCGGCCGCGAGGGCCTGCACGGCCGTCTGACCGGCCGCGTTGTCCAGCAGGGCGTACGACGCGCCGAGCAGCCCCGGCATGTCCGCGACCCAGTCCAGGGCGAGCACCCCGGGAACCCGGCCGACCCGGTCGTACAGCCGTCGGTTGCGGCCGCACAGCACCACCGGCAGATACCCCGCACCGGCGAGCAGCGCGGCGGTGGCGTCCGGCCGGGTCGCCGCCCCCCAGGCGCCCGCGGACAGCAGCACCGGCGGCCGGCCGGGCGCCTTCGCGGTGAACCGCTCCCGCCAGCGCACCGCGCCCGGGGCCGGCGCCGAGAACGCCGGTGCCACGGCGGGACCGGTCGGCACGGCCGCCACCCCGAGACCCCGGCGCACCTCCCGGGCCGCCGCGTCGGTCAGGCACAGATAGCGGTCGTTGCCCGGGTGCAGCCACTGCCGGTGCACGGCGAAGTCGACCAGATAGACCGCGCTCGGCACCCGCAGCCGCCCCCGCGCCCGCAGATGCCCGGTCAGCTGGGCGGCCAGATGGAAGACGGACACCACCACATCGGCGTCCACCCGGTCCACGACCGACAGCAACCGCTCCCCGGCGAGCCGCGCGAGCGGCACCCCGCTCGGCCGGGCGCCGCCGGTACCGCCGCGCAGGAACGCGTCGTAGACCCCCGCGTACACCCAGGGCGCGTGCCGGACCACCGCCCGGTACCAGCCGCGCAGCCCCGCCCCGAGCCCGCGGGGCAGCAGCGTCAGCACGTCGACGACGTACGGCTCATGGCCGTACCCCCCGGCCCGCCGCGCCAGTTCGGCGGCGACCGTGTCATGTCCGGCCCCCATGCTCGCGCTCAGGATCAGCGTCCGGCGCCGCCGGGGCACCTCGGCGGATGCGCACACGGGACCCGATTCTGCGGGGCGGGGCGGCCGAACCGGACAAGCCGGGCCGTGTCGCAGCGCCGCGTTGGACCCGACTGGCCGACTCCTCCGTGGCGGGACGCCCGGTCCGTGCCACAGTGAAGCCAGGCGCGCGTCCACGCCGGACCCGCACGCGCGCCGCGGTGAACACGGGAGGTGCCGTGAGTCGGTTGCGGCGCGGCCTGCACCGCGCTTGGCGGTGGATCCGCGTCCAGGCCCTGTTCGCGCACGGCCGGGAGCTGGAGCTGATGCACCGGGCCATGGGCTTCGCCACCCTGGCGCTGGTCACGCTGGCCCCGCTGCTGATCGTGGTCGCCGCCGCCGACCCGCTGGTCCAGGGCGGGTTCGCCTCCTGGCTGACGGACGGGATGGGACTGTCCGGGCCCTCCGCGCGCGTGGTCACGGACGTCATCAGCCCCCCGCACAACGTCATCGGCACCACCAGCGCCTGGAGCGCCGTACTGCTCGCCGTGTTCGGCGTGTCCTTCGGGGGCAGCGTGCAGAACGCCTACGAACGCATCTGGGGCCTCGCCGCCGGGCCCTGGCACCGGGTCTGGCGGCAGGCCACCTGGCTGATCGTGCTGACGGCCTACCTCTACCAGGAGGTGGCGACCAAGGCCGCGCTGCACGGCTCCCAGCGGATCCTGCTGTCCGGGCTCAGCGGGGTGCTGTTCTTCTGGTGGGGACAGCACTTCCTGCTCGGCGACCAGGTCCGCTGGCGGGAACTGCTGCCCGGCGCGCTGGCCACCATGATCGGCCTCGCCGGCCTGCGCGCCTTCTCCTACCTCGTCTTCACGCCCCTCATCGTCACCAACGCCCTCAGCTACGGCGCGGTCGGCACCGTCCTCGTCCTGGAGTCCTGGCTGATCGGCGTCGGCTTCGTCCTCTACGGCGGCGCCCTGTTCGGC
Organism: Streptomyces sp. WP-1; assembly: GCF_030450125.1. Classification (NCBI taxonomy): domain Bacteria; kingdom Bacillati; phylum Actinomycetota; class Actinomycetes; order Kitasatosporales; family Streptomycetaceae; genus Streptomyces; species Streptomyces sp. WP-1. The sequence goes on from NZ_CP123923.1 coordinate 7,215,720, forward strand.
CGCTGGTTCTGCGAGCACCACTGGGTGATGCCGCTCCATCTGCGCCGGCACGAGGACGAGGACGGCCGGGCACCGGAGCGGGACGACGAGACCCCCTAGGGATAAGCCCCCTACGCCTCGTCGCCCGCGCGTTCCACGAGCCGTCGGCGGGCGATCTCGTCGCCGGGGCCCGCGCGGCGGGCGAGCAGGTCGGCGACGTGGGCGCGGTGCGGGGCGTCCGCGTTGCCGCCGTACTTGAACTTGGCGGTCACCTTCTCCACCCGGAACCGCAGCCCCCGGATGCCGGAGAGGCGGCGGCCGTGCTCGGCGGGGTCGATCAGCGAGGCGCCGCCGTCGCTCTCCTCGCGGGCGATCTGGCGGCGCAGGATCTCCGCCTTGCCCTCGGCGTCGGCGACGATCCGCGCGGTGCCGACGAGCTGGGCGGCGGCGTAGTAGGTGGTCGGGACGCCCCGCGCGGGGTCCTCGTCGCCGACGGTCTTCCACGCGCCCGGGATGTACGCCCAGTCACCGGCGACCGACATCATGACGACCGGGTTCTCCTCGATCGCGGCCCACACGGGGTTGGCGCGGGCGAGATGCAGCAGGACCTCCGCCCCGTCCGCACCCCGCTCGACGACGAACTGCGTCGGCACCACCACCGGCACGTCCCGCCCCCGCCCGGCCGCGACCAACTGCCCGAACCGATGCGCCCGGGCCAGTTCGAGGCCCTCCTCGGCCGTCCCGGCGTCCCATGGCTGAACGAACAACGTCCCCTCCTCCGACGGTTCCAGGGCCGTGAGCCTACTCGGAGGCCGCGCGCGATCCGGGCGCGACCTCCGGACCCGGGGCCTTCGGTTCGTCGTCCTCACCGTCGTCCCTGGCCGGCCGGGCGCGGTGTGCGGCGAGTCCGTGCCAGGCGGTCGCCGCGCTGGCCACGCTGAGGGCGGCGGCGGTCAGGAAGCTCCAGCGGGCGTCGCCGCCCGCGCCGGAGGCGATCGCGCCGAACAGCACGGCGCCCAGGGGGTTGGCGGCGAACGCGAACGTACGGGCGTTCGCGGTCACCCGGCCGAGCAGCTGCGGCGGCACCACGCGCTGGCGCACGGCGCGGATGTGCACGGACGCGAACACCGACAGGCCCCCGTGCAGGAAGTTCGCGGCGGCCAGGAACAGCGGATCGCGGGCCGCCCCCATGGCCAGCAGGGTCCCGCCGAGGCCGATGACGGACACGGCGATCAGCGGACCGGCGTCGAAGCGCCGGGCCGCCGCGTCGGCGACGGAGGTGGCGCCGATGCCGCCGAGCCCGGCCGCCGCGAGGATGACGCCGATCCAGGTGGGCGAGGCGTGCAGATCGTGGGTGGCGTAGAAGACGACCAGTGTCTCGGCGGCGATGACCAGGTTGATGACCACCTGGAGCGAGACCAGCCGCATGACGAGCGCGTGGCCGCGGATGTAGCGCAGCCCCTCGGCCATGTCCCGGCGGACCGAGGCACGCGCCCCGGGCTCGGCCGGGGCACCCGCGTCGAAGCGCATCGGGACGAGGGTGAGGGCGGAGAGCAGGAAGGTGACGGCGTTGAACCACATCGCGGAGGGCACGCCGAACGCGGCCACCCCGGTCCCGATGACGGCGGGCCCCAGCAGCAGACCGAGCTGATTGCTCATCTCCAGGCGGGCGTTGCCGGTCACCAGGTCCCGCGGGCGCAGACTGGTCTGGACGGCGACGGCCAGGGCGGTCTCGAAGAACACCCCGGCCGAGGACGCGGCGAAGGCCAGCAGCAGGACGAGCCCCGGGCCGAAGGGGGCGTGCACGGCGGCGGGCAGCGCGCCGAACACCGCGAAGCGCAGCAGGTCGCAGACCAGCATCACCCGCCGGGGGTTGCGCATACGGTCCACGATGGGTCCGGCGAGGAAGCCCACGAGCAGGTACGCCACCGTGCGGGGGGTCGCCGCGAGGGCGCCCAGGACCGGGCTGCCGGTGGCGTGGATCACCAGCAGGGGGACGGCGAGGGCCGCCGCGCCGTCCCCGATGACGGAGATCGTCTGACCGCCCCACAGCAGCCTGAACGTGCCGCTGCGGACCGTACCCGTGCTCAACGCCACGTCTGTCTTCCTTCGCCTGCTTGCTCGTCGGCGGCTCGTCGGCCGTCGCCGGTGCCGCGCGTTCTCCGGATCTCGCGGGGCATCCGCGTCCCGCGTGTCATACGAGGAAGTCGCCGGGCCACCCCTGCCACGGGTCGCGTCCGAAGCCCACCAGGGTGCCGAGCGCGCCGGCCGCGTCGCACGGCAGCGCGGTGTATCCGGCGACGTCCGCGGGTGGTTCGTCGAGGGAGTCGGCGAGCCGGAGGACGGCCGAGGGGTGGGCCGCGGCGACGGCCTCCGCGGGCGTGGCCGCGGTGTCGTCGCGCCGCCAGGGCGGGGCGCCCGCCGCTCCGGTGCGCCACACCCCGCCGAGGCGGGTGCAGCTGCCGGGGTGCTCAGGGGCGCCGAGCGCGGCCGCCGCCGCGTCGAGCCGCTCGCCGCCGGGGCCGGCGAGCACCACGCAGCCGCCGGTGGCGCCCAGCACGCTCGCGCGGGACGCCGCCCGCACCTTCTCGGCGGTGGCGGGGTGTCCGGTGACCACCACCAGGTCGTCGGCGGTCAGCGCCGTGACCGCCTCGGCGGCGGGCGCGGCCGCCGGGCGCAGCGAGTCCTCGGGCAGGCGCAGCAGCCGTGCCGTCCGGGACACCGCCGAGGCGATCGCGGCGCGCTGCCGGTCGTGGCCCGCGACCAGCACCGGGACGCCGCACACCGCGAACGGCGCGGCCCGCCGCAGCAGATGGACCGTGTGCCCGTGGGCGGGCAGCAGGGCGAGCACCCGCCCGCGCCCGTGCCAGCCGGCCCGGGCGGCGGGTTCCCGGCCCGCGAGGGCGAGCGTCCGCCGGGCCGCCCAGCGCGCGGTGGCGGCCACCTCCCGGGCGAGCGCCCCCGGCCACACCGCGTGCGGGAGCCGGGGGTCGCGCAGGGCCGCGATGTCGTCGCCGGGCACGCCCTCGGCCAGCAGGTCGCGCAGCGCGGCGAAGGGGTCCCGCAGGGGCCGCCGTTCCAGCGGCAGCACGGCACCCACGCCGAACAGGGCGTCCCCGGCCGCTCGTCGGGCCGTCTCAGGCATCGGTGTGCCAGCCGGCGCGCTGGACGATCGCCGCCTCGCCGTGCCGGTAGTGCTGGAGGATCCCGTCCAGGAAGCTCCAGGTGAGCTGGGGGACGAGGGCGGCCGCGGCGACGGACTCGCGGTCGACGCGGTGCCGATCGGTGAGCAGGTCGAGCAGCACCCGGGTGTCGTCGCCGTGGCCGAGCCGGGTGTCCTCGTCGTCGTGGCGCCGCATCGCCGCCACCATCGCCTCCGCGCCGGGGCACCGGTCGAACACGGTGCGGTAGAAGCCGTCGTGGCGGGCGTGCACCCCGCCGTCCACGGCGGTGAGCGACAGCTGGAGGTAGGTCAGGGCGATGACGTACGCCTTCCAGTCGCGCTGGCCCAGCTCGCGCAGGGTGCCGACGAACGCGACCGTGGTCGGCAGCGGCCGCATCCGGTCGGTGGGCAGCCCGGCGTAGCGGTCCCCGCGCGCTCGTTCGATGCCGCGCAGGAACATCTTGCCGTGGTTGAACTCCTCGGTCAGGTGCTTGACCAGTTCGGCCCGGATCACCGGGTCGGGGCAGGCGGCGACGGCGGCGCCGCAGTGCTGCCAGATCCCGGCGACGTAGTGGTAGTTCTCGACCATCCAGCCGTGCACCAGCGGGAGGGTGGGCTCCTCGGTGAGGCGGCGCCACAGCCGGTGTCCGTCGATGGCCGTCATCCAGCCCTCGACCAGCTTCTCCAGGTCGGCCGCCCCGGTGCCGCCGTCCCAGTCGCGCGCGGTGCGGGCGGTCAGGTCGCGGGCGGCGGTGGCGGGGGTGGGTCCCGTGCCCGGCGCGGCCGGGTCCTGGTCGGTGGCGCGCCCGGCGAAGGCGTAGGCGAGCGCGAGGGTCCGGCGGACGCCGGGGCGCGCGCTGCGCGGGCCGTGCGTCACGGAGTCGTAGATCTCGGCGGGCCACACCGGCAGTCCGTCGGCCTCGCCGCCGAGGGTGCGGACGGGACCGTCCAGGGCGAGGGCCGGGGCCGCCTCGACCACGGTCGCCGACAGGCCCTCGGTGAACGTCTCCAGCCAGCGCACGATCATCTCGGCGACCAGGCTCACCGCGTTGAGCCAGTCGGCGAGTTCGGCCGCGGGCACGACGCGGGCGGCTTCCAGGGCGTGCCGCCAGTTGGAGCCGTGGCCGAGGCCGAGGTCGGTCTGCACATGCTCGAAGATCGCGTCGACCGCCTCGCGGGAGAGCACTCCCTGGTCGACCAGCATGGTGTGCCATCCGGCGACCGACTCGCGGTCCCCCGCGGTGTATTCCAGCAGCCCGGAGCAGATCGCGGCGGCCAGCGGGCCGTAGGCGGCGACCGTGCGCATGAGGTGGATCCACTCGACGGTCACCGGCCCGGGGCGGGCCTCGCGGACCAGGTCGCGGGGCAGCCCCAGCGCGGCCAGTCCGTTCTCGAAGTACGTGTCGTGGTCGGCCTCTTCGACCACATGGTGGGCCTGGAGGCGGATCAGGGGGTCGGGCCGCAGCGCGTCGGTGATGCCGCTGGCCATCCGGAACGGAGCCGCGGCCAGATAGTGGCGCGACTCCAGGAGGTAGGCGAGGACGGGCGCGGCGCCGTCGGTGCCGCGTGCCGCGCGGATGCGCCGCCACACGGGGTGGCCGTAGACGAACTCCAGGCTCGCCCGGTACTGGGCCTCGACCAGCTGTTCGGCCTCGGCGGCCGGGAGGCACCGGTCGGCGGGACCGAGCCCGAGCGGGCGCAGCAGGGTGGTCAGCAGCGCCGTATGGCCGGCCGCGGCGAGCGGAAGCTCCACGGAATCCACGAGAATTACCGGTTCCGTTTTTTCTTCGCCATGGGAACGGGAAAGGTAGGGAACCGTCCTACGGAGCTTCGTCAATTCTCTCTCCCACGCCGGATGTCAGGTGTCCGCACTCGTCCTGACGTGCCGGTACCGCCCCGGTGGGGGCGGCACCGGCACGCGCGGGAACGTTTACTCGACGACCGCGGCCCGCAGTTCCTGCGACGCCTCGGCGGCGCGCGCCTCGACGTCCGCGATCTCCTGGAGTTCCTCGATCGAGATTTCCTCGGCCATCGCATTCTCCTTCGTCAGTGCCGGCAGGTCGCCAACCTGAATACCGGCCGAATCGGGTTCCGGCAAGAAGATGTCCAATGGATCAATGTGTTTCGGCCATTTGCCGACGCACCAGTTCGTGCAGCCGCCCCGAGGTGTCCGCGAGCAGGTCGGCCGGGCTGCCCCGCTGGACCACGCGGCCGTCCTCCATGACGACGACCCGGTCCGCGTCCAGGGCCGTGGACAGGCGGTGGGCGATGACCGCACGGGTCGCCTCGTCGAGGAAGAGGATGCGGGGGCGGCGGATCAACGCCTGGGCGATCATCAGCCGTTGGCGCTGCCCGCCGAGACCGAGCCGCCGCCGGAGACGATGGTGTGCAGGCCCATCCGCATGCGCGCGATGTCCTCCGCGAGCCCCGCCGTCTCGGCCGCCGCCATCGCCTCCTCGGGGGTGTACGGCTCGGTGCCGCAGATGATGTCCAGGAGGGAGCAACCGCGCAGGCGCGGGCACGGCTTGTCGGCGACTTTTTCCCATGCGGCACGGCATCGTCGCGGGCGCGGGCCTGCCTCGGGCGGCGGGTCCGGCCCGGAGGCGGCCAGGGGCGGCCGGGGCGCCCGGATGTGCGGAAGCGCCGACCACGGTGCCTTGGTTGAGCATGCAATGTACAGATCCGCTGAAGCGGGGATTCCGGTATGGATCAGGGACGGAGCGTCATGGATCGATCGCTGAACGTGTCGTGCCGGGTGTGAGCGCTCTCAGTCGCCGCGCGCCCGCAGGAGCAGCAGCGCCACATCGTCGCGCCGCGCCCCCGCCGGAACGCTGCGGCGCACCAGTTCGTCCGCGAGGGTCTCCAGCGGCAGGTCGCCCAGCTCCGCGAGCCGGGCGCCCAGTTCCGCCAGGGCGTCCTCGATGTCCACACCGGGGGATTCCACCAGGCCGTCGGTGTAGAGGACGAGGACCGAACCGGGGGCGAGCGCGACCTCGGTCGTCGGGTACGCCGCCGACGCGTCGATGCCGAGCAGCGGACCGCCGGCCAGGTCCAGCACCCGCACCTGCCCGTCGGGCCGCCTCAGCAGCGGCGGCGGATGCCCCGCGCGCGCCATCACCGCGAGCCCGGCCGCCGGGTCCAGGCGCAGATACAGACAGCTGGCGAACAGCTCCGCGCCCAGGTCGATCAGCAGCTGGTTGGTGCTGGCCATCACCTCGTGCGGGCCCTGCCCCACCGCGGTGTACGCCCGCACCCCGGTGCGCAGCTGCCCCATCAGGCCCGCCGCCGTCACGTTGTGCCCCTGCACGTCCCCGATCACCGCCGCCGTCAGGGGCCGGGCCGCGACCAGGTCGTAGAAGTCGCCGCCGATCTCCATGCCATGGGTGGCCGGCAGATACCGGGCCGCCGCCTCCACACCGGGCAGCGACGCCAGCGAGTGCGGCAGCAGCGCCTGTTGCAGCCCGTGCGCCAGCTGGTGCTCGGCGTCGTAGAGCATCGCGCGCTCCAGAGCCTGCGCGATCAGCCCGCCGAGGGCGGTCAGCACGGCCCGTTCGTCGGCGGGGAAGAGCCGGGGCTCGGGGTAGGCCAGCACGCAGGTGCCGACCGGCCGCCCGGAGGCGATCAGCGGCAGGTACGCCCAGGCCTCGAAGCCGTCCGGGCTCTCCTCCCGCTCCGGGTAGAGCCGTCCCATCTGCTCCCGGGACTCGAAGAACGCGGGCACCCCGCTGCTCAGCGCCCGCATGCCCGGCGTCCGTTCGGACAGCGGCAGCCCCTCGAACTGCTCCACCGTGCGCGGATCGTCGTATCCGCGATGCCCCAGCAGATGCAGCCGCCCGTTCTGGGGCGAGGCGATCGCCAGCGCCCGGCAGCCCACCGCGGGCGCCAGTTCCTCCCACACCAGCCGCACCACGTCCCGCACCCCCACCGCCTCGGTCAGCGCGCCCGCCAGGTTCAGTACCTGGGAGATCGTCACCAGCCGGGAAGGACCCGCCTCCACCGGCGCCGGGGCCGGTGCCGCGTCGGCCATCGGGCGTGTCCGGCCGATGCGCACGCTGAGCCCGGTCAGGTTCGGGTACAGCCGGAACGACAGCCAGTCGCCGGGCGGCCGCAGGGCCACGAAGGAGGTCGGCTGCTGGCTGAGCAGCGCGGCCCGGTAGCGGTCCTCGTAGGTCGGGTCGTTCAGCCAGGGCACCGAGAGCCACGGCAGGGTGCCGAGCAGTTCGTCCGGGGACCTGCCGAGCAGGGTGGCGGCGGCCGGGCTGACGTAGCCGATCCGCCCGTGCAGATCCAGCGACGCCAGGCCGTACGGCAGCCGCGCCACCATCCGCGCGGCCTCGACGGAACCCAGGGTGCCCGCCACCTCGGGGCCGGGCGCCGCGAGCAGATCGTGCTCACGGCCCAGCGGGGTGCGTTCCTTCGCGGCCCGGGCGAGCCGCAGCGCCAGCCGCTTGCAGGCCGCGGTCAGCCGGACGCGCTCCTCGGTGGACAGCTCCGGCGGATGGCTCCCGGGCCAGGTCACGAACACCGCGCCGTACACCTCGTGGGCCGTCGCCAGCGGCAGCGCGGCCAGTGCGAACGGGTACGGCAGCACCACCGCGATCCGCGGATAGCGCCCCGCCATCTCCTCCTCGCCGCCCACCCAGATCAGGCGCCGCTTGCGCACCGCGTCCGCGACCGGCACCGACGCGCCGAGCCCCAGCCGCTCCCAGGGCGCCGCGAAGGCCCGGGGCAGGCCCGCGTGGACCGCCATCTCCAGGACGGGCTCGTCGGGCCTGAGCAGGTACACGGCGCCGGAATGGGCGTGCACCTCCTCCATCATCGCGGCCAGGGCGAACGACAGCACCGGCTCGCCGGCCGGTGTCCCGGCGGCCGCCGCCCGCGAGGGCCCTGGCCCGTCGGACACGCCGCCCACCTCCTCCTACGGCCGCGTGTCGCATCCCGGATCAAGACTCCCCCGTGGCGGCGCCCGGCGCACGGCGAGCGCGCCCCGGGGGCGGTCCCGCCCTGGGGCGGGGTGCCGTCCGCGCCGGCCGGCGCCGGAGAACTTGATCGCGGGCTGGACAGGCGCGCCGCCGGGACCCCGCCTAGATTCGATGGGGTGGCACACACCTTCGAGGAACTGGTGCAGAAGCAGCGGGCGGCCGACACGGCCCACACCACGGTCGAGGACCTGCGGGAGACGTACGGGCCGCCGGCCGAACGGGGCATGACCGGCGCCCAGTCGGGCACCTACGAGACCGCCCTGCGGGCCTGGCGCGACCTCGCCCGCGATGTGCAGACCGCGGTGAGCGAGTACGCGAAGGAGACGGGCCGCCCGCGCGCCGAGATCGAGGCCGAGGTGGAGCGGGCCGCCGCGGCGCGGGAGAAGGAACCCCCGACCGGTTGACGGGCGGCCGGGGGAAAGGCCCATGTGAGCCGGTATTCGTCGCCGAACGCCGGGTACCCGCCGTTCATGAACACTGCCATGTACGAAGCGGCCACCAGCAGGCAGGTCTTCGGCTACGTCCTCATCCTGGTCGCCGGCATCGTCCTGGTCGGCGGGCTGATCTGGGCGTTCCGGCTGGGATTCAAGGTGCGTCAGCGCGAGCCCGCCCCGCCGCGCCCGGAGGAGCAGCCCAAGCTGCCGCCGACGGGCCCGGTCGGCGAGACCAGTGAGATGCGCGAGCCCCGCGAGGTGCCGAGGGCCGCCGACGGGAGCGAGCGGCTCACCCCGCACCAGGTCGACAACATCCGCTCCCAGCGCGCCGACGACCAGCGGCGTCCGCGCTGGTCGCCCGGGTCGAGCGGGTCCTTCGGCGGCGGTGGCGGCGGCCAGACCTGAGCGGCCGCGCCGCGCGGGCCGCGTTTGCGGGGCGCCCCGAGTGGTTACCCGCACCGGACAGTCCAGACCAGGTCCGCGGGGCCGACACCACGCCGGTCCCGCCGGCCGCAGTACGCAGAGGGTGGATGACACGACGTGATCGCGCAGCCGACCGAGCAGCCGGACATACCGCAGGCCGAGACGGGGTGGGCGCAGGCGCACAGCCGGCGGGACCGCCCGGATCTGAGGGTGCGTACCTGTGTGCCCGCCGTCCTGGACCGCACCGGGACCGCGCGGCCGGGAAACGGTCCCGAGGACACCATCGTGCGCGGCGAGGACTGACCGCACGGCACACGCGCGGCCAGGGAGAAGTGCACCGGCCCGGCCCCTCGCACAGGCGAGGGAACCGGGCCGCCGCGCTGTCCGGCCCTCTGCGGCCGGACACGGGCCTCAGCCGTGCGTCTTCGCCAGCAGCTCCAGGATCTCCGCCGTCGTACCGGTCTCGCCCAGGCGCGGGAAGATCTTCTCGACGCTGTGCGCGTGCGTCGCGGCGTCGCGGTCGGCCATCGCGTCGGTGGCCAGGGTGACGTGGTAACCCATGGCGTAGGCGTCACGCGCGGTGGACTCGACGCCGATGCTGGTGGCGATGCCGGTCAGCACGATCTGGGTGACACCGCGGCGGCGCAGCTGCACGTCCAGGTCGGTGCCGAACAGGGCGCTCCAGTTGTGCTTGGTGACCTGGATGTCGCCCGCGTGGCCGGTCAGTTCGTCGACGAGGACGTCCCAGCCCTCCGGGAACGCCGCGCCGCCGCCCTGCTGCTCGGTGCGGCCGGGCATGACGTCGCCGAAGTCGGCGGCGAAGGAGACCCGGACCAGGACGACGGGCAGGTTCCGGGCGCGGAACGCCTCGGCCAGCTCCACCGAGCGGGACAGCACGTCGGCGCCCGAGTGCGGCTGGGTGGGGGATCCCACGATGCCGCGCTGGAGGTCGATCACGACGAGGGCGGTACGGGGGTCGAGCGTGGTGAGCGACATGAGTCGGTCAGGCCTTTCGGGGGTTGTTTCGGGGTTCGTTCAGGGCCGTGCGGGGTCGCGCACGGGCTCGAACGGGCGTGCGGGGGTGCGCACGTTCTTCCGGTGGTCGCGGCCCTTGCGGTGACTACGGCCGCGACAGCCGCTGCATCAGTTCCAGCGCCGTCAGGATCGTCTGCCGTTCCTCGTCGCTGTACCGCTCCTGGAAGGCGCGTGCCAGCCACTCCTCGCGCACCTGCTTGTTGCCCTCGACGCGGGCCCGGCCGGCGTCGGTCAGGGTGACCAGCTGGCGGCGGCCGTCGTCCGGGTCGGGGGCGCGGCGGATCAGATCGTGCTGCTCCAGCCCGGCCAGCGTGGTGGCCATGGACTGCGGGCGCACCCCCTCGGCGGCGGCCAGCGCGCTCGCCGTCGCCGCGCCGTGCTTGCCGACCAGGGTCAGCGCCGACTCCTGGGACGGAGTCAGGTCCGCGTCCTGGGCGACCTCGCGGATACGGCGCCGCAGCCGGCTGAACGCCACCCGCAGCTCGCGCGCCGCCCGGACCGCCGCGTCGGAGATGTCTTCCATGCCGGTCACCCTAAGTCCGCCAGGACAGACTGTCCAGCCGAAACTGTTCAGCTTTGCCTGAAGAACGCTCGGGTACTCGTCGCACGGCCCGAGAGCCCCCGGAAGGCGGCCGGAGAAGACGGCCCGGCGGGAGCGAGGAGCGCGGATGACCCCAGGGGACATGAGCGACACCGGCGGCACGAGCGACCTGGCCGCACTGGCCGCGGCCCTGCGCGCCGAGGTGGACGGCGAGATCCGCTTCGACGCGGGCAGCCGCGGCGCCTACGCCACCGACGGCTCCAACTACCGGCAGGTGCCCCTCGGCGTCGTCGCCCCCCGCACGGTCGAGGACGGCGCCCGCGCGGTCTCGGCGTGCGCGCGCTCCGGCGCCCCCGTCCTGTCCCGGGGCGGCGGCACCAGCCTGGCCGGGCAGTGCGCCAACACCGCCGTGGTGATCGACCGGAGCAAGTACGGCACCGGACTGATCACCGTGGACCCCGAGCGGCGCACCTGCGTGGTGGAACCCGGCATCGTCCTCGACGACCTCGACGCGCAACTCGCCCGATATCAGCTCCGGTTCGGGCCCAAACCGTCCACCCACAGCCACTGCGCGCTCGGCGGCATGATCGGCAACAACTCCTGCGGCGCCTCCGCCCAGGCCTGCGGCAAGACCGTCGACGACGTCCGGCGCCTGGAGATCCTCACCTGCGACGGGCAGCACGCCTGGGTCGGCCCCACCCCGCCCGCCGAACGCGCCCGGATCATCGCCGCCGGCGGCCGGCTCGCCGACCTCTGCACCGGCCTCGACCGCATCGTCACCGACCACCTGGCCGACATCCGCCACGGCTACCCGAAGATCCCGCGCCGCGTCTCCGGCTACAACCCCGACCTGGTGCCCGTCCCGCCGTACCAGTCGCTCCTCGTCCTCGGCTACGACGACATCTGCGCCGCCGCCGACGGCGTCCCCCGCCTCCTGGAGCACTCCTCGCCCACCCAGCTGGAGGCCCTGGACGGGCGCATGGCCCAGCTGATGCGCGAGGAGGGCGCCTACCTCGACCCCCTCGACGTTCTTCCCGAAGGCGACAGTTGGCTGATGGCGCAGTACAGCGGCCACAGCCAGGAGGGACGTCGACGGACAGGCGCACGCCCTGCTGCGCGCCGTCGGCCGCGACGAGAACAGCCCCTCCGTCGCCTTCTCCGACGACCCCGGGCGCGAGCAGAAGATGCTCAGGGCCCGCGAGGCCGGACTCGGCTCACCGACAGTGAAACCCACCGACAGTGAAACCCACCGACAGTGAAACTCACCCACAACGAAAGGGAGTCGAGCGCCATGCCTACGACCGTCGTCATCACCGGTGCGAGCGCCGGGATCGGCCGCGCCACCGCGCGCCGCTACGGCCGGCGCGGAGCCGATGTCGTGCTGGTCGCGCGGGGCGCGAGCGGCCTCGAAGCGGTCGCCGACGAGGTCGCGGCGCTCGGCGGGCGCCCCCTCGTACAGCCCGCCGACATGGCCGACCCGGCACAGGCGGAAGCCGTCGCGGCCGCCGCCGAGCGGGAGTTCGGCCCGATCGACGTCTGGATCAACTGCGCCTTCGCCTCCGTGTTCGCGCCTTTCGACCGCATCACCCCGGACGAGTACAAGCGCGTCACCGACGTGACCTACCTGGGCTTCGTCAACGGCACTCGCGCCGCCCTCGCCCGGATGCTGCCGCGCGACCGGGGCACCATCGTGCAGGTCGGCTCCGCGCTCGGCGAACGCTCGATCCCCCTGCAATCCGCGTACTGCGGCGCCAAACACGCCATCAACGGCTTCACCTCCTCGCTGCGCACCGAACTCCTGCACCGCGGCAGCCGGGTGCGCATCACCGTCGCCCAGATGCCCGCCGTCAACACCCCGCAGTTCGGCTGGGTCCGCAACCGCCTGGACCACCACCCCATGCCGGTCCCGCCGATCTACCAGCCGGAGGTCGCCGCCCGGGGCGTGATGTACGCGGCCGACCACCCGCGCCGCAAGCAGTACTACATCGGGGCCTCCACCGTCGCCACCCTCTGGGCGAACCGGCTCTTCCCCGCCCTCCTCGACCGCTACCTGGCCCGCACCGGCTACGACGCCCAGCAGACGACCGATGTCCCGCCCACCGGCGAGGACAACCTCTTCACCCCGGTCGACCGGGACCCCGGAGGGGACCGGGGCGCCCATGGCGCGTTCGACGACAGCGCGCATGCCCATTCCTGGCAGGAGGCCGTGCTACGGCATCCCGCCACCACGGCCGTCGGCGCGGGAGCGGCCGCCCTGGCCGCCGCCGCGGGTGTACGACGCCTGAGGCGGTCGGCGTAGGGGGCGCGGACGTACCCCACCCCCCAGGCGGGGAACCGCACCCGGCCCGGGGACACGCCGCACGCCCCGGCCACCCGGCCGGACGGCACCCGCCTAGGCTGGAGCCGTGCGACTCCTGCTCATGTCCGACACGCATCTGCCCCGGCGCGCCAAGCGGCTCCCGGAGGAGTTGCTGGACGAACTCCCGCGCGCGGACGTCGTGTTCCACGCCGGGGACTGGGTGGACACCGCCACGCTCGATCTGCTGGAGCAGCGCAGCCGCCGGCTGATCGGGGTGTACGGCAACAACGACGGCCCCGGACTGCGCGCCCGGCTGCCCGAGGTGGCGTACGCCGAACTCGACGGCCTGCGCTTCGGGGCGGTGCACGAGACCGGGTCCGCGCAGGGCCGGGAGGCCCGTTGCGCCGCCCGCTTCCCCGACCTCGACGTGCTGGTGTTCGGGCACAGCCACATCCCCTGGGACAGCACCGCCCCCGGCGGGCTCCGGCTCCTCAACCCCGGGTCGCCGACCGACCGCCGCCGCCAGCCGTACTGCACCTATATGACGGCCGAGACCGAGGGCGGGACCCTCACCGAGGTGACCCTGCGCCGGCTGCCCCGGCGGTAGCACGGCGTGCGATCATCACCGGATGATCACCGGTGCGGGCATACCCGACGTCGTACCCGCGGGCCGCATGGCCGACGGCGCGCAACCCGTTCTCGGCCTCGCGCGGGGCATGGAGCAGCCGCACTGGAGCGCGGACGACGCCGACGCGCTGCTGACCGCCGCGCGGGACCCGGCGATCAGGCGCTGGAACCTGTTCACCGCGGCCGACCACGCCGACGCCCGGCGCCGGATCGAGCGGATGCACGAGCGGTGGCGGGGCGAGACCGGCGCCGTCTGGGCCGTCGCCCGGACCGGTGGCACCGCGATCGGACTGATCGGGCTCAACGACATCGACCTCGCGGGCGGCGCCGCCGAACTCGTCTACTGGCTGCTGCCCGAGGCCCGCGGCACCGGCCTCGCCGTCACCGCGACCCGGCGCCTGGCCCACTGGTCCCTCGACGACCTGGGCCTGCACCGCCTGCGGCTGTGCCACTCCACCGCCAACCCCGCCTCCTGCCGGGTCGCCGAGAAGGCCGGCTTCACCTACGAGGGCACGATGCGCGGCGCCCTGCTGCACGCCGACGGCTGGCACGACCAGCATCTGCACGCACGGCTGGCGGGCGACCCGGGGTAGCGGGGGACGGGATCAGGGGACCGGCAATCGACGCTCGGCCCCGCGCCCGACACCGCGCCGTTCCGCGCCCCGCGCACCACCGCCGCGAGCCGTTCCAGCGCGGCGATGTCGCGGTGCCGCAGCAGCTCCGTGGAGCTGGCGAGCGTCGCCGTGGGCGGGCCCAGTGGATCGCGTTCGCCGGGGCCACGGCTGCCGCTTGCCGCGTCCCGCGCGCGCAGCCTCGGCCGGGGTGGGGGAGGGGTGCGGGCCGCCGCCAGGGGAGGGACCGGCCACGCGCAGGGCAGCGAGCCGAGCCCCTCGGCGAGGTCCGCGCCGCTGAACGCGGCGAGGACACCGGGGCGTTCGAGCGCGGGGCGACATCGACGCGGGTGGGGCGGGCGTGCGCCATCGGGCTGCGCAGGACGGCCAGGTGCGGCAGCCCGGCGACCTGGATGTTGTCGGTCCAGGTGGTCTGGCCGGTGATCAGCCGGGCGTCCTCCTTGCGCAGCCGGGACCGGCCGACCTCCCGCCCGACCTCGTCCGCCACGCTCTGCCCGGTCATGCCCGCACCTCCTCGGTAACCTGCGCCCCGGAGGCGTCCGCCGCAGGGTCGCCGGGCCCGGGGCCGTCCTGCCGCCCGGCGGCGGCGAGCACCGCGTGGACGATGCTCTGGTAGCCGGTGCAGCGGCAGAGGTTGCCCTCCAGGGCGCCGCGCACCTCCTCGGAGGTGGGGTGCGGGTTCTCCCGCAGGAGATCGCGCGCCGCCATGATCATGCCGGGGGTGCAGCAGCCGCACTGGAGGGCGTGCCGCTCGTGGAACGCGCGCTGGAGCGGCGTCCACGCGCCGTACTCCGGCAGGCCCTGCACGGTCGTCACCGCGCATCCGTCCGCCTGGACGGCCGGCACCGAGCAGCTCTTGGCGGTCGCGCCGTCCAGGTCGACCGTGCACGCCCCGCAGGTGGAGGTGTCGCAGCCGATCGGGGTGCCGGTCAGACCGAGGCGGTCCCGCAGGTAGTGGGCGAGGAGCAGCCGCGGCTCCACGTCGTCCTCGTAGACCGTGCCGTCCACGGTCACCTCGATGTGCGTCATGCACCCTCCGGACCGTGCGGGCAGGAGTCGAGATCAGCCGGTCCGGCGTGGTGTACGTCACTCTATGACCGGGGTGGGGGGCCCGGCGATCGCTCAGCCCTCTGACCTGTTGAGCATTGATCCAATGCTGAGGAGGGAGACTTTCGCGCACTGAACGTGACCGACCGATACCGAACGGCTGCCGCATTCCGCCGGGGTGATCAGGTGCTCGGCAGCGCCGACGGCACCCCGGGGAACGCACCGGCCGACACCCTGCGCGCCGCCCGCATCCATGAGCTGGAGCAACGGCTGCCGGGGCTGACCCGGGGCGAGGGCGAGAACTGGAGACCGCCTCCGACCACTACACACCCCTCACCCACGGCCCGGTCCCCGAGCGCCGCGCCGACCACAACCCGCTGAACAGGAGGAATACCTGCTGAACGAGATCCGCGGGGCGGGGGACCGAGCGGCCGGGCCCGGCGGCAGCCGTTCGGCGCGCGCGATCGCGCCGGAACTGGTCTGCTGGTCAGGGGCGGCCCGTCGTACCGGCCCGTCCGGGAGAGCGGCGGCCGGCACCCCGGTCGGCTGCCCCGCCCACGCTCGTACCCCCTTCCCCGGAGAGATCCATGAGCAGCTATCGAGTCGCCCAAGTGACCGCCGCGAACGGGACGTTCGAGGTCGTCGAGCGCGAGGTGCCACGGCCGGGGCCCGGCCACGCGCGGATCGCCGTCGAGGCGTGCGGCGTCTGCCACAGCGACGCGCTGTTCGTCGGCGCGGCGCTGCCCGGCATCACCTTCCCCGAGGTGCCAGGGCACGAGATCGCCGGGCGGATCGCGGAGCTGGGCGAGGGCGTGGGGGAGCGCGGATGGCAGGTCGGCGACCGGGTGGCCGTGGGCTGGTTCGGCGGCAGCTGCGGCCACTGCCGGGCCTGCCGCGAGGGCGACTTCATCGTGTGCGAGAGCCTCAAGGTGCCGGGCTGGACCTACGACGGCGGCTTCGGCGAGCAGATGATCGCACCCGCCGACGCCCTGGCCCGGATCCCCGACGCGCTCTCCGCGAGCGACGCCGGACCGCTGGCCTGCGCGGGCGTGACCACGTTCAACGGGCTGCGGCGCAGCGCGGGCCGCCCCGGCGACCTGGTCGCGGTGCTCGGCCTCGGCGGCCTCGGACACCTGGGTGTGCAGTACGCGGTCGCGATGGGCTTCGAGACGGTCGCGATCGCCCGGGGCCCCCAGAAGGCGGACTTCGCCCGGCAGCTCGGCGCCCACCACTACGTCGACAGCACCGCCGCCACCCCGGTCGCCGAGGCGCTGCAGTCCCTCGGCGGTGCCAAGGTCGTCCTCGCCACCGCCGGCAACTCCGAGGCCATCTCCGCCACGGTGGACGGCCTGACCCACCGCGGCGAACTGGTCGTCATCGGCGCGGACATCGCCCCCCTCGGCATCAACCCCAACCAACTCCTCATGGCCGCCCGCGTGGTCCGGGGCCACCCCTCCGGAACCTCGCGGGAGGTCGAGGACACCATGGCGTTCAGCGTCCTGCACGGCATCCGCCCGATGACGGAGAAGGTCCCGCTGACGGAGGCGGACGCGGCGTACCGGAAGATGCTCGCGGGGAACGCGCGGTTCAGGATGGTCCTGACGGAGGGGTGAGCCGGGGGCCGCGATTCCGGCGCCCCCTCGGCCGACTCCCGCCGCGCGCGACCGAGTCCGACCGGTGCGGCCGGGGACGAGTACGCGGCCGGTACCGCCGGATACGCCCGCCCCGCCCCCTTCCCGCCGTCAGGCCGCCCCCAGCCCCCCTGCCGCGGTCTCCGCCGCCGTCACCGTCTGCTCCAGCAGCGTGGCGATCGTCATCGGGCCGACGCCGCCCGGGACCGGGGTGATCAGGGAGGCCCGTTCGACGGCCGAGTCGAAGTCGACGTCGCCCACGTTCCCGGCGTTGTAACCGGCGTCGACCACCACCGCGCCGGGCTTGATGTCCTGGCCCCGCAGCAGCCGCGGCCGGCCGACCGCGGCGACGACGATGTCCGCCTCGCGGACCGCCGCCGGCAGATCAGCGGTGCGCGAGTGGCAGTACGTCACCGTCGCGTCCCTGGCCAGCAGCAGCATGCCCACCGGCTTGCCGAGGATCGCGCTGCGGCCCACCACCACGGCCCGCTTCCCGGCCGGGTCGACACCGTACTCGTCCAGCAGCCGCAGGATGCCGCCCGGCGTGCAGGACACGAAGCCCGGCAGGCCGAAGCTCATCGTGGCGAAGGAGGCGAAGGTGACCCCGTCGACGTCCTTCTCGGGCGCGATCGCCTCGAACGCGGCCCGCTCGTCGACGTGGTCGCCCACCGGGTGCTGGAGCAGGATCCCGTGCACCGCCGGGTCGGCCGACAACTCCCGCAACGTGCCCACCAGTTCGGCGGTGGACGTGCTCGCGGGCAGCGCCACGTGCCGGGAGGTGATGCCGGCCTTGCGGCAGCGGTTCTGCTTCATCCGGACGTACGTCACGGACGCCGGGTCCTCGCCGACCAGCACGGTCGCGAGACAGGGCACCACACCGGTGCGCGCGGTGAGTTCCGCCGCCCTGCGCGCGGTGTCCTCGACGATGCGACGGGCGAGGGCGGTTCCGTCCATGAGACGGGCCTGGGTCATGCGGCACACTCCTGAGCTGGATCGATGTCTCTCGCCCAGGCGCGCGGCAACCATACGGACCGCTCCCCGGTGGTACTCCACCCAAGCGCCAGTCACGGCCCGGGTACAGCGTAACCGAGGCGCGTACGGGGCCGAGGAGCGGGCGCCACGACCCCCATGGCTCCGCCGCTACGGCACGCATGCCCTCGCCCCAAGTCCCTTGAAACCAGCCCCTATTGACAGCTCACCGCCGGGGGTCGTCGGGGAGCCTCACCGCATCCGTCCACGCCGGACCCGCGGCACCCGCACCACCCGCGACGCGCGCGGCACCGCGACCGGCGGACGCCCGCGCACCGCCCTGAGCACGGACCGCAGCACCGCCCTCGTCACCGGCACACCCGCGACGGAGACCGGCCCGTGCCGTCGGGGCCGCGCCCGGCCCACCACGGCGCGGGCCGAGAAGGTCCAGGTCAGCCGGGAGCTGACCTGGATACGGGCGGACCTCCTGCCTACTCGTCCCATGCCTGGATCAGAATCTGCTCGGCGATCTTGCCGTCCCGCAGCGTGATCATCGACTCGGCGAGGACGCGGGTGCCGTCGCCGTACTGGCAGGACTCGGTGAACGCGGCGTGGTCGCCTTGCACCACGCAGCGGTCCAACTTGTGGATCATGTCGCGGCGGTAGACGTCGTCGAGCATCTCGGCGATCTCGCCGCGGCCGTGCAGGATCCTGGGACGGCTGGGCTGGGTGTCGCGGTCGACGATGCGGATCTCCGCGTCGTCCGCGTACAGGGACAGCAGGGTGTTCCCGGTGTTCCCCTCGATGCCCCGGCGCAGTGTCCCGACGTCGAAGGCGGAGCCTGTCGCGGTGCCCATGGTGACCTCCTTCAGGCGCTCGCGGCCCGGCGCGCGGCGGACCGTACGGGCCCCGTCTTCGAGCGTCCCCCGGCCCGGCGGCCTCGGCAAGCGCACGGGGCGCGCTCCGCCTCACGAGTGAGCGCGGGCCGCCGCCCGTGTCCGGACGGGGCCTCGGGCGTTGCTGAGGGCATGATCTCAACACGCCGTATCGTCGCCGTCCTCGGTCTCGCCGCCGGGGTCACGGGCCTGGCCGCACCCCTCGCCACCGCGGCCGACGCGAGCGCCTCGCACACCGGGCAGATCAACCCGATGACCGTGCTCGACTCGCTCACCACCGGCAACATCCCCGCCGAGCAGCGGGCGCAGATGCCCACGGCCTCCCAGCAGCTCAAGGCCCTGAACCAGGTCAGCCAGCTGAACCAGCTCAGCGAACTCCACCAGGTCACCGACATCGTGGCACCGGTGACCGGCCTGCTGCCGCTGTAGGGACCCGAGCCGACGCCCCGCGCCGAGAGCACGGTGCCTCACACCGAGGCCCCGTGTCCCACATCGAGGCCCGGTGCCTCACGCGGAGGCGCCGCGCAGTGCCGCACCGCCGCCCGCTTTCAGCACCGCCCAGTCCCGGGCCACGGCGTACGCCGAGCCGGGGGCCGGGGCGGTGCCCGGCGGCAGGCTCTCGGCCAGCGCCCGGACCAGGGTGTCCGCCGGGCCCAGCTCCAGCCAGGTCCGCACCCCCTCCCGGTGCAGCAGCCCGGCCACGTCCGCGAGCCGCCGGGTCCCCGGGCCCGGCAGCCAGAACCCCGGCTCGGCGGTCTCCGCGCCGACCGGGCGGGCGGTGACGTCGGAGACGAGGGGGAGCCGCGGCGGGCAGGGGTGCAGCGTGGCGAGGGTACGGCCGTACGCGGTGAGCAGCGCCTGCGGGGCCGCCTCGCCCAGGGCACCGTCCAGCAGCCGGGCCAGCGTGCCGACCGCGTGGCAGCCGTCCGCGAGCGAGAAGACCCCGGCGGCGTACGCGGCGGCCATCCGCCCCGCCCCGTGCCCGAACAGCACATCAGGGCGGGCGCCCCAGCTCCGCAGCAGCCGGTACTGCGCCACCTGGAGCGCGAAGAGCGCCGGCCCGGCGTACGACGCCCGGCCCAGCAGCGCCGCCGTCCGGGTGCCGGGCTCCGCGAACATCACGCTTTTCAAAGGCAGTTCGAGATAGGGGTCCAGACGGGCGCACAGCTCGTCCAGCGTCTTCGCGAACAGCGGGAAAGCCGCCGCGAGTTCACGTTCCGTCCCCGGGCGCGGCGAGGCGCCGGCCGAGAACAGGAATGCGGTACGTCCCTTACGGCCATCAGCGAGCATGCCCCCATGAAGACACGGCCGGGTAAGCACCCGGACCGGTCGGCTCCCCGCACCGCGCAAAGGAATCGCCATCACCGAACGTCGTCATTCGATCCGATTCTTGTGCAATTCATAAGCGATCCCCGGCTCGGGTGCCCCCCGGGGGAAAGATCCACGATCACCGCCGTGGCCCGTCCCGCCCCCCGACGCACGCGCGTAGGGTCTGCACCGTAAGCACTCGATGGAAGGAACCAGAGCATGGCGCAGGAAGTACGCGGCGTGATCGCACCGGGCAAGAACGAGCCCGTACGAGTCGAGACGATCGTGGTGCCGGATCCCGGGCCGGGCGAGGCCGTCGTACGCGTCCAGGCCTGCGGTGTCTGCCACACCGATCTGCACTACAAGCAGGGTGGCATCTCCGACGACTTCCCCTTCCTCCTCGGCCATGAGGCCGCCGGTGTGGTGGAGTCCGTCGGCGACGGCGTCACCGAGGTCGCGCCCGGTGACTTCGTCATCCTCAACTGGCGTGCGGTGTGCGGCACTTGCCGGGCCTGTCTGCGCGGCCGCCCCTGGTACTGCTTCAACACCCACAACGCGAAGCAGAAGATGACTCTCGCCGCCACCGGCCAGGAACTCTCCCCGGCCCTCGGCATCGGCGCGTTCGCCGAGAAGACCCTCGTCGCCGCCGGCCAGTGCACCAAGGTCGATCCCGCCGTCTCCCCGGCGGTCGCGGGCCTCCTCGGCTGCGGTGTGATGGCCGGCATCGGCGCCGCCATCAACACCGGCAACGTCGGCCGGGGCGACTCGGTCGCCGTCATCGGCTGCGGCGGCGTCGGCGACGCGGCCATCGCCGGGGCCGGCCTGGCCGGCGCGGCGAAGATCATCGCCGTGGACATCGACGACCGCAAGCTGGAGAAGGCCCGCGCCCTCGGCGCCACCCACACCGTCAACTCCAAGCAGCAGGACCCCGTCGAGGCCGTCCGCGAGCTGACCGGCGGTTTCGGCGCCGACGTCGTCATCGAGGCGGTCGGCCGCCCGGAGACGTACCAGCAGGCCTTCTACGCCCGCGACCTCGCCGGCACCGTCGTCCTCGTCGGCGTCCCCACCCCGGAGATGAAGCTCGAACTGCCCCTGCTGGACGTCTTCGGCCGCGGCGGCGCCCTCAGGTCCAGCTGGTACGGCGACTGCCTGCCCTCCCGTGACTTCCCGATGCTCATCGACCTGCACCTGCAAGGCAGGCTGCCGCTCGACGCGTTCGTCTCCGAGACCGTCCAACTGGACGAGGTGGAGAAGGCGTTCGACCGGATGCACCAGGGCGACGTGCTGCGCTCGGTGGTGGTCCTCTGATGACCGCACGTATCGAACGGCTCGTCACCTCGGGGCAGTTCACCCTCGACGGCGGCACCTGGGACGTCGACAACAACGTCTGGATCGTCGGCGACGACCACGAGGCGATCGTCATCGACGCCGCCCATGACGCCGACGCCATCGCCCGCGCCGTCGGCGACCGCCGGCTCACCGCCATCGTGTGCACCCACGCCCACAACGACCACATCGACGCGGCGCCCGCCCTGGCCGACCGCACCGGCGCGGTCATCTGGCTGCACCCCGACGACCTGCCGCTGTGGCGGATGACCCACCCCGACCGCGACCCCGACCGGCTCCTCGTGGACGACCAGGTCATCGAGGCCGCCGGCGCCGACCTCACCGTGCTGCACACCCCCGGGCACGCGCCCGGCGCGGTCTGCCTCTACGACCCCGGACTCGGCGCCGTCTTCACCGGCGACACCCTCTTCCAGGGCGGCCCCGGCGCCACCGGCCGCTCCTTCTCCCACTTCCCGACGATCATCGACTCCATCCGCGGCAAGCTGCTCACCCTCCCGCCAGAGACCAAGGTCCTCACCGGCCACGGCGACTCCACCACCATCGGCGCCGAGGCCCCCCACCTGGAGGAATGGATTAACCGCGGGCACTGAACCGCACCGTGCGCATAGGGTCACGATCATGACCACGAACACGCTCGTGACCCTGCACGGCGTCCGCGTCCTGCGCTGCGCCCCCGACGGCCCGCCCCTGGACGGCGAGCGCGCGGCACTGGACCTCATAGGCGACGCCTTCGGGCAGGACGCCCAGCTGGTCGAGGTGCCCGTGGCACGGATCGCACGGGAGTTCTTCCGGCTGCGGTCCGGTGTCGCGGGCGCCGTCGTCCAGAAATTCGTGAACTACCGGGTGCGGCTCGCCGTCGTCGGCGACATCTCGGCCCATGTCGAGGAGAGCGACGCCCTGCGCGACTTCGTGCACGAGTCCGACCAGGGCGACCAGCTGTGGTTCCTGCCGGACACCGACGCCGTCGCCGAGCGGCTCGCCCGGTAGTACGGAGTCGCACGGGAACCCCCGCACAGGACGGTGAAAGACCGCGGGTACGGCCGTACCGTCGCCCCATGAGCGATCACACCCGTTTCGCGGGACACGGAGTTCTCGTCACCGCGGCGGCCCGCGGCATCGGTGCCGCCGTCGCCCGGCGGCTCGCCGAGGAGGGCGGCCGGATCCTGGTCACCGACCGGGACCCGGCCGAGGCCGAGCAGACCGCCGCCGCGCTGCGCCAACAGGGCCTGACCGCCGAGGCGTTCGCCTGCGACGTCGCAGACCGCGCCGCCGTGGAGGCGGCCGTGGCCCGTGCCGTCGACGCCTTCGGCTCCCTGGACGTCCTGGTCAACTGCGCCGCCCACTGCACCCCGGACGCCCCGCGCTTCGAGGACGGCACGGACGAGACCTGGGCCCGCGACCTCGACATCACCCTGACCGGCGTCCACCGCTGCTGCCGCGCCGCCCTGCCCCATCTGGCCGCCTCCGGGCGCGGCGCGATCGTGAGCATCGGTTCCGTCAACGGCCTCCAGGACTTCGGCAACCACGCCTACAGCGCCGCCAAGGCCGGCCTCGGCTCCCTGACCCGCACCCTCGCCGGGCACGCGGCCGCCCGGGGCGTGCGGGTGAACCTCGTGGCACCGGGCACGGTGCGCACCACGGCGTGGGAGGGCCGCGACGACGAACTCGACGCCGTCCGCGCGCTGTACCCGCTGGGCAGGATCGGCGAACCCGAGGACATCGCCGCCGCCGTCGCCTTCCTCGCCTCCCGGGACGCCGCCTGGATCACCGGCACCACACTCGTGGTCGACGGCGGCCTCACCTCGGTGCACACCGGTTTCCACACCGCCCTGCACGAGCGGCACAACTGACCCTCGTATCAGGGCGGTTGCGGTCGCTTTCAGGTCTCCGCGCGCGCCTCCCGCCGCAGCCGGCCCAGCAGCTCCCGCGCCGCCGGACTCAGCGGACCCTGGGCCCGCCGGACGAGGGCCACGCGGCCGCGGGCGCGCGGATCGGCGAGCGGGAGGCGCGCAGGCCGGGCGGGTATCCGGGCCGGGGCGGGGTTCCGGGCCGGGCAGCACGGCGACGCCGAGGCCGCGCGCGGCGAGACGGGCGAGCGCGTCCGGCGTCGCGGCCTCGAACACCACCTCCGGCCGGAACCCCGCCCCGGCGCACAGCCGTTCCAAGCACCGTCCGCATCCCGGTCCCGCGCGGCAGACCGCTCAGCCGGTGTCCCGCCGGGGCGGCCGCCTCGACGGACTCCCCGTCCCGGTGCGCGCCCGTCAGCGGATGCCCCGGTACGGTCGCCACGACCAGCGGCACATCGACGAACACCTCCCGGGCGAGGCCCGCCGGCGAAGCCTGGTCCGCCACCCCGGCCACCGCGAGGTCCAGCGCACCGGCGCGCAGCGCGGACAGCATCCCGTGCGCAGCAGGCCCGTGTACTCCCGCACGGTCTGCCGCACCGTACGCCCCGACCGGTCCAGCAGTGGCTGCCCGGGTGAAACCGGCCTCCTCCACCACCACGCCGCCGAACGCCGCGAATCGGCCAATCTCTGCGAGGAGTTGTCGCCCACGCGGTGGCAAGCACCCAGTCTCCGCGCCGACTGGCGGGTACGGAAGGTCGCGGCGCACAGGTCGAGGGGGTCCCGGTACCCGACCGCGAAGGTGCTGCCGGAGCCGGCCGAGGCGCGCGGGAGCCTGCACCGGATGACCGACCGGCTCGCCCGCCGGGACGCGGCCGCCCTGGGCCCGGACCGGCGCGTCCGCACCGACCTCACCGGAGTGAGGATGCTCACCGTTTCGTCACGAGGTGACCGGAAAGGCAACCCCGGAACGTCCGATCGGGTCTACTTGTCCGAGATCGTGGGAAACGCGCATGAAGACACCCGGGGGAGGCCCTGGGAAAAACCGGTGAGAAGAAGGAGAAAAGCCCTCATGGGGGACATACGTAGACGAGGTGTCGTAGCGCTCGGACTCACGGGTCTGGTGGCGCCGCTCACACTTGCCCTCGGCACGGCCCCTGCCCAGGCCGCCGGCTCCTGCACCACATCGGCGGGGCCGTACCAGAAGCAGGCCGAGAAGTTCCTCGGCCGCCCGGTCGACGGCCGCCAGTCCACCGCCGACTGCCAGGCGATCCGCTCCTTCCAGACGAAGAACGGCATCACGCCCGCCGTCGGCTACGCGGGGCCCGTCACCTGGAGTGTGATGGACCTCATCAACCAGCAGAAGGCCATCGGGAAGAACCCGAACAAGAGCGGCAAGTGCCCGGTGAACAAGGGCCGGATCGCCTGTGTGGACCTCACGCACCAGCTCAGCTGGATCCAGGACGGCAAGAAGCTCGTCTACGGCCCGGTGCCCGTGCGCACCGGCCGCAAGGGCTTCGTCACCCGCACCGGCCTGACGAAGGTCTACTGGCGTGACCTCCACCACGTCTCGACGCTCTACGACGTGTCGATGCCGTACAGCCAGTTCTTCAACGGCGGGGAGGCGTTCCACTCCGTGGGCCTGAGCATGTGGAACCCGCCCGGCTCGCACGGCTGCGTGAACATGACCCCGAAGGACGCCAAGAAGTACTGGTCGCTGCTGCGCACGGGCGACGACGTCTTCGTGTACGGCCGCAAGCCCGGCACCTGAGCGACCCACCGGCCGACCGATCGACCGGCCGATCACCTGATCGTCCCGGTCGTTTCGGACGTTTCGGTCGGGTGGTGTGCCGTTCCTCACCCTCGTCCGGCGGTCCCGACGCGACCGCCGGGTGAGGGCCGGGTGTGAACTCCCGTACGGGGCTTGACACATCGACGTGATGAGCAACACGGTCCGAAATGTCCGTATCGAGGGTACTTACTCACAGCGCCTTCACCTCGATCGGCATATGCTTCACAGCATGTCCACCACTCTTGAAGCCGCCTCCGAGCGATCGGCCGCGGAGGTCAACGAGGAGATCCGGGCCCTGTGGCGCCGATCGGGCGGGACGCTGACCACCGAGCAGCGCAAGCAGTACCAGCGCCTCGTGATGGAGTGGGCCGCCGCGGCTCCCCGGCCGTACCGGTCCCTCTGACCTCACGGCGCGAACCCGCGACCCCGACCGGGAGTCGCGGGTTCCCAGTTCCTCCTCAGCCCTTGCGGGCCACCCCGCCGAACATGGCGACCTCCTCCGGCTCGGCCCCGTTGTCGTGCTCCGGGCGCCAGCGCGAGCAGGAGACCACACCCGGCTCCAGCAGCTGAAGACCGTCGAAGAACCGCGCGACGTCCGCCGGCGCGCGCTGGGTCAGCTTCGGCGTGCCGTGCTCGTTCCAGAACTTCACCGCCTCGTCCACGTCCGGCATCGAGGGATGCGTGACCGTGTGCGACAGCACGAGATGGCTGCCCGCGGGAAGCCGGTCCATGAACGCCCGCACCAGCTCGTACGCCTCGTCGTCCGCGCCGATGAAGATGACCACTCCGAGCAGTATCAGCGCGACCGGCTCACTGAAGTCCAGCGTCTTCGACGCGTGTTCGAGGATCGCGTCCACATTGCGCAGATCCTCGTCCAGATAGTCGGTACGACCCTCCGGCGTGCTCGTCAGCAGGGCCCGCGCGTGCGCCAGCACCAGCGGGTCGTTGTCGACGTACACGATCCGCGACTCCGGCGCGATGCGCTGGGCGACCTCGTGCGTGTTGTCGGCGGTGGGCAGCCCGGTGCCGACGTCCAGGAACTGGCGGATGCCCGCCTCCTCGACCAGATGCCGCACGGCCCGGCCCAGGAACAGCCGGTCCGCGCGCGCGTACTCCCCGATGCCCGGGTGCAGTTGGCGGATCTGGTCACCGGCCGCCCGGTCGACCTCGTAGTTGTCCTTGCCGCCGAGCCAGTAGTTCCAGATCCGCGCCGTGTGCGGCTGGCTGGTGTTGATACGGGCGCGCAGCGACACCGCCACGTCGTTGGTGGCTGCGGGGTTGTCGGTCACGTGCGTAGCTCCTGGATGCCGGGAGAAGTGGTTCAACCTTCAAGGCGCAATCTAATCCCCCGAGTTGCCCAGCGCCGCCGGTGCGTCCGATTCCGCTCCCGGACCTACGAGGACCAGTCGCCGAGGTACGCGCGCAGGGCCCCGAACAGGAACGTGTCGCCGGTTCCGGCCAGTTGGTCGGAGGCGATCCGGCGGGCGATACCGGCGAGGAAGCCGGCGATCTGCACCCGGGCAGCGACACGGGGGCCGACCAGCCGCGGACCGTCGAGCGCGATCCCGTCACGACGGGTGCCCGCACGACCGCCGCGCTCCGGGGACCGGCGTCAGCGCGTTCCGCTGATCGTGGACCGGCGTCACCGGCGCCCCACCCGCGCCCTGCCGGGCGGCCGTGCGCCGGATCGCCGGGCAGAGCGGGTTCAGCACCGGGAACAGGGGAGAGGCGGCCGGGACACGCGCCCGGCAGGCGTCCGCGCGCGCCCATGGACCGGACCCGTCTCGTCCAGGAGCCGCTCCGGCGCAGCCCGGTGCTTCTCCCGCAGCAGGCGGTCCGCCTTGTACTCCTGGGCGCGGGGTACCCCTCGGCGCGCGAGCGGAGCCGGTGCCGGATCACCCGGACGCGCTCCGCCGCCACGCCCGCCTCGGCCGCCCCGTTCCGGCTGGCCGAGCGGCCCCCTATCTTGTGCCTCATGACCAGCTTCCCGCACGACACCGCCGGTGAGCCGGATCCGTTGCGCGCCCTCGACCTGGAGCGGCTGCGTCGTCGTACGAGCATGAAGTGGCGCACCTACCCCGAGGACGTCCTCCCGCTGTGGGTGGCCGAGATGGACGTACCCCTCGCCCCGCCCGTCGTCCGCGCCGTCACCGACGCCCTGGCCCTGGGCGACACCGGGTACCCGGCCGGCACCGCCTACGCCGAGGCCCTCGCCGCTTTCGCGGCCGACCGCTGGCACTGGGACGGGATCGCGGCGGACCGCACGGCGATCGTCCCGGACGTCATGCTCGGAGTGGTCGAAATGATCAGGCTGGTGACCGGAGCGGGCGATCCGGTGATCGTCAATCCGCCGGTGTACCCGCCGTTCTTCCTGTTCATCACCCACATGGACCGCCACGTGCTGGAAGCCCCGCTCGGCGCGGATCTGCGCCTCGACCCGGCGGCCCTGGAGGGCGCCTTCCGGCGCGCCACGGCGGGCGGCGGGCGCGCCGCCTACCTGCTGTGCAGCCCGCACAACCCCACCGGCACGGTGCACACCGCCGCCGAGCTGACGGCCGTCGCGGAACTGGCCGAACGCCATGGCGTGCGGGTCGTCGCGGACGAGATCCACGCCCCGCTCACCGCACCCGGCACCCCCTTCGTGCCCTACCTCAGCCTGCCCGCCGCCGCCCGCGGCTTCTCGCTCATGTCGGCGTCCAAGGGCTGGAACCTGCCGGGTCTCAAGGCCGCCCTCGCCCTCGCGGGCCCGGAGGCCGCCGCCGATCTCGCCCGGATGCCCGAGGAGGTCGGCCACGGCGCCAGCCACGTCGGGGTCCTCGCGCACACCGCCGCCCTGCGGGAGGCCACCGGCTGGCTCGACGCCCTGCGCACCGGGATCCGGGACAACCGGCTTCTACTGGCCGACCTGCTCGCCGAGCATCTGCCCGCGGTCCGCGTCCACCCCGGAGAGGCCACCTATCTCGCCTGGCTCGACTGCCGCGCCCTCGGCCTCGGCGACGACCCCGCCCAGGTCTTCCTGGACCGCGGCCGCGTCGCCCTGTCCGCCGGTCCCCCGTTCGGCACCGGCGGCGCGGGCCACGCCCGCCTCAACCTCGGGACGTCTCCGGAGATCCTCACCGAGGCCGTGCACCGCATGGCCGCCGCTCTGAAGTCCTGAAGCGAGGAGGCCGCCTTGGCGTGAGGAGGCGCCTAGACTTCCCGTCATGGACGACGACTCGCGCCTGGCCCGGCTCGCCGCCGGAAAGTACCTGCTGCTCACCAGCTTCCGCAGGAACGGCACCCCCGTGGCCACCCCGGTCTGGGTGGTCCGGGACGGCGCGAGCCTCGGCGTCTGGACGGCCGCCGGCAGCTTCAAGGTCACCCGGATCCGCAACCGCGCCGACATCCTCGCCGGACCCTGCGACGTGCGCGGCAACCCCACCGGCGACCAACTCCCCGCCACCGCCGAGATCACCGACGCGGCCACCACCGCCCGCTATCGCGCCCTGATCGCCCGCAAGTACGGCATCCTCGGCCGCCTCACCCTGCTGGGCAGCCGGCTGCGGCGCGGCACGGACGGCACCGTGGGCATCCGGGTGACCCTCGGCGACTGACCGCCGAGAGCCACCCGGAACCACCGCCGGATCAGGACGCGTTCAGCACCGAGCCCTCCAACACCAGCCCGTCCTTGCGGGGTCGGCCCGTCATGTCGTCGAGCTGCTGGAACCGGACCGACTCCACCGGCTCGGCGACCTTGTCCTTGACCGTGGGCACCGTGATGTCCGCACTGGTCCGGTGCGCGGGGATGTCGACCCAGACGGTGAGCCCGTTCACCTTGGACAACGGGCGCTCCGGGTCCGGGGATTCACCGGAGGCGTCGTGCAGCCACGCGGCGGAGACGTCCTTGGTGGACAGCTCCTTGCCCTCGGCCGGCGGGGTGACGCCGAACATCGCGCTCATGTCCACGTCGACCGGCTCCGACAGCGAGACGCGCCAGGTGAGGGATTGGCCCTCCGTGACCCGGTCCGCGACCGGGGTGACGGTCATGGTGGGCGCCGGATCGTCGTCGTGCACGGTGACACCGCCCCCGTACGATCCGACGACGGCGCCGTGCACCGCCTTGACCAGCACGTCGTACGTCACGTCCGAGCCGTAGCGGGTGTTGCCCACGACCTTGATCGGCACGTCGATGTCCCGGCCGCCCGGGTGCACCGTGACCAACCGGTCGGTCGCGTGCCCGGTGTTCGGGTCCAGGACGTAGACGCGGACCTGGCCGCTGCCGTGACCCGACACGCGGGCCGGGACATGGTAGGTGCGGGTGCCCGAGTCGCCCTCGGCCACCGTCAGCCGTCCGAGGTCCACCCTCGGCAGCGCCGCGGCGCGCACCGCGGGCGTCCCCGGACGCCAGCCCCACGCGTCGACGAGCCAGGCCCGCCCGGACGCCGAACGCGCCGTCAGCTCCATGGACTTGACGGAGCGCAGATCGACATGGGCACGGCCGGCGGCCGTCAGCGGGACGCGGAACTCGCGGGCCCAGTAGGAGGCGGTCCGCTCACTGCCGGGCAACCCGTCGGCATGGATCCGGCCCAGCGTGGCACGGTGGCCACGGGTGTCGGTGAGGGTCACATCGAACTGCGCCCCACGGGAGTTGGGCGGCACGAACAGCCGCAGCGACAGATCCTTGGCCCCGGGCAGGGACAGCGGCCGCTGCGCGGTCACCCGGGTCCGGGCACCGGTGTGCGTCCAGCGCAGCGCGATCGCGTGCCGGCCGGCCTCCTGGTCGGTCCCCCACTGCGCGAAGTGCGGCGAGGAGCCGCTCGCGTCGTCGCCGAGGCAGCGCTTGGCCGGGCTGGGATCCACGACGGCGCACAGCCTGCCGCCGCTCACCGAGACCCCGCCGTCCGGCAGGAACCCGCCGTCGCGGCCCGCCCCCACCGCATGGCTGAGGACCCGTGCCGGATCCGCCGACGGCGCCCGCTTCCCGGAGCCGTCCAGCAGCGGCCGCACCCGGTCGTCGCCCGCCACGAACAGCCGCGCCGCCGCGGCGATGTACACCGAACCGGCGCGGTGCTGCCGGTCGGCGGTGAGCCGGGTCGCGGAGTGCTTGCCGCACACCGGGTCCGGCCGGTCCGGGTCGTCGAAGAAGTCGTCCTCGGCGGGAGCCGCCGAAGTGCCGGGTGTCCACTCGGAGTTGAAGAAGTTGTGGTCGGCGCCGACGACGTACACGGCACTGTGCAGCGCGCTGCCCGTGCTGACCGCGCGCGTCCCGTCGACGTACAACTCGCCTTCCAGGTCGGAGACGTCGCCGTCGCAGCCCGGCAGGACCGACACGGACGGCACGTCGGGCACCGGGTTCTGGCCGAAGACGGTCGGGCCGATCAGTACCATGCCGCGCACGGTCCAGCGCACCGCGCCGTGATAGCCGTCCTGGTCGGCGGGCGGCGGGTACAGGCTGTCCAGGGCCGCCCGGTTGACGCCCTCGCCGCCCCGGGAGTGCCCGACGAGCAGCACCCGGCCGAGGTCGGCGGGGGGCGCGGAACGGACGATCGCCGGCGCGGACTTGGGGTCCCGCGCCCAGTCGGCCCAGTGGTCCAGGTGGAGCCGGATCAGGGAGGAGCGGGCCTGGGCGCCGCCGTCCTCCGAATCGTTGTCCTGGCCGTTGATGCCGTTGGCCGCGATCGACACCGTCATGTACCCCTGCGATGCCAGGAGTTGCTGGTCGCGCAGATAGCCCCGGTAGCTCGGCACCGACCGGTAGCCGGTCTTGCAGGGCCAGTCGATGCTGATCTCTTCGCCCCGGTAGCAGGTGTAGTGGCGGCCGTGCAGGAACAGCGCGAGCGGCCGCTTGCCGGGGGCGCCGACGGGGGCGACGACCACCGCGCGCATCTCCACCGGCTGCGCGTAGCCCGGCAGCCGCACCGACTCCAGGGTGTACTCACCGGTCCTGGTGCGGTAGTTGCCCGGCTTGCCCGGGTCGACGCCGTTCGCGGGGAGCTGGGGCGGAAGAGCCGGCTCGGCGGGGGAGACGGGGGCCACGGGTGAGGCGGGCGCCGCGTCATTCGTACGGCCGTCCAGCCGACGGCCACCGGACCAGACCTGGAGCCCTTCGGGCCTGCCGATTCCGGTGAGCCCGTGCGCGCCGCTCGACTGCTTCCCGTCGAGCGGGAGACGGAACGTACGGCCGTCCGCGTCCGGCTTCGGCACCCCCAACAGGCGCCCACCGGAACGGAATTCGACCCGCGCGTCCCCCATCGGGACCGGCCGGTCGGAGCGCCACTCCAGCCGGGGCGCCGAAGCCCCGCCGGTCAGCCGCCAGCCCGGCGGCAGCGCGCCCCGGCCGTCCGATGACATCAACTTCGCTGCCGCTGACGGTGGTTGCCCCTGGGCGACCGCCACCCCTGGAGACACTCCCGCCACCGCGCATAACGCGGCGGCGGTGACCCATATGCGCCGGGCACGGACCACTGTTCCTCCTCGACCCCCGTACCTCGGGCGCCCCGGCCGTCCCGGAGCCCCTCGCTCCCGGAGGACGGAACACGGAGTCTGTGGGTTGCCTGTGGAGGAGAAGTGATGGATCACATGTACGGGGATCAGGTGTACGAGAGTGGGGTGTGCGGGGATCCGGCGTGCGGGAGGGTCAGGTCCAGGCCCGGTACGGCTCGTCCACCAGCTGGAAGACCGGCTCGCCGCGCACCGGGTCCTTCGTGGTCGACAGCCGCACCCGGTCACCGCTGTGGACGCCGACCGGCGGGCCCATCACCCGGCCGCGTACGACGAAGCCCTCGGCCATCTCGATCAGCGAGACATTGCGCGCCGCCGGGGTGTTGCGGTGCACCACCGTGGAGTGGCGGACGGTACCGATCCCCTCGCTGCGCTCGGTGCACAGTTCACTGCCCTGGCACACCGGACACAGCAGCCGGTGGTACATCGCGGTGCCGCACCACGTGCAGCGCTGGAAGTGGATGGCGTCCTTGGAATCGGCGGGGGCGGGATCGAGCAGACCCGTGGCGGAACCGGCCGCCGCATGCGGGGCGCTCGCTGAGTGGTGGTACATCCTGGTCAACTCCCTGCACTCGGCCGGAATCCCGCGTGCGCGTCCCGTGCACGCGTGCGCCCGGCGGCCTGGCCACCGCGCATGACCGTCAGGGTATGGCACTCAGTGTCACCCGTAAAGGCACTCGGTACCCCTAAATTGATTCCGGGGCCACCCGCGCGCCCGAGGTGCCGCCCCCGCTCAGGCGCGGCGCCGCCCCGCTCAGACGCGGTGCAGGGCCGTCTCCAGCTCCCGCACCACCCGCCACAGCGGGGCGTCCCGGCGCGTGACGAGGACCAGCACGTCGTCGGGCCGCGGCGCTTCGTCATCGTCCGGCGCCGACCCGGGCCACACCGGAGTACGGCCGCCCGGTGCGGGCGCCGTCTCCTCCGGGCGACCGAACTCCCGCTGCACGTACCCGAGCGCGTGGTCAAGCGCCGCGACCGCGTCGCCCTGTCCGTCCGAACGCAGCCAGGAGCGCAGCGCGTTGTTGTGCGCGGCGACCACCGCGGCCGCGATCACATCGGCCCGCAGCGTCCCGTCGGGGCGCCCGGCGAACCGGCCGCGCAGATATCCGGCCATCGCCCGCTCGTACCGCCACACCACCGACAGCTCGGACGCCCGCAGGCCCGGCACCTTCCGGGTGAGGCGGTAGCGCTGCACGGAGAACGCCGGGTTCTCCGCGTACATGTGCAGCACCATCCGGGCCGAGTCGCACACCCGCCGCACCGGCTCGCACCCCTCGCCGCCCGCCGCGAGGAAGGCCGTCATGTCGGCGAGGCAGCGCTCGTGGTCCGGGAAGACCACGTCCTCCTTGGCGGGGAAGTAGCGGAAGAAGGAACGCCGGCCGACTCCGGCCAGCGCCACGATGTCGTCCACCGTGGTCTGCTCGTAGCCGTGTTCCGAGAAGAGCCGGAAGGCCGCCGCGACCAGGGCGTCCCGCATCGGCGGTTTCGCGGCCGGCGCCGCACTGCTGGAGCTCATGGACGGGAACGTAGCACCCGGATCGGCGATGTGACACTCAGTGCAGCGACGGTGGGGACGCGAGGGAACTGAGTGCTGCACGCGATGTGCGTTCGAACACCGGAGCGATCGTATTGATGGGAAACGGTCGATACGGCCGCGGGGCGTAGAGTGAGCGGCCCGAAATCAGGCTCGGGATCAGGCCCGGGATCACTGTCCAGGGGGAGCCCCATGCGACTGCACGTCGACCAGCGCCACGAGCGGGTGCTCGAACTCGTCCGCGAGCGGGGCAGCCTCCGCGTGGCCGAACTGGCGGCCGAACTCGGCGTCTCCGCCGTCACCTTGCGCCGCGACGTCGAGACCCTCGCCACCCGCGGCATGCTGCGCCGGATGCACGGCGCCGTGGTCTGGCCCGGCGACCACGCCGAGGGCGCAGACCGGCAGACCCGCGCCGACCGGTCGTACGACACCCCCGAAGGGGCGGTGATCGGCATGATCGTGCCGACCACCATGTCCATCTTCACCGACATCGTGAACGGCGCGCGCGAAACGGTCGGCGCCCGTGGCGGCCGGCTCGTCCTCGGCGTCTCCGGCTACGTCGACACCGAGGACTCCGTCCAGGCGGACCACCTGATCGCGGGCGGCGCACAGGGCCTGCTGGTGTCGCCCAGCTGGTTCGGCGGCGTCCCCGCCGACGGTCAGGAGGAGTGACTCACCCGCTGCGAGGTCCCCGTCGTCCTGGTCGAACGCTCCGCACCGCCCGGCAACCCCGCCGCCGACCTCGACCGGGTACGCACCGACCGCGCCCACGGCGCCGCCGTCGCCGTCGGCCACTTCGCCGCCCTCGGCCACCGCCGGGTCACCGCCGTCCTCCAGGAGGGCCCCCACGCGACACCGATCGGCGACGGCTTCCGGACCGCCGCCCGCGCCCGCGGCCTGGAGATCCATCAAGGCGCCCCGAGCGTACGCGAGTACGGCGACTACGAGGCGTCCGTCGACTACCTGACCGACGCCGTCCGCACCCACGCGGTCACCGCCGCCCTGGTGCACAGCGACGAGGACGCCATCGTGCTCGTACCCCGCCTCCAGGCACGCGGCGTACGGGTGCCCGAGGACCTCGCGCTCATCGCCTACGACGACCAGGTCGCCACGCTCGCCGACGTCCCCCTCACCGCCGTCGCCCCGCCCAAGCGCTCGGTCGGCGAACTCGCCACCGGCATCCTGCTGCGCCGCATCGCCGAACGCACCGGCCGGCTCACCCCCGGCCCCCGCCAACACCTCGACCTGCTCCCGGAGTTGCGCATCCGCGCCTCCTGCGGTGCCCGGTCCTTGGCCGCCGCCGCACACTGACCCGGCGGGAGTGTCCGAACTCCCGGACGGCCCGGTCAGGAGTCCAGCCAGTCCGCGATCTCGCCGGTGTGCTCGCCGAGGCGGGGCGGGCGGCGGTCGTAGCGGGGCGGGGTGCGGGACAGCGAGATCGGGTTGGCGACGAGGTCCAGGGCCGTCCCGTCGTCCCCCTCCAGCGTGGCCCGGGGCGCGAGACCCAGCCGGTCGGCGAGGTCGAAGGCCTGGCCGAGGTCGTTGACCGGGCCGCAGGGGACGCCGAGGGGCGTGAGGTGCTCGAACCACTCGGCGGCGGTACGGGTCGCGAGCAACTCGCCCAGTTCCGCAGCCAGTTCGTCGACATGGGCCACCCGGTCGGCGTTGGTGCGGAAGCGTGCGTCGGTGGCCAGTTCGGGAGCGCCGACGCCCTGGCAGAGCGCCGCGAACTGGCGGTCGTTGCCGACGGCGATCACCAGCGGCCGGTCCTTGGCCCGGTACACCTCGTACGGCGCGATCGACGGGTGCCGGTTGCCCATGATGCCCGGCACCCGGCCGGCCAGGGTGTATCCCGCGGACTGGTTGACCAGGCTCGACAGCAAGGTCGTCAGCAGATCGACCTCGATGAGCTGCCCCTCGCCGGTCGCGTCCCGGTGCCGCAGCGCGGCCAGCACCCCGACCGCGGCGTGCAGCCCGGTGAGCACGTCCACCAGCGCCGCCCCGGTCTTCACCGGCTCCCCGGGCCCGGACCCGGTGACACTCATCAGCCCGCCCACGGCCTGGATCAACAGATCGTACCCGGGCAGCGCGGCCCCGGGCCCGGACCCGAAACCGGTGATCGAGCAGTACACGACGCCCGGGTTTTGGGCGCGCACCTCGTCGTAGCCGAGCCCGTACTTGCGCAGCGTCCCCGGCCGGAAGTTCTCGAACAACACATCGGCCCGGCGCGCCAGTTCCGCGGCCCGGCGCCGGTCGGCCGCCTCGCGCAGATCGAGGGTGACCGAACGCTTGTTGCGGTTCACGGACAGGAAATAGGTCGCCTCGCCGTGCGCGTGCGGCGGGCCCCACGCGCGGGTGTCGTCACCACCCGCCGGATGCTCGACCTTGATCACATCGGCGCCCAGATCGGCGAGGAGCATCGTCGCGTACGGCGCCGCGAGCACCCGCCCGAAATCGGCGACGAGAACACCGCTGAGCGGCAGCGGTCCGACGGCCCCGCTCATGACGCCGTACCTCCGCGGCCGTGCGGACACCCGGTGACCCGGGGCCGCCGGGCCACGGCTGTCCGCCCCTCCCCGCCGCCTGCGATGGACCGCAAATCGCCACTCCTTTCGGCACGCCGCCGCACACCGGGCTGCCCCGGGGCGCGATGGCCCGGCTGAGGCGGCCATTGTGGGGGCGGCCGGCGCTTCGACGCACTGGACGAAATGGCCTGCTCCCGGGGGCCGGGATACGCCGATCTGTCGATGACACCGCCCGCCCTGCCGGGCCCTTGCCCCTCTCGAAAGCGCGTGACCAGCCAGGCGTAACCTTTCTGCGCCCGCCCGGCCACCCGCTCGCCCAACCCACCCCCCCACCCACGGACCCCAGCCGCCCAAGGAGAACCGCATGCCCGCCGCCCGCCCCCGCGTCCTCTACGTCACCGACCTGGCGTACCAGGCCCGCGGGCGCCGCTACTGCGACGAGGACATCTTCCTCACCTCCCGGCTGCGCGCCCATTTCGACCTCGCCCTGTGCCATCCGCTGGACGCGGCGGCCCTGATGGACGGCCACGACGCCGTCGTCGTCCGCAACAGCGGCCCCGTCCTCGGCTACCAGCAGGCCTACGACGCCTTCCGCACACGGGCCCTGGAACGCGGCAGCCGCGTCTACAACCCGCTCACCGGCAAGGCGGACATGGCCGGCAAGCAGTACCTCCTCGACCTGACCGCCGCCGGGTACCCGGTGATCCCGACCGTCGACAGCCTGGCCGACCTGCACCTGCTGCCGCCCGCGCACCGCTATGTGGTCAAGCCCCGGCTCGGCGCGGACTCCCTCGGCCTGCGCATCGTCCCCGCCACCCGCCTCGACACGCACGCCGCGGACGACGTCCTGATCCAGCCCAACATCGACTTCGCCCACGAGATCTCCTTCTACTTCGTGGACGACGACTTCCAGTACGCCCTCTACGCCCCCGACCCGCGCCGCCGCTGGGAGCTGAAGCCGTACGCCGCGACCGCCGCCGACCTGGAGTTCGCCCGGCGCTTCATCGACTGGAACGACCTCGGCCACGGCATCCAGCGCGTCGACGCCTGCCGCGCCCCCGACGACAGCCTCCTGCTGGTCGAGCTGGAGGACCTCAACCCCTATCTGTCGCTGGAGGCCCTGCCGGAGGGGGACAGGGACGCCTTCGTGGGCGCGTTCACGGCGTCCCTGAGCCGGTTCGTACGGGGGGCGGTCAGCGCAGCCTGACGGTGATCAGCTGGGTGACTCCGGCCGTGCCGGTGAGGTCACCGAAGGTCAGTGCGAGCGATTCGCCCGTCCGGGCCGAAGTGAGCGTGGCCGGGGCTGAAATGACCGACGCGACCGGGCGCCGCCAGGTCAGGGTCAGGCCCGTGCGCATCAGCATCGGATCGCTCACGGCGATCACCGCGGTGCCGTCCTCCTTCTCGCTGATCATCACGGAGCACGGATCGCTCGCCGTGAGCGATCCGACCGTCCCGCCGAACCAGAAGTTCACTCCGGTGAAGCCGAGCGAACGGACCGAAACGCCCTGCTGATCGTTCGTGTTGGCCGATACGGTCAGCCAGTGCAGATCCGCCGATCGTGCGCGCGTTCGCGCGGCGCTCGCGCCCGGCATGAGCAGATAGGCGTACGAGGCGTTCACCGGATCGGTGCCGTGATCGACGTACATCGTCAGGTACTTCCTGTTCAACACGGTCGTCGACCCGCCCGTGTTGATCGAACTCCACCTGCCCTCGCGCGCCTCGCGCACCGCCCGTACCGTCGCACCCCCGGGAAAGACATATCCGCCGTGCCCGCCGAGGTGCGCCCAGCCGGTGCCGTCGAGTGTCCGCGACCACGGATACCCGGCCGGTTCCGCCCTGCCGTCCACCGTGAACGCCGCGCCGCCGGCCGCGCCGAGGTTGCGGTTCTCGATCGTCGTCTCCACGGCCGTGCCGTCGGCGCAGGAGATGCCGGCGCCGAGGCAGACCACCGTGTCGTCCAGGAAGAACCAGGACTTCTTCGCGACCAGGGTCGACTGGAGGCCCTTGAGGTACTGCCCGACCGCGGCCCGGCTGCCGTCCGTCGCGCCGCCCACCCAGTTCACCTCCGGCTTGGCCGCGCCCCAGTCGCCGCCCGCGCCGTCGGCCAGCACCTTGCGTGAGACCGTCGTACCGGGGAGCCGGTAGGGGTCGACGGTGGGCCAGAAGGCGTCGCTGTACTGGTCGTTGGCGAAGGTGTCGCCCCACCAGTACAGCATTCCGGAGCCGGTGTGCCAGCCACGCGGGTTCTCGCCGTTGCCGGACTCGTAGTACGCGATCCGCTTGTCCGCCATGCTCAGCGAGGCCGCCCAGCCGGGCCGGCGGTGCGTGGCCCGCGCCATGGCCGGGAACAGCCGGTGCCCGGTCGGCTCCGGGAGCGCCCGCACCGTCGTATCGTCCTCGACTCCCTTGAGCCGGGCCAGGTTCGGCAGGCTGAGCACCGGGTCCGCGAGCGGCGGACGGTACTTATCGCGCCGCATCCAGCCCTTCACCAGGGCACGCCAGCGCGCGTTCTCCGCCGCGCTCGCGCCCTGCCCGAGCAGCACGATGGAGGCCAGGATGGGGTGACCGCGCAGATGGTCGTCCTGCTGGACGTTCGACGGGTCGCCGGCGGACAGGCCCCGGCTGATCGCCCGGCCCGCGACACCGTCCATGACCAGGCCGTTGTACAGGAACGGCGCCCACGCCCTCTCGACCGCGTCGAACACGATCGTCCGGTGCGCGTCCGTCACCTCCCAGACCGACCCGGCCAGCAGCGCGAACAGCATGCCGAGACCGCCGAGGAACACCGAACCGTACGAGCCGGTGTACGGCACCCAGGTGTGCTGGACGAACGAACCGTCGGTGTGCAGACCGTCGCCCGAGGAGACGTAGGGGAAGACGGGGGACAGGGCGTCCCGGGCCAGTGCCACCTTCGCCGCGTCCGCCCCGACGATCCCGCGCAGCGCCAGCACCCGGCACAGGTCGACCCGGTTGGCGCCGGTGCTCGTCCCGCTGTAGCCCGACACCGCCGAGTCGGGTACGAACTGGTCCACCGCCGCGAGATACCCGGCGAGTCGCTCGGCCGTCAGCGCGTCGTACATCAGCACGCAGGCGTCCAGCAGCGCCTGCGGGGCGCCGATCTGCCAGCTCCACCAGTTGCCGTACCGGGCCTGGCCGGCGTTGTACACGTCGTCGTGGAGGTGGTCGAGACCGGCGAGGACGGCGTCGCGCAGCCGCGCGTCACCGGTGAGACCGGTGCCCGGCTGGGCGTACGCCTGCGCGAGGGTGCTCAGCCGGGTGTAACTGGTGCTCATGTTGCCCGAGTAGACGTACGACTCCGGGTCCGTGTCCGGATCCGGGTCGGCGTACGGAAGGTCGGGCCACAGCGCTCCGGCCGTCGGGGACATCGAGGCGAGGTACTGCCGTGCGGTGCCGCCCAGGGCGGCCAGGCGGGAGGCGAAGGGTTCGGCGGTGGGCTCGAAGCCCTCGCCGAGGATCAGGGTGCGCCATTTCGCGCGCAGGGCGCCGAACTCGTCCGGTCCGGCGGAGGCGGGGGAGGGGGTGCCCAGTCCCAGGGCGGCGGCGGTGCCGGAACAGACGGCCAGGAATCCACGGCGTGACCAAGGAGTCGTCATGACGGCGCTTTCTAGCACGCGCTTGCTCAAACGCTCAATAGACGCGTTCCGGGTGATCATTTGATCGTTTGGTCGCACGGGGTGGGTGAATTGGGCCGGTGGGACGATTCGACGGCGGCACGCGGGGAACGCCGGATCACGGACGATGAGTGCGCGAAACGACCGGTACGCGGGCGCAGCACTCAGAAGCGGAAAAGCGACGGCGGCGGCGGACGGAGTGGAGCACATGGCGCGGGCTGAGGACGGTTTCCTGGGGCGGCTCGACCCCGACATGTGCGTGGTCACGGCCGCGGCCGGCGGCGAGCGGGCGGGCTGCCTGGTCGGCTTCGCCTCACAGTGTTCCATCGAGCCACCCCGGTTCACCGTATGGCTGTCCAGGGCCAACCACACCTGTCGCGTCGCCCGCGCCGCGCACTGCCTCGCCGTCCACCTCCTCACCCGCGACCAGCACGCCCTCGCGGAACGCTTCGGCGGGGAGACCGGCGACGACACCGACAAGTTCACCGGCCTCGACTGGACACCGGGTCCCGGCGGCGCGGTCGTCCTCACCGACGCGGCGGCCTGGTTCGTGGGCGACATCCTGCACCGCGTCGACGGCGGCGACCACATCGGCTTCGTCCTCGACCCCCTGAAGTGGGGCGGCGACCGGCCGGGCCCCCTGCTCCGGCTGTCCGACGCGACCGACATCGAGGCCGGACATCCCGTGGACTGACTCCTGCTCGACCGGCCCGCCCCCCCCGGTGCCGGGCGCCCCTACACGCCCCCGGCACCCGTTCCTCGGCCCTCCGCCCGCCCCGGCACCCGGATGTCCACCACGCACACGTCGTCCCGCCACTCGTCCACCAGCATGGCCGCGAGCAGGGCCTCCAGGGAGCCGGATTCGTCGTCGCCGTGGGCGCGGGCCGCCCGGGTGAGGCGGGCGAGGCCCGTGTCCAGGGGCTCGCCGGGGCGTTCGACGAGGCCGTCGGTGTAGAGCAGCAGCCGGTCGCCGGGTTCCAGGTGCAGCTCGGCGGATCCGTAGTACGGGTCGGCGCTGGCGCCGAGCAACAGGCCGCCGGGGCGGTCGAGATAGCGCACCTCGTCGCCGCGGACCAGCAGGGGCGGCGGATGACCGGCCTGGGCCCAGGCGAGGAGACGGTGGTCGGGGTCGTAGCGAGCCATGATCATGGTGGCCGTCATCCGGCTGTCCCGGGAGTGCAGCAGCAGATGGTTCAGCCGGGCCAGGGCGACGGTGAGCGAGGTGCCGGTGCTGACCATTCCCTTGGCGGTGAACCGGAGCTGGGCCATGGTGGCCACCGCGTCGATGCCGTGGCCGGCCACGTCGCCGACGACGAACAGCGCGTCGTAGTCGGGCAGTTCGACGGCGCTGAACCAGTCGCCGCCGACATGGATCCCGGCCTGCGCCGGCAGATAGGCGACCTCGACACGCAGCCCGGCCAGCTGTACCGGCTTGCTGGGCAGGGGCAGCAGGGCGTGCTGGAGCCGGGCGGCGAGGGCGCGTTCGGCCTGAAGGACGCCGCGTTGCACCGACATGGTGCGCTCGCTCTTGACCAGGGCCAGTTCCGCGCTGCGCTGCGCGGTGAGGTCCTGCACGAAGCCGTGCACCTCGGCCGGGGTGCCGTCCGGCTCGCTGACGGCCTCGGCGACCATCCGCAGATGCCGTACACCCTCGGGCGTCTCGACCCGGAACGGCACGTCGAACGGCCGCCCCCGGTGGATCAGCCCGGCGATCGCGGCGGTCAGCGGATCCGCGTCCTGCGCCAGCGCCAGCCGCGGCAGCTTCTCCAGTTCCAGCGGCCCCTGCTCGGGATCGCGCCCCAGGACGGCGTACGCCTGCTCGGACCAGGAGATCTCCTGGGTGAGCAGATTCCAGTTCGCCCAGCCGAGGTTGCCGAGCCGCTGCACATCGGACAGCCGCTGCTCCTGCCGGTCCAGGGAGTCGTGCCGCATCCAGGACACCAGCAGGCCCCCGTCCAGCGGAGCGGCCCGCACCGAGAACGTGCCGGTCAGGGCCATCCCGTCGGCCGTGTCCTGGTAGGCGAACGGCTCGCTCTCGAACGGCACCCCGGACTCCAGGGTCTCCAGATAGCCCCGCCACAGCGGTTCGCCCGCCATGGACGGGTAGCTCTCCAGGATGAGCCGGCCGACCATGTCCAGGCCCGTGCGGCCGGCCACGTCGACCGCCTGCGGGGTGGCGGCGTCGATCCGGTAGTCCGTCACCTCACCCGCGGCGGTGCGCAACGGCGTCAGCAGGACCGCGGCACCCGGCAGCGCGTCGAACACCGCCTGCACGGCCTCCGTGACGGCCGGATCCCTCGGCGCCACCCGCGCGGTGTCGAAGACGCGCAGCCGCCCCGCGCACAACCGGGCCGCGGCGACGAGCAGCCGCCGTTCACGCGGCTCGAAC
Source organism: Streptomyces sp. WP-1 (assembly GCF_030450125.1). Classification (NCBI taxonomy): domain Bacteria; kingdom Bacillati; phylum Actinomycetota; class Actinomycetes; order Kitasatosporales; family Streptomycetaceae; genus Streptomyces; species Streptomyces sp. WP-1. The sequence continues at coordinate 7,257,232 of NZ_CP123923.1, forward strand.
GGCCCGCCGCAGCGGCGCAGCACCCCCAGGGCGAACCGGGCGTCTCCCCCGGCGGGCACCGGCAGCCACACCCGGCTCGGCCACCGCTCCGGCGGGTCCCCGACCAGCACATGGCGGACGCGGTCGGCGGCCAGGTCCTCCAGCCACAGCGGCTCGCCCGCCGCCAGGGCCTCGAACACGGGCACCCCGGCCAGCGGGGGCACATGCCGCCACCGGGTGGCGAACCGTACGTCGATCCCGGCGTGCCCGGCCAGTTCCAGACCGCCCTCGGCCTGCCGCTCGTAGAGGAGTACGGCGGCGGCGCGCACCTGCGGCGCCAGGTGCTCCAGAAGGCGCCCGGCCAGCTCGTGCGCGGAACGGACCCGGAACAGGTCCCGCCCCATCTCCGCGAGCACCTGCGCCGTCTCCGCCATCTCCGAGGCGTCGGCGGGCGGAGCCGCGGGCGTCGTGGGGGGAGCGGGCGGCGCGGGGACCGGCCGTTCCTGGGGCGACGGGAGGGAGTCCAGCGTGAGCCGGCACTGTGCGAGCAGGGTGCGCCCGCCGGCCTCGGCGCGCCTGCGCAGCTCCTGGTCGGCGGCGTCCGGGGCGCATCCGGTGACCGCCATCAGGGCGCCCTTGGCCCGTTCGAGGACCGCCGACGTCGCGGTGAGCTCGCGCAGCCGCTCCAGCTCGGCACGCTGCCGGGCCACGACCTGGGCCCACGTGGCGCTGTCGGCGCCGGTCCCGGGGTCGTCCATCGGGGGCACGGACTCGCTCGTCACGCGATGAGCATCGCACATTCGGGCACGTTCGATCACTTGTCCACAGGGGGTGAAGTGCCACGGCCCACCGCCCGCCCTTCCCGGGCGCGCGACCGGTCCGACGTGGGGCGGGACGGGGTCAGCGCCGGCCCAGGGCCGTACTGACCGCGCGGACGCTGCGGGCGATGTGCTGGAGTTGCAGCACCTCGGCGGCGTACATCTTGATCGTATGTTCGATGACGGCCTCGGGCAGCCCGAGCGTCGGCAACTCGGCCCGCGCCGTCTGGAGCGCGGTACGGGCCACCCGGATCTCCTGCTCGACCTGGATCTGCGCGTGCCGGGCGAGCAGCACGGGGTGCCGGATCAGGGCCGGATAGCTGGCGTAGCGCGCCGGGATCAGTTCGCGCAGCCACTTGGCGGCCGAGCGCTCCCAGTCGTACGAGCCCGGGGTCTTGACCTGGCAGGGCCAGTCGGGGCTGATGCGCGTGCTGGTCAGGGGCATGGTCACGGGCATGGTCACTTCCGGTCTGCGGCGTCGTGAGGGTGATCCGACGAGGTGCGGGCGGCCCCGGCCTAGGGGATGACCGGGGCCGCCCCCGGTGCGGCACAGGGGCGCCGCACCACCGGACACCCCGGGCGCCGTCCGGGTAGGTGACGGCGGTCCGGGATCTCCGCGCGGGCGATCCGCGAGCCGAGTATTTATATATACCGAGCAGTTTGCAAGACGTATGAAAACATTCATGCTCGAAATGAGGTGAAAGATCCGCCTACGGTCGACCGGTGACCGCAAGATCTTCACCGGTGTGAGGGCCGCGCCGCAGGACCGACGGCGCACGGCCACACGAAATCCGGTACGAAGAATCAGCCCCGTAAGGGGACGTAAGGGGGAGAGGATCAGTCCCGTACGAAGAACTGGTGCTGGTCGGACACCTGCTCGTACTTCTCCAGCCGCGCCTGCGTCCGCTCCGGGTCGGCGTCGGTCATCGCCTGGAGCAGCGCCGCGGCCATCACGTTGGGTGCCGCGTAGGAGTCGAAGACCAGCCGGGAGCCGGTGCCGGTGGCGAAGGTGACGTCGGCCTCGTCGGCCAGCGGGCCGAGCGCGAGGTCGGTGATCAGGGCGACCTTCAGACCGACGCGGTGCGCGACCCGGACCGCCTGGAGGGTCTCGTGCGAGTGCCGGGGCATGGCGAACGCCAGCACCCAGCTGCCGCCGGCCTCGCGGGACTGGAGCAGCGCGTCGTAGGCCACGCTGCCGCCCCGGGTGACCAGCCGTACATCGGGGTGGATACGACGCGCCGCGTACCCGAAGTACTCGGCCAGGGACTCCGCGATGCGCAGGCCCAGCACGGTCAGCGGGGTGGAGCGGGACAGCTCGCGGCCGATGTGGATCACCCGGTCCGGGTCGGCGAAGTCGCGGCGCAGGTTCTCCAGGTTCGCGATCTCGGCGTCCACGGCCGCCTGGAGCTCATTGGCGCGGTCCGGCTCGCCGGGGCCGCCGGCCAGGGCCTTCAGCGCGATGGACTGGAGCCGTTCGCGCAGGGCGGGGTAGCCGCTGAAGCCGACGGCACCGGCGAAGCGGGTCACGGACGGCTGGCTGACCCCGACCCGGTCGGCCAGTTCGGTGATGGACAGGAACGCGGCCTCGGTGATGTGTTCGATCAGGTACTGGGCGATCCGCCGCTGCCCCGGTGACAGACGGGGGCCGTCGAACAACTCCCTGAGCTGGGAGGTCGGGGCGGCCTCGACCTCCGGCGCGGTCTTGCCCGAGGTGATCGCTGAGGCCTGTGCGCGGGCCTGCTGCGGCGAGGGCACCGGTCCGTCTCCTTTGTCTCCCACGAGCACTCAACATAGCTCACCCAGGGCCGTGACCAGCGGGTTGACCAGCAATCGAGCGAATTGGCCAGCACCCGGCGCGGCCAAGGGAATCGGCCCCGCCGACCGGGGCCGACCGCTCCGGCCGACCGGGGCCGACCGCTCCGGCCGACCGGGACCGACCGCTCCGGCCGACCGGAGCTGACCGGTTCCGCCGATCGGGGGATGGGCAAGCCCGCCGACCAGGGGTCGACCGGTCCCGCTGAGACCGACCTCCCGAGGGCGACGGCGGCGGCCCCCCGCAGATGTCACCAAGGCGACGGCAGCGCGCCCTCCGGGACCACCAGATCCGCCCGCCCCCGCGTCGTCGCCACCAGCTCGGCATTGCGCTGGTCCGTGCCCGACACCCACGCGCGCGCCGCCGCGGGCTCCTTGCCGAACTCCACGTGCCGGGCCACCAGCCGGCGGATCCGCTCCTCCTCGGGGATCTCGCAGTACCAGACCTCGTCCAGAGCCGGCCGCACCCGCGCCCACGAACCCTCCCTCAGAAGAAGGTAGTTGCCCTCGGTCACCACGAGCCGCGCGGTCGGCGGCACCGGGACCGCACCGGCGAGCGGCTGCTCCAGGACCCGCTCGAACCCGGGCGCGTACACGACCTCCTCCCTCTCCTCCCGCAGCCGCCGCAGCAGCGCCGCGTACCCGGCCGCGTCGAAGGTGTCCGGCGCGCCCTTGCGGTCCCGGCGCCCCAGCCGGTCGAGTTCGGCGTCGGCCAGATGGAAGCCGTCCATGGGCACATGGGCGGCCCACGGGGGCCCGTCGGCGTTCAGGGCGCGCACCAGACACGCGGCCAGCGTGGACTTGCCCGCGCCGGGGCCGCCCGCGATGCCGAGCAGGGCGCGCCGGCCGTCCCGGGGGAGTGCGCGGGCGCGCGCGAGGAGGTCGTCGAAGGTCGGGGGCACACGGTCGGAGGTCAACGGCACACCTTTCAGTGTGTCACCCCGAAACCGGGAAAATTGTGGCGCGGGACACTCGATGGAGAGCCGCTCATGGGGAACAGTCCTCGGTATGAATCAGCTCGGACTCCCCGACGACATCCAGGCCTGCCTCTTCGACCTCGACGGGGTCGTCACCAAGACGGCCGTGGTGCACGCGGCCGCCTGGAAGGAGACGTTCGACGCCTTCCTGCGCTCCCACGAGGGCGCACAGGCACGGCCGTTCGACGCGGTCGCCGACTACGACGAGTACGTCGACGGCCGCCCCCGCGCCGACGGGGTGCGCGCCTTCCTGGAGTCACGCGACATCCATCTGCCGGAGGGCACGCCGGACGACCCACCGGAGGCCCTGACCGTGAACGGCCTCGGCAACCAGAAGAACGAGCTGCTCCTGGAGCGGATCCGCACCGGCGGCGTCGAGGCGTACGAGGGCACCCTGCGCTACCTGGAGGCGGTCCGCGCCGAGGGGCTGCGCACCGCGATCGTCTCCTCCAGCGCCAACTGCCGTGACGTGCTGCGGGCCGTGGACGCCGAGCACTTCTTCGACGTACGTGTCGACGGCGTGGTGGCCGCCGAGCGCAAGCTGCCGGGCAAGCCGCACCCCGACACCTTCCTCGCCGCCGCCCACGACCTGGGCGTCGAACCGTCCCGGGCGGCCGTCTTCGAGGACGCGCAGGCCGGGATGGACGCGGGCCGCGCGGGCGGCTTCGGGTACGTCGTCGGCCTCGACCGGGTCGGCCAGCGCGAGGCGCTGTACGCGCACGGCGCGAGCGTCGTCGTGGCGGACCTCGCCGAGCTGGGAGGCAAGCGGTGATCACCCAGGGGTCGTACGCCGTCGAGCCGTGGGCGGTCCGCGAGACCACCCTCGACCTCGATCTGCTCGCCCAGAGCGAGTCCGTGTTCGCGCTGTCCAACGGCCATGTCGGCTGGCGCGGCAACCTCGACGAGGGCGAACCGCACGGGCTGCCCGGCAGCTACTTGAACGGCGTGCACGAGGTGCACCCGCTGCCGTACGCGGAGGCCGGGTACGGCTATCCGGAGTCGGGCCAGACCGTCATCAACGTCACCAACGGCAAGGTGCTGCGGCTGCTCGTGGACGACGAGCCGTTCGATCTGCGCTACGGCCGCCTCACCGCCCACGAACGGGTCCTGGACCTGCGCCGCGGGGTGCTGGAGCGGACCTGCGAGTGGACCTCGCCGGCCGGTTCCACGGTCCGGGTGCGTTCGACCCGGCTGGTCTCGCTCACCCAGCGCGCGGTGGCCGCCGTGGCGTACGAGGTGGAGGCCGTCGGCTCCCGCAGCCGGGTGGTGATCCAGTCCGAGCTGGTCGCCAACGAGAGCCTGCCCGGCTCCGACGGCGACCCGCGCGCGGCCGTGGCGCTCAAGTCGCCCCTGGAGCAGGAGGACGATTTCGCCACGGGCAACCGGCTGCGCCTGGTGCACCGGACCCGGCGCAGCGGTCTGCGGGTCGCGGTCGCCGCCGACCACGTCGTCAGCGGGCCCGAGCGCACCACCACCCGCAGCGAGAGCGGCACGGACCTGGCCCGGCTGACCGTCACCTCGGTCCTGGAGCCCGGGCAGAGCCTGCGGGTGGAGAAGCTGGTCGCCCACGGCTGGTCCGCGACCCGCTCGCTGCCCGCGATGGCCGACCAGGTCGACGCCGCGCTCGCGGCCGCCGCCCACGACGGCTGGCCCGGGCTGCTCGCCGACCAGCGGGCCTGCCTGGACGACTTCTGGGCACGTGCCGACGTCGAGGTCAGCGGCGACGAGGAGATCCAGCAGGCCGTACGGTTCGCCCTGTTCCACGTCCTGCAGGCGGGGGCCCGCGCGGAGCAGCGCGCGATACCCGCGAAGGGTCTGACCGGTTCCGGCTACGACGGGCACGCGTTCTGGGACACCGAGATGTTCGTGCTGCCGGTGCTCACCCACACCGCGCCCGCGGCCGTCGCCGAGGCGCTGCGCTGGCGGCACAGCACCCTGGACGAGGCCCGCGAGCGTGCGGCCCAACTGGGGCTCGCCGGGGCCGCGTTCCCCTGGCGGACCATCGCGGGGCCGGAGGGCTCGGCGTACTGGCCGGCCGGCACCGCCGCCTTCCATGTGAACGCCGGTATCGCCGACGCCGTGGTCCGCTACGTCGAGGCCACCGGCGACACCGCCTTCGAACGCGAGGCCGGGGTCGAACTCCTGGTGGAGACGGCCCGGTTGTGGCGCTCGCTCGGCCACCACGACGCCCACGGCGTCTTCCACCTCGACGGCGTCACCGGACCCGACGAGTACAGCGCGGTCGCCGACGACAACACCTACACCAACCTGATGGCGAGTCAGAACCTGCTGGCCGCAGCCGACATCGTCGAACGCCATCCGCGCGAGGCCGCCCGGCTCGGGGTGGACGAGGAGGAGAGCGCGGCGTGGCGGGACGCGGCCGCGGCGATGCACGTGCCGTACAACGCCGAACTCCGCGTCCACGAACAGCACTCCGGGTTCACCCGCTACCAGCGCTGGGACTTCGACGGCACCCGCTCCGACCAGTACCCGCTGCTGCTGCACTTCCCGTACTTCGACCTCTACCGCAAACAGGTCGTGAAACAGGCCGACTTGGTGCTGGCGCTGTACACGTGCGACAGCTGGTTCGCCGAGCGGTACGACGAGGAGCAGATCGCCCGGAACTTCGCCTACTACGAGCCGCTGACCGTCCGCGACTCCTCCCTGTCCGCCTGCTGCCAGGCCGTCGTCGCCGCCCGGACCGGCCATCTCGACCTCGCCTACGACTACACGGCCGAGGCGGCTTTGATGGACCTGCACGACCTGGAGCACAACACCCGCGACGGGCTGCACATCGCCTCGCTCGCCGGTACCTGGATGGCGCTGGTCGCGGGCTTCGGCGGGATGCGCCGCGACGGCGAACGGCTGCGCTTCGCCCCCCGGCTGCCCGAGCGGCTCTCCAGGCTCGCCTTCCATGTGCAGTTCCGGGGGCGCAGGCTGCGGGTGGAGATCGACGCGGACAAGACGACGTACGAGCTGCTCGACGGCCCGCCGCTGGAGCTGCGGCACCACGGTGACGCCATCACGGTGACCACGAGCGAGCCGGCCGTCCGCGCGGTACCCCCGACCATCCGCCGCCCGCTGCCGCAGCAGCCCCGCCACCGGGTACCGAACGAGACCTCCTGAGACCCGGATCTCCAGGTCTCTTGAGACCCGGGCAGCGGGCCCGGTCCGCTCAGCGCGGCGGCGCTCCCAGGCCGGGCTGCGGGGCGGCTTGGAGGGCGGCGATACGACGGGTGACGGCGCGGTCGGCGAGGTGCGGCGCGCAGACCGCGTCGCCCCGCCGCGCTGTGAGCGCGGCCCGCGCCGGTGCGTGGGCGGTGGTACGACGGCCGCAGTGCGCTTGTCGGCCCACCGCTCCACCAGGTGGCTCGCGGTCGAACGCACCGACCACAGGAGCGGGTCGGCCGCCGTCACCAGGACGCCTGTGCCGGTGGGCGCGATGGACCCGCTCGTGCGCGAGGGGCCCCCGCCGCTCGGCGGACCGGAGCGCGCAGCAGCGCCGATGTGACCAGCACAGCCGACGCGGGCCACGATCCGCCCGGTGTCCGTCGGCTGCCCCGCGCACAGCCGCCGCAGCGCCCGGCCGGTGCGCCGCCCGGCCGGTACGGCACAGCGCAGCCGCACGCCGACGACCACCAGTGCCGGACACGCGGCAGGACCGATCACCACCGGCACCGGAGGCCGCCGCCTGCCCGCCCCTCCCCGCCCGACCGCGCGCCACCGGCGGCACGTCCCCGAGCAGCGTGGCGTCGAGCAGCGCCAGCGTCCAGGCGGTGGCCCCGGCGGTCACCACGGCGGCCGCGGCCGGCACCCGCGCCACGTACCGGCCGGTCAGCGGGTCCGCCAGGGGGAGCGGCAGCGACAGCGCCAGCGGGCCGTACACATCGGATCTCCTGCGCGAGATCTTTTGCGGGAGACCTCCTGCCGTGGACGTCGTGCGCGCAGCCCCGTGTCCCGGACCCTGTGCGAAGCCCTCGTACCCGGGCGTCGTACGGGGGCCTGGTGCGAGGACCCGTCGGCTCAGGTGTCGCCCTCGGTGAGCAGTTCGCGCAGTGCCCGCTCCTCCTCGTGGCTCAAACCGGTCACGAACTGCTGGAGCGCGGCGATCGGGTCCGGGCCCCGGTCCAGGGCCTGGCGCATGGCCTCGGCGGTCAGTTCGGCCGCGTTCTTCGCCGGACGGTACGCGCCGCGCCGCCCGTCCGCGTCCCGCAGCACCAGCCCCTTGTCGTACAGGCGTTTGAGGATGGTGTGCACCGTGTTGTACGCGAGACCGCCGCCGATCTCGGCCTGGATCTCCGCCGGGGTGAGCGGCCGGTCGGTGGCCCAGAGGGCGGCCAGCACCTCGCTCTCCAGCTCCCCGGCGCTGCGCCGTTCCGCCCTGCCCCGGGACCCTGTACCAGCCATGTTCCAACCTTACAGCGCGTAGTGGCGGTGCTCGCGGGCCGTACCGCCTTCCCGGACAGCGGGGTGAACGGCGGGTTCGCCCGAGATCTCCGGTCACTCTGTGATGGGGTGGACCTTTCCGGTTCCGCCCCCTTCGGGGCGAAGGGGAGGATGATGACCGGCAGCGCCGACGCCGTACTCACCGGGACGCGATCCGCCCGCTCCCGGCCCCCGTCCGAGGCCGCCCGAAGCCGCCGGGCCGCCCTCCCGCTCGCGGCCGTCGCCGCCGCCTTCACCCTCGTCCAACTGCTCCTGGTCCGCCCCGGCATGGGCCTCGGCTGGGACGAGGCGGTGTACGTCAGCCAGTTCGGCGTCCGCGCCCCCGCCGCCTACTTCAGCGCGCCCCGGGCCCGCGGCATCTCTTTGCTCGTCGCGCCGGTCGCCGCGTGGTCGTCCTCCACGGTCCTGCTGCGCTGCTACCTCGCCGCCCTCTCCGGCCTCGCCCTGTACCTGGCCCTGCGGACCTGGCGCGGCCTCTTCCCGCCCCGCGCCCTCACCCTCGCCGCCGCCCTCCTCGCCTCCCTGTGGGTGACCCTCTTCTACGGCCTCCAGGCGATGCCCAACTACTGGGTCGCGGTGGGGGCCCTGGTGACGGTCGGCTCCTACCTGCGCGCGGGCGTGCCCCCGTCCGGCCGGGCCGCGCTCGGGGGCCTGGCCGCGGGCGCCGCGCTGATGGGCTGGATGCGGCCCATGGACGCGGTGTGGGCCGTCCTGCCGCTGCTCGCCGTCGGTCTGCGGCACCGGCACTGGCGGCGGCTGTCCGTGCTGCTCGCCGGGCTCGCGGCCGGGGTCGCCGAGTGGGTGGTCGAGGCGTACGCGCGCTACGGCGGCCTGCTGCACCGGCTGTCCGAAGGCTCGGCGATCCAGGGCGGCCTCGGCTGGCATCTCGCCGTCGTCGACCAGCTGCGCAGCCTCGGCGGCCGCACCCTGTGCCGTCCCTGCGCCGGCGCGCTGCCCGGCCCGCTCGTCACCTTCTGGTGGTGCGCGCTGCCCCTGCTCGCCGCGCTCGCCCTGCTGTACGCGGTCCGCGCCGGACGGACGGCGGCCACGGCACTGCCGGTGGCGTGCGCGGCGTCGGCGGCCTTCCCCTACCTGTTCCTGATCGGCTACGCGGCCCCCCGCTTCCTGCTCCCCGCCTATGCCCTCCTCGCCCTCCCCGTCGCCGCCGCCCTGCTCCACCTGGCGAGCGCCCCGCCCCGGCCCTGGCGTCCGGTGGTCGCGGGCGCGCTCTGCCTGGCGTTCGCCGTCCACCTCGGGGCCCAACTGACCGTGCTGGCGCGCACGGCGGGCGTCGCCGCCGACGGCCACCGCTCCTGGTCGCGCACCGCCGCCACCCTGCACCGCCTCGGCGTGCGCGCCCCCTGCCTGGTCACCGGCGAGGACGCCCTGCCCGTCGCCTTCTACGCCGGCTGCGCCTCGGCCGCGACGTCCGGCCCCAACGCCGACACCACGGCGGACGCCCTCGCGCGCACGGTCCGGCGCGTTCCGACGGCCACCCTCGTACCGGCGGGGGCGAAACCGCCCGGGTACGCCCGCGACTGGCCGTGGGTCGCGGCCGAAAGCCGACGGTTGTACTACACGCCGGGGCGCGCGGAAGGGTTTCCGGTCAGGCCGCGTCAGGTAGGAGACGGGTGATACCGCGTGTTTATGGAGGGGAAGCAGATGACGGGGAACGACACCGCCGGGCTCATGGACGAGGCGTTCTTCACGCCGGGAAGCTCGTCCTTCGCCGAGTTCCTGGCCGCCCACCGCCCCCGGCTGCTGCCCACCGCCTCCCCGCTGCCGCCCGGCACGAGCGCGGCCGAGGGCAGTTTCCCGCACGGCACCACGGTGCTCGCGCTCACCTACGGCGAGGGTGTGCTGCTCGCCGGGGACCGCCGGGCCACCATGGGCAACCTGATCGCCCAGCGGGACCTGGAGAAGGTCCACCCGGCAGACGACCACACGGCCGTCGCCTTCGCCGGCACCGTCGGGCTCGCCCTCGACATGGTGCGGCTCTACCAGGTCGAACTGGCCCACTTCGAGAAGATCGAGGGCATTCCGATGACCCTGGGCGCGAAGGCGACCCGCCTCGCGACCATGATCCGGCAGAACCTCGCCCAGGCCATGCAGGGCCTCGCCGTCGTCCCCCTGCTCGCCGGGTACGACCTCGGCGCGCCCACCGGCGAGGGCGGCCGCATCTTCGCCTACGACGCGGTGGGCGGTCTGTACGAGAAGCGGGAGTTCCACGCCGAGGGCTCCGGCTCGCCGTACGCCCGGGGCGCGCTCAAGAAGCTCTACCGGCCCGGACTGACCCGCCGCGAGGCCGCCCTCGCCGCGCTGCACGCGCTGTACGACGCCGCCGACGACGACTCGGCCACCGGCGGGCCCGATCTCAACCGCCGTATCTTCCCGATCCTGTCGTTCATCACCGAGGACGGCTACGAACGGCTGCCGGAGGCCGAGACCGAGGAGCTGAGCCGCGAGATGGTGCGCCAGCGCGACGGCCGCCCGGACGGCCCGCACGTCGCACCCTGAACCCTGACGCGGAGTCACCCGAGCGGCGACGAGGAAGACCGCGACCCGCACATCGTCGTCGGACATGTCGTCGACCGGTGTGCGGGAGCCGTCCGTCACCGCCGCCACGCTCGTGGCGGCGACGGTGGCGGTGGCGGGCGCGTCGGCGGCGAAGGCCGGGGCGGTGAGCGGAGCGGCATGGCCGGTACCAGCGCCGCGCGGCGGCCGAGAAGGCCCTGGACGACGGCACGCCCGAGGCGCTGCGCGCCTTCCTGGAGCACGGGCGGTACGAGGTCGGCGCCCGAGGTGTCCGACGGGCCGGGTCAGCGCTCGTAGACGCCGGTCAGGCGGCCGCGGGCGAGGACCGGCCCGGTGACGGCGGGCAGCAAGGCACGGGGGCGGGCCCGTTCCGGGCGCGGGAGATCCACGGGGGTGGCCAGGGCGAACAGCTGGAACGTGTAGCGGTGGGGGCCATGGCCCTTGACCGGGGCCGGACCGTGGTAGCCGCGGCCGATGGTGGAGCGCAGCAGCCGTACGCCGGGCGCCGGTCGCCGTGCCCCGAGGGCGCCTTGGTCGAGGTGCCCGGCCGCCGGGTCGATCAGGGCGAGGCAGTGCACGGCGGGCTTGGCCATCGGCACGTCGATGTCCTCGACCACCAGCAGGAGCTGGGCGGTACCGGCCGGCGGCGCCGTCCAGGCCAGGTGGGGCGAGAGGTCGGCACCCCCGATGGTCTTCGCGCACTGCTCCAGCGGCATGACCTCACCGTCGCCGAAGTCCCGGCTGGTGAGGGTCAGCGGCCCGGGACCCTGGAGGTGGGGCATGTTCCACGCCGCATGGGTCTCGCCCGCCCTGCGGTTCCTCAGAAGCCGGCCCAGGAGGCTCATCGCGTCGCCTCCAGCATGGTGACGACCTCGGCCGTGGTGGCGGTCTCGCCGAGCTTGGGGAAGACGCGTTCGACGCTGTGCCGGTGCGCCTCGGCGTCCGGGTCGGCCATGGCGTCGGTGGCCAGGACCACGTGGTAGCCGTGGTCGGAGGCCGAGCGGGCCGTCGACTCCACGCCCGAACTGGTCGAGATGCCGGTGAGCACGACCTGGGTGACGCCCAGGTCCCGCAGCAGGGTGTCGAGCCCGGTGTCGTGGAACGCGCTGCGCCGCCGCTTGGTGATCAGATGATCGCCCGGTCGGACGCCGAGCTCGGCCACGAGTTCGGCCCAGTCGGACGGCCGCCCGGCCCCGCCCCCGGCCCGCGCGCCGCCCCCGGCCCGCGCCTCGCCCCCGGCCCGCGCGCCGTCCCGGGACCGTACGGTGTCCGTACGACCCGGCGCGCGTCCGGTGACGTTGACGAGGACCACCGGCAGGCCGTGCCGCCGGAACTCGCTCGCCAGACGCGCCGATCGCTCGACGGCGGCGGTCACCGGAGCCTCGGTGCGGGCGGAGACGATGCCCTTCTGGAGATCGATCACGACGAGGGCGCACATCGCGTCGATCGTGGTCAGTGCCATGGTGGTTGCTTCTCCTGTGGATGTCCGTGGGGCGGGGCCGGGCCCTGGAGCGAAGGTGCCCGGGCCGGTTCGGTGTCTCAGGCATTGGTGTGCCGGTCCGGACGGGTGGCCGTGTCACCCGCCTCGCGCGGTTTCGGCGCCCCGGCCGGGGTGTTGGCGCCGCGCAGCAGGGAGGCGATCGCGGCGAGGAAGGCGAGGGCCGCGCCGAAGGCGAACACGACCACCAGCCCGGAGTGGAAGGGCCCGGAGATCAGGTTCGGGAAGAACTCCCGCCCGGTCAGAGCCTGTTGTCGCGCCGGGGTCAGCCGGGCCAGGGCGCCGCTGGGCTCCAGCAGATGCCGGATCGGATTCACGCCCAGCTGGGCGGCGAACAGCGAGGAGACCGGGGGCAGATCGCCGACCTGGGCGGCGACATGGGCGGGCACGCCCTGCTGCCGCAGGCCCGCGGTGAGGGTGTGCGGCAGGCGGCTCGCCAGACCGGCGATCATCAGCGAGAAGAACACGCCGATCGACACCGCCGTACCGGAGTTCTGGAAGGTGGCGCGCATACCCGAGGCGACGCCGCGCAGCTCGGAGGGCACACTGCCCATGATCGCCGAGGAGTTGGGGGAGGCGAACATGCCGCTGGCGATCCCGTTGACCGCGATCAGCACCGCGAACGCCCCGTAGCCGAAGTCGATCGGCAGCAGCATCAGACCGAGGAAACTCGCACCGAACAGCACCGCGCCGCCGGTGGCCAGGCCCCGGGAGCCGAGCCGGTCGGACAGATACCCCGACACCGGCCCCGCCGCGAGGAAGCCGGCCGTCAGCGGCAGCATGAAGATGCCCGCCCACAGGGGCGTGTCGCCGTAGTCGTAGCCGTGCAGCGGCAGCCAGATGCCCTGGAGCCAGATGATCAGCACGAACTGCATCCCACCGCGCCCGATCGAGATGGCCAGGCCCGCCAGATTGCCGAAGGTGAAGGCCCGGCGGCGGAACAGGCTCAGCTGGATCATCGGCGCGGCGGTGCGGCACTCGATCACGACGAACGCGGCCAGCAGCGCGAGGCCGCCGGCTATCAGCGCCTCGACGAGGGGGTTCGTCCAGCCCATGGTGTGCCCGCCGTAGGGCTGGAGACCGAAGGTGACCGCGATCAGGACCGCGCTGAGGCCCACCGCGAAGGTGATGTTGCCCCACCAGTCGACCCGGCCGCCGCCCCGCCCGCCGGTCTCGCGCAGGGTGCGGTAGGCCCACAGCGTGAAGAACACGCCGACGGGCACGTTCACCCAGAAGACCGCCCGCCAGTCCCACGCCGACAGCAGACCGCCCGCGACCAGGCCGATGAACATTCCGGCCAGCGCCGCGACCTGGTTGATGCCCAGGGCGAAACCGCGCTGCTCCTTCGGAAAGGCGTCGGTCAGGATCGCCGCCGAGTTCGCGGTCAGCATCGACCCGCCCACGGCCTGCACCACCCGCCAGGCGATCAGCCACATCGCCCCGTGGCCGCCGTCGAAGGGATCGAAGGACAGCAGGACCGAGGCGAAGGTGAACACCGCGAAGCCGCAGTTGTAGATCCGGACCCGGCCGTACATGTCCCCCAGCCGGCCCACCGTGACCACCAGGACGGCCTGGACCAGCCGGTACCCCATGATCATCCAGAGCAGGTAGGCGATGTTGCCCGGGGCCAGCGGGTCCAGGTGCACACCGCGGAAGATCGCCGGGAGGGCGATCAGCACGATGGAGCCGTCCAGCGCGGACATGAAGACCGCGGCGGTCGTGTTCGTCAGCGCCGTCCACTTGTACCGGTCACCGGATGAGCGGTACGGGGCGTGCGGCTGGGGAGGGTCCGTCATCGGCCTGCTTCCTCGAAGGGTCGTCGGCGCGAAAGGCGCGTCGGCGTCAGATGCTCTGGGCCAGCCGTCGCAGCAGCGGGGCGGCCTCGGCGAGCCGCTCCAGCTCCGCGGGCGTGAACGCGCCGCCGGTCAGGGCGCCCGCGATGAGCTCGGCCCGCGCGTTGCGCTTGTCCCGCAGCGCCTGCCGTCCGGCGTCGGTCACCGTCAGCACCACGCGCCTGCCGTCGTCCGGATCCCGGCGCCGCTCGACCAGCCCCCGGGCCTGGAGCGCGCCCAGCGTCGCCCCCATGGACTGCGCGGTGATCTGCGCCTCCCGGGCCAGCGCGGAGGAGGTGGTGGGGCCCGAGCGGTCCAGCTGCGCCAGCGCGCCGCGCTCCGGGATCGTCAGCCCGCCCTCGACCGGCACCTGGCGTACGCGGCGCACCAGCACGCCGATGCCCGCGAGCAGGTCCGAGGCGACCGCCTCGGGGTCCAGATCATCACTCATATGCTAAGGCTAGCTTATAAAGTTGCCTTAGTATCTCCGCCGGGTTTCTTCCGTCGGGGCGAGCGGGGCGGAATCGGGGTCCGGAGCGCCGGGCCTGAGGCCGGCGGGCAGCCACCGGGCCGCCGCCGTGAGCAGCAGGGCGAGCCAGCCCGCCGCGAACAGCCAGCCGCCCAGCACATCGGTGGACCAGTGCACCCCGAGAAAGATCCGGGTCAGCCCGACCCCCGCGCCCCAGCAGGCGGCCAGCGACATCAGCGGGCCCCGGCCGTGCGGGGCCCGCAGCCACAGCGCCGTGATCAGCAGCCCGGCCGCCAGGGCCGAGGTGGTGGTGTGCCCGGAGGGGTACGACCAGCCGGAGGGGAGCGCCTTCCAGTACCCGTACGGGGGCCGGGCCCGGCCGACCAGGTCCATCACGCCGTACCGCACCGCCTGCCCCAGCGCGAGGCAGAGCAGGCCCGTGAGGACGGCGGCGTACCGCTGCCGGGGCGTCCGGCCGGCGATCAGTCCGGCCGTGACCACCACGGCGTACGGCACCGCCCCCGTGCCGGTGTCCGTCAGTCCGCGCGCCGCGGCGACCGCCGTCGGCGGCCGGTGCCCGAGGGCCCAGGCGAGCAGGGCGCGGTCCGGGGGGAGCGGGGCGCCGTGCCGGGAGACCACGACCAGGGTCAGCGCCGCGAACGCCGACCAGGCGCAGACGCCGAGACCGACGACGGCCGCGGCCCTGCGGCGGCTCACGACGCCGACGGCGGCCACGCCCGGTACGCCCCCGCCGCCCGCAGCGCAGGCCCGCACGTCACCGGGCCCGTCACGGCGTCTCCTTCGCCGCCCGGCGCGAACGCAGCACCTCCGCCGCGAGCGGGATCAGCGAGACCAGGACGATCAGCGCGATCACCGGCAGCAGGTACTTGTCGACATTCGGGATCGAGGACCCCAGCGCGTACCCGCCCAGCGTGAGGCCGAGGCTCCAGGCCAGGCCGCCGATCACCTGCCACAGGGCGAAGGTGCGGGCCGGCACGCCGAGCGCGCCCGCCATCGGGTTCAGCACCGTACGCACCACCGGCACGAAGCGGGCCAGCACGATCGCCTTCGCGTGGCCGTACCGGTCCAGCAGCTCCTCCGCGCGGTGCGCGCCCTCGCGCAGCTTCGCCGAGCGGGTGCGGGCCAGCAGCGCGCCGCCCGCCCTGCGGCCGATCAGGAACCCGCACTGGGCACCCGCCAGCGCGCCGAGCGCCGCCGCGGCCAGCAGCGGACCGAGCGAGAGGCGCAGCCCGCGGTCGGCCGTGCCGGTGCACAGCAGGCCCGCCGTGAACAGCAGCGAGTCGCCGGGCAGGAAGAACCCGATCAGCAGGCCGGTCTCCGCGAAGAGCACCACGCCGACGCCGAGCACCCCGAAGGCGGCCAGCAGCGAGTGGGCGTCGAGCACGTTGACCGCGAGTCGCGACGCCAGATGTGCCAGATGTGGGGGAGTGGCCACGGCCGCACACCCTTTCCTTCGACGTGCTTCGACAACATGTGACTACACATTTGTAGACGTTCCCCGGGCGACCGGCGGACATGGACAGGCACCCTTCCCGGACTTTGCCCGGGGATTACCGGTTCATGACCGGTTGCGCATGGATGCGCCGCGGCCGGTGCGTCCCCGGACCCGCCGGCCGGCCGCGCCGCCGAGTACGGCCTCTTTGCCGCTCCGCCCGCCCGGGGGAGCGGCCTTTTCCTGTTCATGGTCTTTTCCTGACCATGGGAAAGGCCTGCCGCCGCCTTTACTGCACACCAGTTGCAGGTACGGGATGATGGCACAAGGCTGTGGTGTGCAGCCGTACTCGTACGACGTTAGGAATGACCCTCCCGATGACGGCCGCCCCTGGTTCCGCTCCGTCCCTCCCCGCACAGGCCGGCGCCAAGCCGTCGGCCTGGCAACGCGTCCGCCGCTCCATGACGCGCCAGGAGTGGATCAGGGTCGGCTCGATGGCCGCCTTCGTGCTGGCCCTGCACGTCATCGGCTGGGGCACCCTGGTCGGCATCATCGCCCCCCAGCACTTCAGCGTCGGCACCCAGTCCTTCGGTATCGGCATCGGCGTGACCGCGTACACCCTCGGCATGCGGCACGCCTTCGACGCGGACCACATCGCGGCCATCGACAACACCACCCGCAAGCTGATGGGCTCCGGGCAGCGCCCGCTGTCCGTCGGCTTCTGGTTCTCCCTCGGCCACTCCACCATCGTCTTCGGCCTCGCCCTGCTGCTCTCCCTGGGCATGAAGTCCCTGGCCGGGCCGGTCCAGAACGACAACTCGCACCTGCACGAGGTCACCGGCCTCATCGGTACGACCGTCTCCGGCGCCTTCCTCTACCTCATCGCCGTGATCAACCTCGTCATCCTGGCCGGCATCTGGAAGGTCTTCCGCAAGATGCGCACCGGCCACTTCGACGAGGCGGCCCTGGAGACCCAGCTCAACAACCGGGGCTTCATGAACCGCCTGCTCGGCCGCGTCACCCATTCGATCAGCAAGCCCTGGCAGATGTACCCGCTGGGTCTGCTGTTCGGCCTCGGCT
Source organism: Streptomyces sp. WP-1 (assembly GCF_030450125.1). Lineage (NCBI taxonomy): Bacteria > Bacillati > Actinomycetota > Actinomycetes > Kitasatosporales > Streptomycetaceae > Streptomyces > Streptomyces sp. WP-1. The sequence continues at coordinate 7,274,131 of NZ_CP123923.1, forward strand.
TCGACACCGCCACCGAGATCGCCCTGCTGGTCCTCGCCGGCTCCGGCGCCGCCTCCGGACTGCCCTGGTACGCGATCCTCACCCTGCCGGTGCTGTTCGCGGCCGGGATGTCGCTGCTGGACACCATCGACGGCTCGTTCATGAACTTCGCCTACGGCTGGGCGTTCTCCAAGCCGGTCCGCAAGGTCTACTACAACCTCACCATCACCGGCCTGTCCGTCGCCGTCGCCCTGATCATCGGCTCCGTCGAACTCCTCGGGCTCCTCGCCGACAAGATGGACCTGCACGGCTTCTTCTGGGACTGGGTCGCCGGGCTCGACCTCAACACGGTCGGCTTCGTGATCGTCGGCCTGTTCTTCGTCACCTGGGCGCTCGCGCTGCTGGTGTGGAAGGCGGGCCGCATCGAGGAGAAGTGGACCTCGGGCCTGGCGGAGCAGTCCGCCGACTGAACCCGGTCGCGCCGAATCCGGTATTCGCGGGGTTGACGTCCCGGCTGCGGGAAACGCGGACCGGGACCGCCGCGCGAGCACGGAAGGAGCCGACGATGAGCGAAGCGCAGGCCCCCATGGGCGACGACGCCTACCAGCCCACCGGAACGAACGAGGAGCAGGAGGACGCCGCGCCCCTGGACCCGCAGGACGCGATCGGCGGACGCTCCTACGACGACATGCTCGACGAGGGCTACTCCCCGCCCGAGCGCCCCCTCGGCGTCACCAAGTACGGCACCACCGCCGCCGAGCAGCGCGCGGGCGAGAGCCTGGACCAGCGGCTGCGGCAGGAGGTCCCCGACCAGGACGAGCCGGCCGGCGACGGCATCGGCGACCTGCCCGGCGGCGCGGGCGAACCCGTCGACCCCGAGGCGGGCGACGTCCGCGCGGGCCGCCTGTCGGCGCGGGACCCGGAAGCGGACACCTTCGCCGAGGACGTGGGCATCGACGGGGGCGCGGCGGGCGCGGAGGAGGCCGCGGTGCATGTCGTACCGGACGAGCAGGACCGGGCGGAGTGAGGGGCGCGGTCCGGGCGGAGTAAGGGGCGCGGAGTGACGGGCGCGCTCCGGCCGGCGCCGGGCCCGCCGCTCCAGGGGTGCGGGGGACCGCGCGATCGACCGCCGGCCACCCGTACCTGGCCGACCACCCGCACCTGACCCCGTAGGGACTTGCCCCGTACGGACTTGAACCCGTACGGACTTGAACCCGTACGGGTTCGCCCCCATACGGGCCTGACCCGTACGGACCCGCCCATGAACCGAGCCAGGGCGGGCGGCGCCCATCCGCGCCGCCCGCCCTGGCTCCCCGTCGCCCCCGTCAGGGCAGCAGCTTCTCGATCGCCGACGGACCCTCCGTCTCCAGCTTGCGGCGCGCCCAGTCGAGCGTCTTCGGGGTGATGTCCCTGCCGGCCGCCATCACCAGGTCCTCCGGGGTGACGTCCTGCTGGGGAGCCGAGTGGAGCAGGGAGTCCGGGGTGCAGTGGTCGTCGGGCGACCGGGACCCTCCAGTTGCGGATGTCGACATGTGTTGCCTCCTCCTCGGTCCGGATGACCGCATCCGTGCCGGTGCCGCCGAACGGGGCACACTCTCACCATTGCCCGCCGCGGCGCACCCTGCATCCGGAGGAGACGCCGGTGACGGGTGCGGAGCGCCTGCCCACTCCACGCCGCCTCACTCGCTCCTAAGCTGGAGACACAGCGGGACGAGTTCGCGCACCCGCACCGGGAGGCCGCCGATGAGCCAGACGCCGCCGTTCGCCGCGGACACCTCCGCGAGCCCCCGCTACCTGCCCATCGCCGAGCACGGCCTGATCGGCGACCTGCGCACGGTCGCCCTGGTCGGCAGCAACGGCACCATCGACTGGTACTGCTCGCCGTCCTTCGACTCGCCCAGCGTCTTCGCGGCCGTCCTGGACGCCGAGCGTGGCGGCTGCTTCGAGCTGGCCGCCGCCGTCCCGGCCCGCACCAAGCAGTTCTACTTCCCCGACACCAATGTGCTGATCACGCGCTTCTTCACCGAGGAGGGCGTCGGCGAGGTACAGGACTTCATGCCGGTCTCCGCCGACGCCGGAGAGCCCTGCGACACCGGGCGGCACCGGCTGATCCGGCGGGTGGTGTGCGTACGCGGCCGTGTGCCCTTCCGCGCCCTCATCGCCCCGCGCTTCGACTACGGCGCCGCCCAGCACACCGTCCGCGACACGGACGGCACGCTGCTGTTCGAGTCGCCCGACCTGGCCCTCGCGCTCACCGCGACCGTGGCCATGGAGTGCGACGGCCGCGACGCGTGCGCCGAGTTCAAGCTCGGCGAGGGCGAGACGGCGGTGTTCGCGCTCGACCAGGCCGACAGCGCCCTCGCCCCGCGCGGCTGCGCCCACGCCGAGGCCGAGCACGAGTTCAACGCGACCGTCACCTACTGGCGGCGCTGGCTCCAGCAGTCCCGCTACCGGGGCCGCTGGCGCGAGATGGTGCACCGCTCCGCGCTCACCCTCAAGCTGCTCACCTACGCCCCCACCGGGGCCATCGTCGCCGCCCCCACCACCAGCCTGCCCGAGCAGCTCGGCGGCGAGCGCAACTGGGACTACCGGTACGTCTGGGTGCGCGACGCCGCCTTCGCCGTGTACGCGCTGCTGCGGCTCGGCTTCAGCGGCGAGGCCGAGGCGTTCATGCGCTTCCTCACCACCCACATCAGCCCCGGCGACGGCGCCGCCTCCGGCCCGCTCCAGATCATGTACGGCATCGACGGCCGCACCGACCTGCCCGAACGCGAGCTGCCCCATCTGGAGGGCCACCAGGGCTCGGCCCCGGTCCGGGTCGGCAACGCCGCCGCCGACCAGCTCCAGCTCGACATCTACGGCGCCCTGATCGACTCCGTCTACCTGTTCGACAAATGGGCCCAGCCCATCTCCAGCGCGCAGTGGGACGACGTGACCCAGCTGGTCGAATGGGTCTGCGAGCACTGGGACCAGCCCGACGAGGGCGTGTGGGAGACCCGGGGCGGCCGCAAGAACTTCCTGTACTCGCGGCTGATGTGCTGGGTCGCGGTGGAACGCGCCATCCGGCTCGCCAACCGGCGCGGGCTGCCCGCCGAACTGCTGCGCTGGCGGCAGACCCGGGACGCCATCTACCGGCGGATCATGGACCGGGGCTGGTCGGAGCACCGGCACGCCTTCGTGCAGCACGAGGACGGCGACGTACTGGACGCCTCCGTGCTGATGATGCCGCTCGCCAAGTTCATCGCCCCCACCGACCCCAAGTGGCTGTCCACGCTGGACGCCCTCACCGAGGACCTGGTGTCCGACTCGCTGGTCTACCGCTACGACCCGCTGGTCAGCCCCGACGGGCTGCGCGGCGACGAGGGCACCTTCTCCATCTGCTCCTTCTGGTACGTCGAGGCGCTGGTGCGGGCCGGCCGGGTGGACGAGGCCCGCCTCGCCTTCGAGAAAATGCTCACCTACGCCAACCATCTCGGCCTGTACGCCGAGGAGATCGGCCGCACCGGCGAGCAACAGGGCAACTTCCCGCAGGCGTTCACCCATCTCTCGCTGATCAGCGCCGCCTTCAACCTCGACCGCGCCCTCGGCTGACCCGGGGGTTCGGCTCAGGAGGCCGCCGTGTACCCGCGGTCGCGCACCAGCTCATGGGTGAGACGGGTGAAGGCGAGGGTCGCGGCGCTGCGGTAGGCGTCGGCGCGGCCGAGGAGGGTGACCGTGCGGGTCGGCAGGGCGGGGTCGAGCGGCACGGGGACGAGGCGGGGGTGGTCGTGGGTGATCGCGTCCGGCAGGACGGTGGCCAGGGAGGTGCGCTGCACGACCTCGGTCAGGGCCTGGATGGAGTTCGCCTCCACCGCGATGCGCGGGCTGACGCCGTGGCCCTCCAGATAGGCGTCGATATGGCCGCGGGTGGCGAAGTCGCCGCTGAGCAGCGCGAGTTGGCGGTCGGCGAGTTCCCGTACCGGCAGCGCGTCCGAACGTCCCCCGGTGGCAGTGGAGTTGCCGGTGACCAGGGTGAGCGTCTCGGTGAACAGGGCGGTCGCGGTGATGCCCGGCAGATGGGTGCCCCGGAAGGCGATGCCGAGGTCGAACTCGTCGGCCAGCAGCCCCGTCTCGATCCGGTCCTGGGTGGTCTCCCGCACGGTCAGGGTGATGCCGGGATGCCTGCTGTGCAGCTCGGCGGTGAGCGGTCCGACGAGATAGGCCGTGAACGTGGGGGTGACCGCCAGTCGCAGCCGCCCGCGGCTCAGGTCCCGCACATCGTGGACGGCGCGCTCGGCGGCGGCCAGCCGGTGCAGCGCGCCCCGGGCGTGATGGGCGTACGCCTCGCCCGCGTCGGTGAGGCGCACCGTCCGCCCGGTGCGGTCGAGCAGCTGGACACCGAGGGTCCGTTCGAGCTGCTTGATCTGCTGGGACAGCGTGGGCTGCGAGATGTGCAGATCCTCGGCGGCACGGGTGAAGCCGCCGTGGTCGGCCACGGCGAGCAGATAGCGCAGATGACGCAGTTCCAGGGCCATGGACAACACTATAGATGGCATCAATAGCTTTCATGTCCAGCACGTCTTGGACTCTATAGCCCGAGGTCATGCATGGTGGATCTCGCCGGGCCCCACGGGCCGGGCCGCCACGAAAGGGAGTGACCCCATGCAAGACCTCGCCCAGGGCGTCGCGCGCTTCCAGCAGGACGTCTTCCCCGCCAAGCGGGAGCTGTTCAGCCACCTGGCCGCGCACCACACGCCGCACACGCTGTTCATCGGCTGCTCCGACGCCCGCGTCGTGCCCGAGCTGATCACCGGCTGCGAGCCCGGCGAGCTGTTCGTCATCCGCACCGCCGGCAATCTCGTCCCCGCCCGCACCCCCGGCGCCGACGGGGTCGCGGCGAGCATCGAGTACGCCGTCGGCACGCTCGGCGTCAAGGACATCGTCGTCTGCGGGCACTCCGCGTGCGGCGCGATGACCGCCCTCGCCCACGGTCACGACCTCAGCGGCGCCCCCGCGGTCGCCGACTGGCTGCGGCTCGCCGACGCCTCGGTGGCCCGCACCCCGGGCGCCGCGGACGTGCCCGCCCTGGTACGGCAGAACGTGCTGGCCCAGCTGGCGAACCTGGCCACCCACCCCAGCGTCGCCCGCGCCCTCGCGCGAGGCCAGGTCACGGTGCGCGGCTGGGTCTTCGACATCGCCACCGGCCATGTCGAGGACCTCACCGCCGGCGCCCCGCTCGCGGCCTGAGCCCCGCCCCGCTCGCGGCCCGACACCCCGATCTCCGGACCGGCCCCGCCGGAGCCGACCGGCACCCATCCCCATCGCACAGTGAGGAACCCTCCCATGATCCACGCCCAGTTCGACCCCACCGCCCGCCAGGACCTGGCCGTCGCCGCCGTCGAGGCCAAGACCCGCAAGGACCTCTCCTGGCAGCAGATCGCCGACGCCTCCGGCCTGTCGGTCGCCTTCACCACCGCCGCCGTGCTCGGCCAGCACGCCCTGCCCGAGGACGCCGCGAAGGCCGTCGCCGAACTGCTCGGTCTCGACGCGGACGCCGCGCTGCTGCTGACCACCGTCCCCACCCGCGGCTCGATCCCCGGCGCGGTCCCCACCGACCCGACGATCTACCGCTTCTACGAGATGCTCCAGGTCTACGGCACCACCCTCAAGGCCCTGGTCCACGAGGAGTTCGGCGACGGCATCATCTCCGCGATCAACTTCAGGCTCGACGTCAAGAAGGTCGCCGACCCCGAGGGCGGCGAGCGCGCCGTCATCACCCTGGACGGCAAGTACCTGCCGACCAAGCCCTTCTGACCCGCGCCTTTCTGATCCGCCCGTCTTTTCTGGAGGACCGCATGGACTTCGTCCAGCGCACCATCGACCTCGCCCGCCGCAATGTCGCCGAGGGCGGCCGCCCCTTCGCCACCGTCATCGTCAAGGACGGCGAGATCCTCGCCGAGAGCCCCAACCGGGTCGCGCAGACGAACGACCCGACCGCGCACGCGGAGATCCTCGCCGTCCGTGAGGCCTGCGTGAAGCTGGGCACCGAGCACCTCACCGGCACGACCGTCTACGTCCTCGCCCACCCCTGCCCGATGTGCCTGGGCTCGCTGTACTACTGCTCCCCGGACGAGGTCGTCTTCCTCACCACCCGCGACGCCTACGAGCCGCACTACGTCGACGACCGCAAGTACTTCGAACTGGACACCTTCTACGAGGAGTTCGGCAAGAACTGGGACGAGCGCCGGCTGCCGATGCGGTACGAGCCGCGCGAGGACGCGGTGGAGGTCTACCGGATGTGGCAGCGTCACAACGGCGGCGAACGCCGCGTCGCCGGCGCCCCCACCGCGGGCTGACAGGCACCCCCACCACCGGCTGACAGCCACCCCCGCCGTCGGTCGACCGACGCCCCCCACCGCCGGTCGACCGGCGCGCCGGACGGCAGGGTCCGGGCGGAGCGAGCCCCTACGGCAGCGGCTGCTCCGCCCAGATGATCTTGCCGTTCGGCGTGTAGCGGGTGCCCCAGCGGTCGGCGACCTGGGCCACCAGGAACAGGCCCCGGCCGCCCTCGTCGGTGCTCGCCGCGTAGCGCAGGTGCGGGGAGGTCGTGCTGCGGTCGGAGACCTCGCAGATCAGGGTGCGGTCGCGCAGCAGCCGTACCCCGATCGGGGGCCGCCCGTAGCGGATGGCGTTGGTGACCAGCTCGCTGAGGATCAGCTCGGTCGTGAACGCCAGCTCCTCAAGGCCCCACGCGTCCAGCGCCCGGGTGACCGAGGAGCGCACCTCGGAGACGGCCGCCGGATCGGACGGCACCTCCCACTCGGCCACCTGGTCCGGACCCAGCACCCGGGTGCGGGCCACGATCAGCGCCACATCGTCGCTCGGCCGGGCCGGCATCCGCTCCAGCACGGTACGGCAGGTCGTCTCCGGAGAGCCGTCCGGCGACGAGCGCAGGGCGTCGCCCAGCAGCTCCAGGCCGACGTCGATGTCCCGCTCCCGGTCCTCCACCAGGCCGTCCGTGTACAGCACCAGCCTGCTGCCCTCGCCCAGCTCCAGATCGACCGTCTCGAACGGCAGTCCGCCGAGGCCCAGCGGCGGCCCGGCCGGCATCTCCGGGAACTCCACCCGCCCGTCCGGACGCACCAGCGCGGGCGGCGGATGCCCCGCGCGGGCCATGGTGCACCGCCGCGACACCGGGTCGTACACCGCGTACAGACAGGTCGCCCCGGTCACCGCGGCGCCCTCGTCCGGGTTCTCGTCCTGGTCGATCCGGCCCACCAGTTCGTCCAGCAGACCGAGCAGTTCATCGGGGGGCAGGTCCAGCGCGGAGAAGTTGTGCACGGCCGTGCGCAGCCGCCCCATGGTCGCCGCCGCGTGCAGCCCGTGCCCCACCACGTCCCCCACCACGAGCGCCACCCGCGCCCCGGACAGCGGCAGCACGTCGAACCAGTCGCCGCCCACCCCGGACTGCGCCGGCAGATACCGGTACGCGATCTCCAGCGCGCCCTGCTCGGGCAGCGTCCGCGGCAGCAGGCTGCGCTGGAGCGTGACCGCCATGCTGTGCTCGCGCGTGTACCGGCGGGCGTTGTCGATGGACACCGCGGCCCGCGCCACCAGCTCCTCGGCGAGCGCCAGCTCCTCGGTGTCGAACGGCTGCGGCTTCTCCGAACGCCAGAAGTTCGCCACGCCCAGCACCAGGCTGCCCGCCCGCAGCGGCACGGTGATCAGCGAGTGGATGCCGTACTCCACCACCTTGTCGGTGCGCTCCGGCTCCTGCGCCCGCCAGCCCGGCGCGTCGCGCAGCCGCGGCTCCACCACCGACTGCCCGGTCGTCAGGCTGTGCGCCTGCGGCGAGGTCGCCACGAACCGGATCCGGTGCTCCACCGGGTACAGCGGGGAGTCCTCGCGGATGCCCGCGCAGGCCACCCGGCGCAGATCGCTCCCGGGCCGGGGCTCCTCCCCGTTCAGCACCGGTTCGAACAGGTCCACGGTCGCGAAGTCCGCGAACCGGGGCACCGCCAGCTCCGCCAGTTCCCCGGCGGTGCGGGTCACGTCCAGGCTGGTGCCGATGCCCACCCCGGCGTCGTACAGCATGTTCAGCCGCTCCCGGGCCACCTCGGCCCGCCCGGAGACCGCCCGCAGCTCGGTGGAGTCGCGCAGCGTGGTGACGCTGCCGGCCGGGCCGCCGCGCAGTTCGGTGGGCCGCTGGTTGATCGCCAGCAGGCGGTCCTTGACCAGGTGCACCTCGTCCGTGGCCACCCGCCCCGAGGCCAGCAGCCGCGCCGTGTCGTCGTCCAGGCCCAGCTCCAGGACGTGTCGGCGCTCGGCGTTCCTCGGCAGATCGAGCAGGCGCTGCGCCTCGTCGTTGGCGAGCAGCAGCCGGCCGTCGCGGCCGACGATCAGCACGCCCTCGCGGACCGCGTGCAGCACCGCGTCATGGTGCTCGTACATCCGGGTCATCTCGTACGGCCCGAGGCCATGGGTCTGGCGCAGCAGCCGTCTGCTGACCAGCGCGGTGCCCGCGGTGGCCAGCGCGAGGGCCGCGGCGGCCGCGGCGAGCAGGAGGGGCAGCTGCTGGTCGGCGGCTCCGCCCACATGCGCGGTGGTGATGCCGGCCGACACCAGCCCCACCACGGTGCCGTTCGCGTCCTTGACCGGGACCACGCTCTGCACCAGCGGGCCGAGCGTGCCGTTGACCTTCTCCACGACCGTGCCGCCGGCCACGGCCGGGCCGATGGTGCCGACGAACTTCTTGCCTATGCGGTCGGGACGGGGGTGCGTGTAGCGGATGCCCTGGGTGTTCATCACGACGATGAAGTCCACGCCGGTCGCCTTGCGGGCGGCCTCGGCCTTCGGCTGGAGGATCGCCGTCGGGTCCGGTGAGCGCAGCGCGGCGGCCGTGCCCGGCGCGTTGGCGAACGTCTGCGCCACCGCCAGGGAGCGGTTGCGGGCCTCGGTCTCGCTGTCGTGGCGCACCTGGAGGACCTGGGCCACCACGGCCGAGACCACCAGCAGCAGCACGATCACGACCTGGAGCACGAACACCTGGCCGGCGACGCTGCGCCCGGTCACCGCCGCCCACAGCATGCCCGGCCGGTCGCCGTTCGCACCGGGGCCGTCCGGCGGCGGGGCCAGTGGTGCGCGCGGGTGCCCGAAAGGTCGGGGCGGCCGGGTCACTGGCCGGCCGGGCAGTCGCACCATGTGCCCATGTCTACACTGCCCGACGCCTTCAGGCGAGACCGTCACCCCGGGAAGTGGGTGCCGGGTGAGGCGGACGGGGCGCGCCGGGGGAAGGAGCGCGCGGAAGGGGCGCAGGCGTTCGACGCGCCACCTCCGCCCGGCCGCCGGGAACCACCGCGAGCGGACCGGGCGGCTACCCATGGCGAAGCCTCCTCGCCAGGAGCAGGGCCACGTCGTCGGGGCGGGCGTCGGCGTGCCGGGCGGCGGCGGTGAGGCGGTCGGCGACCCCGGACAGGGTGAGGCCGTCGCGCCGCCCGGCGGCCGCGCCCGCCCGGTCCAGGGCCCGGCGCAGCTCGGCGATCCCGTCGTCGATGTCGGCGCCCGCCCGCTCCACCAGCCCGTCCGTGTACAGCGCGAGGATCGCGTCCGGTTCGAGGACCAGCTCGGTCACCGGGTAGCGCGCCTCCGGGTCCACCCCGAGGACGACACCGCCGGGGATGTCCAGCACCCGGGCCCGGTCGCCGGGGGAGAGCAGCAGCGGCGGCGGATGGCCGGCGCGGGCGATCCGGGTGCGCCCGGTGGCCGGGTCCAGGCGCAGACAGCAGCAGCTGGCGAACTGGCCCGGGTCGAGGCCGATGAGCAGATGGTTGGTGCCGCTGAGCACCTCGTCGGGCGGCCGGTCGCCCAGCGCGAACGCCCGCACCGCGCTGCGCAGCTGGCCCATGGTCGCCGCCGCCTGCACCCCGTGCCCCTGCACGTCCCCGATGACCAGCGCGAGACCGTCCCCGGACTCCACCACGTCGTACCAGTCGCCGCCCACGTCCAGGCCCTCGGTGCCCGGCAGATAGCGGCCCGCCGTCTCCACCCGGGGATGCGCCGACAGCCGGCTCGGCAGCAGGGCCTGCTGGAGGCCCCGGGCGAGGGCCGCCTCGCTGTCGTAGCGCCGGGCCCGCTCCATCGCGTGCGCGATCAGCCCGGCGAGCGCGGTGAGCGCCGTACGTTCCTCCGCGCTGAAGCCGCGCGGGCGGTCGAAGCCGAGGACGCAGGAGCCGACCGGCCGCCCGGACGCGATCAGCGGCAGGAACGCCCGGGCCCCCTCCTCGGCGTCCAGGGGCAGCCCCGGGTACGTCTGCGCCAGCTGCCGCATCGACTCGAAGAACAGCGGGCGCCCGGTGGCCAGGGTCTCCACGGCCGGGATCCGCGCGTCGAGCGCCACCCCGTCGAACGGCTCCAGGAACCCCGGCGGGAAACCGGACTCCCACGCGAGATGGAGATGCCGTTCCTGGAGCAGGTGGATGGCGAGCCTGCGGCCGCCGAACGCGGGCAGCAGCTCCTGCGTCACCACGGCCGACACCTGCTGGGCCGTCACCGCGTCGGTCAGCGCGATGGCGAGCGCGATCGGCCGGTAGGCCGCCGCCATCGAGGGCCCGGCCGCCACCGCGTGCCCCGGCGGCGGGGGCCCGTCCGGCGCCTCCATCCGGCTGGCCGGGACGAGCGTGCAGGTCAGCAGGTCGTCGCCGGGATGCACCGACACCGCGAACCCGTCGTACCCGCCGTGCGCCCCGTCCGGCCGCCGCACATGGAAGTGCACCGGCTCCGGGGACAGCAGGGCGCCGCGCAGATGATCGTCGTACGGCGGTCCGGTCAGCCAGGGCAGCGCGTCCCACAGTGTCCGCCCGAGCAGCGACTCCCGCGCCTGCCCGGCGAACCGTGCCGCGGCCGCGTTGGCGTAGACGACCACCCCCAGCCGGTCCAGGCAGAACACGCCCTGCGGCAGCTGGTCGGCGGCGCCGTCGGCGAGGGCGGCCCGGCCGGGGTCGAACACCACGCCGCCGACCCGTGCCGGCGCGCCGCCGTCCGCCTCCGCCTCCGCGTCCGCCCCGGACGGCAGCGCGCCGCCGTCCGGGGCGGACCACAGGTCCAGCAGCCGGGGCGCGCCGTCGGCCGCCCGCAGGCTCAGCGGCGCGCCCGGCGGTTTCCCGGCGGCGGTGTCGCGCAGCGCGGCCAGCACCCGGTACGCCTCCGTCGGGGCGAGCGCCTCGGCGAGCGCGGTGTCGGTCCCCGCGAAGTCGCCCGCCGCCAGGCCGAGCAGCGTGTGCAGCCGGTCGTCCGCGCGGACCGCGTGGGTGCCGGGGTCCCAGGTGAAGCGTCCGACGGCGGCCTGCGGGGGCCGGGCCGCGGGCGGCCGTACGCACTGCGGCTCCCCGTCCCAGACGAGGGCGTCCCGGTCCCCGTCGGCGAGCGCGAGCAGCTCGGTGCCCAGGCCCTCGGCGAGCCTGGCCAGCAGTTCCCGGTCCAGCGGCTCGCCGTCGTCGTCGCCGGCCGAGGGGCGCAGCACCGCGAGCACCCCGAGCGGCTCACCGCCGCCCGGCACCGGCATGTACACCGAGGCGAAGGGGAACGGCAGCCCCGCCGCGAACTGCGGGTACCGGCGCACGGCCTCCGTCGCGTTGGACAGCACCACGGGCAGGCCGCGCCGGTAGGCGTCGCAGACGGGGAAGGGACGGTCCACGTGCACCCGCCACCAGGTGCGGAAGAGGGGGCCGGGGAGGCCGGTGAGCACGGCCAGGCGCAGAAAGCCGGGCGCGTCGGCGCGCAGATACACGCCCGCGACCCGGCCGCCCGCCGCGCGGAGCGCCGCGGTGGAGGCGTCCGCCAGCAGCGCGGTCAGCCGGGCCCGTGTACGGACCGCCCGCTCCCCGCTGCCCGCCATCGGCCCTACCTCGTCCTGTCCGCCTCCGGGTGGATCACACAGCAAGAATGCGCCAGGAGGAGCAGAGGGCGCACCCCGGCGGGGGAGGGGCGGCGGGCTCTCACACCAGTGCCGCACCCGGGTGGCGGCGCGGGGGAGCGGCTCCTAGTAATGGACTGCGTACTGCGCGTGCCGCGGTCGGGGGCGTCGGGTGCGGCCGCACTCCTGCACTGGAGCCGAGATGACCAGCCGCTCTTCGTCCACCTGTTCCGACGACTCCCGCATACGGCCCGAGCCGGTCACGGCCGGTGTCCGCGTCCGGCCGGTCCGGGTCCTGACGCGGTCGGCGCCGCCGTCCGGGACCTGGGCGGAACGGCCGCCCGGGACCGCGTCCGGCGCCCCGCGCGAGGCCGCGTCCACGTTCGCGCACGAGGCGGTGCCCGAGGCCGCGCCCGGGTCCGGCTACGGGTACGGGTCCGAGTACGGGGAGGACGACCGGTACGACGATCCGCTGCTCGGCCTGGTCCGTACGGCCGTCGCCACCCGCCCGCTGGAGGACGTCGTCCGCCTCATCGCCCTGCTGGAGAGCTCCCCCGAGCACACCCGGACCCTGGCCGAGGCGGTGCGCTCGGCGGGAGTCGACCGCTCGGTCGCGGACGTCACCCGGCTGGCGGTCCTGCTCACCCGGCCACCGCGGACCCCCGCAGGCGCCGACGCCGTGCTCCGCGCCGCCGCCGGGCTGCGCCCCGTGGCCGAGGTCGGCCCGCTGCTGCGGCTGCTGCACCGCACCCCCCTGGAGCCGCGCTGCCGCCGGACCGCCGTCCAGGCCGCGGCCACCGGGCGGACCGTCGGGGAACTGACCGAGCTGATCGGCGAGTTGGCCGCGGACGCGGGCGCGGGCGCGGACCGGCCGGTACGGGAACTCGCGCCCGCGGCACCGGAGGGCGGCGCGCCGGTCGCCGAGGGCCCCTCACACGCACACCCGCCCGGGGCCTCACCGCGCCGGGCGCCACGGCTCAAGCTCCTGCGGCTCGACCCCGCCGTCCAGAAGCCCCCGCCGAAGAAGGCCGCTTTGCATGTCCCGGCCGGCACCGGCGTCCGCGTCGCCGCCCTGCTGGTGTTCCTCTGCGGAGCCGCCCACGCGCCCCGCTACTGGGCCGGGCTCTCCCACGGGCTGCTCGGCGCCACGCTCGTCGCCTCCGCGCTGTGCATGCTCCTGGGCCTCGCCCTGCCCGCGCGGGCGGTGCACGCCCGGCTCGGCGCGGCGGCGGCCGCCCTCGCGGTCACGGCCGGGCTCGGCGCGGGACAGGTGCTCGGCGGACGGTTCGGACTGCCGGACCCGGCACGGCTGTGGGCGGCGACACTGGCCCCGCCCTGGCTCGCCGGTACGGCCGCCGCGGTGGCCGCGCTCGGGGCGCTCGCGGTGGTGCTGGCCGTCCTGCTCGGGGTCAACGTCCCCGGTCGTCGCGGGAGTTGAGCCGGAGGTCCGACTGATCGAGCGCCCGCAGCTCTAGGCGGGGGCCCGCTCCAGACAGGGCCCGGGATCGGCGTCGGGGGCGCCCACCCGGGCGGTGATGTACTCGGCGCGGGCCGGATCCTCCTCCGCCCGCCCGTCGTCCCCGGTGGCGACGAAGGTCACCGTGCGCGCCCCGGCCCGGCGCAGCACCTCGGCGGTCGCCCCGGCCGCCGAAGCTCGCGCACAGCACCAGCCGGCGTCCGCCACAGCCGGCGCCCCGACCGTGCCGGCGGTGGTCTTCTGCGCGATCGTACGGCCGCGCACATCGAGCGGGCGCAGCCGCGCGGGCGAGTCGGCGAGGTCGAAGCCCGCGACCGGCGCCCCGTCCTGGAAGGCGAGCCAGCCCGGGTCGCGGGCCTTCAGCGCCAGCGCCTCCCGCCGGGTGCCCGCGAACACGATCCGCTCGGCACCGCCGGTTCAGGGCAGCCGGGGTGTCTCCGGAGTGTCCGGCCGGGCGGCGCGCAGGCTGCGCAGGGCGAGGAGCAGGACGCCGATGTCGTCCAGGTAGATGGGGTCGGGCAGCAGATCGGTCGGGAGCAGCAGATACGCCACCGCGCCCCAGAACACCCAGCGCGGCCCCGTGGGCAGCCCGGCCCGCAGCAGCGTACGCCGGGTGCGCACCAGGCGTACGAGCAGCGCGACGGCACCGGCGGCCAGGCCCGCGGCGACGACGGCGGCGATGATCAGCAGCAGGGTGGTGGTGTCCATCGGGGCTCCTTGTCCGGCACGAGGGGCTTACGACGGCAGGTCGGAGGACGGCACGTCCGCGCCGTCGGCGGAGTCCTCGGGGGCCGCCTTCGCCCGGCCGGGAAGACCGGGGAACCGCAGCCGTTCGAACGTCCGGGTGAGCTGCTGGAGCGGTGCGGGCGCCTTGGCGGCGGGCCGCTGCTGCGGCAGGGCGGCCGACGGTACGTCACGGTAGGCGGCCAGCGCCTCCAGGGCCTCCTCGGCGGCCTGCTTGTACAGGTCCCGGGACTTCGTCATGGCCTCCAGCGCCTCGGCGTACATGGTGACGAGACGCCGTTCGCGCTCCAGCTCCTCCTGGTGGGTCATCAGGGTCCAGTTGTCCCTGAGGTCCGCCAGCGCCTCGGTGGCGTCCTGCGGCGCGGGGCGGGGCAGCGCGACGAAGTGGCGCAGCGCGGCGAGGAGTTCCGGGGGCTCGGAGCCGTCCAGGAAGACGCTGCGCACCCGGTGCGGGTCGCCGTCGTAGTCCTCGGGGGCCGGGTCCGGCGGCAGGATCACGGCGCCGCCGCGCGGCACCTCGACGCCGAGGTCCTTCAGCGCCCAGTTGACGCCGCGCAGCTGGTGCGGGGCGGCGCGGTGCTCCACGACGCGGTGCCGCAGGGCGGGCGGGAGCAGCCGGGCGAGCGGCAGCCTGCCCTGCTCGTCGGGGGTCATGGCCTCGTGCACGACCAGGTTGACGCACCAGGCCTCACGGGCGGCCTCCCGCAGCCGGCGGCGCATCTCCTTGTCGTCCGCGGGCAGCGCGTTGACCTGCCGGAAGCGCACGCCCGCGACCGTGGGGTGATGGTCCCAGGAGCCGTCGTCGCCGGTGCCGCCCTCGGGCCAGAACAGCGTCGCGGGCGAGGGCCAGCCCTCGTCCCACGGCCGCTCGGCCTCCGCGACCAGCCGCCACTCGTGCCCCTGTGGCTTGCCCTGCCGGGGTACGAGGGTGAGCCGGGCCCGCACCGTCACCGTGCCGCCCACCCGCCAGCGTGCCTCGAAGACCGTGGGGGGTGCGCCGCTCCCGGAGGCG
The DNA here is from genome assembly GCF_030450125.1 of Streptomyces sp. WP-1. NCBI lineage: Bacteria > Bacillati > Actinomycetota > Actinomycetes > Kitasatosporales > Streptomycetaceae > Streptomyces > Streptomyces sp. WP-1. Next base: position 7,289,233 of record NZ_CP123923.1, read on the forward strand.
TCCTCGGGTGCGGGGGGCTCGGCGAAGTCGTCGATGTCCCCGCTCTCCTTGTGCCGGCGCAGGGTGCGGCGGACGACGTCCTCGGGGGTGGGGCCGGTGTGACGGCCGCGGGCCGCCCAGACGGACTGCGGGACGGGGGCGCGGTCGGTGGCGGAGTTCGACATAGGCCAATCTGCTGATGGAGGCGGGTGCGCCTTCCAGTATCACGGTTCGCCCCGGGGAAACGTAGACGGCCCCACGCCCGCGCGCGGCGCGTGCCCCTCCCGGGGGTCGCGCGGGAGCCTTCACCCGGCGCGTGCGAGCGGCTTCCGCCGGGGCGCGCGCCCTGCTCGCGCCGGGCGCCCTTTCGGACCTTTCGGACACGTCGGCCTCCCGGTCGACGGCAGGGCGATCCTCCAGGGGTGCTGGGAACCGCGCGACCAGCCCGCACCCGCACCCCTGCCATCAGCCACCCACCCGCGTTCCACTCACCCGAGTGCCGCCTACCCGCGTGCCCCCTCCCGCGGCGGCCGAGGCTCAGCCCCGTTCGAGCCCAGCCCCGGCCGAGGCAGCGCGCGGAGCGCTCATGCGCCGCTCTTGCGCAGCATCTCCTCGCGCTCCACGATCTTCACGCGCTCGCGGCCCTGCGGTTCGCCCAGGGCGCGCTCGGCGGCGTCCAGGCGGTGCCAGCCCTCCCACGTGGTGTACCGGACGTTGCGCCCGGCGAGGAACGCGTCCACGGCCTCCGGCGCGGGCGAGGCGGGCGTGTGCAGCCGGCCTTCCGCGCGGTCGGCGAGCAGGTTGGACACCGTCTCGTTGGCGTCGCCCTTGGTGTGGCCGATGAGGCCGACCGGGCCGCGCCGGATCCAGCCGGTGACGTAGGTGGACTGCAGGTGCGTGCCGCCCTCCTCGATGACCCGGCCGCCCTCGTCCGGGACGGTGCCCGAGCCGAGGTCCCAGGGCAGCTTGGGCAGCTTCTCGGAGAGGTAGCCGACCGCGCGGTAGACGGCGGTGACGTCCCAGTCCTTGAACTCGCCGGTGCCCTTGACGTTGCCGGTGCCGTCGAGGGCGGTGCGCTCGGTGCGCAGGCCGACGACCTTGCCGTCCTCGCCGAGGATCTCCGCCGGGGACTCGAAGAAGTGCAGGAACAGCTTGTGCGGGCGGTCGCCGACGTCCCGGATCGCCCAGTTCTCCAGGGTCTTGGCGACCATGTCGGCCTGCTTGTTGCCGCGCCGGGTCTCGATCGAGCCGGCGTCGTAGTCGATGTCCTCGGGGTCGACGATGACCTCGATGTTGGGGGAGTGGTCCAGCTCGCGCAGCTCCATCGGGCTGAACTTCGCCTGGGCCGGGCCCCGGCGGCCGAAGACGTGGATCTCCACGGCCTTGTTGGCCTTCAGACCGTCGTAGACGTTCTGCGGGATCTCGGTCGGCAGCAGCTCGTCCGCGGTCTTGGCGAGGACGCGGGCCACGTCCAGGGCCACGTTGCCGACGCCCAGCACCGCGACCTTCTCGGCCTCCAGCGGCCAGGTGCGCGGCACGTCCGGGTGGCCGTCGTACCAGGAGACGAAGTCGGCGGCGCCATAGGAGCCGTCGAGGTCGATGCCGGGTATGGACAGCGCGCGGTCGGCCATGGCGCCGGTGGAGAAGATCACCGCGTCGTAGAAGTCGCGCAGGTCGTCCAGGCTGATGTCCGTCGGGTAGTCGACGTTGCCGAACAGCCGGATCTGCGGCTTGTCCAGCACCTGGTGGAGGGCGGTGACGATGCCCTTGATGCGCGGGTGGTCCGGCGCGACGCCGTAGCGGATCAGACCGAAGGGGGCGGGCATGCGCTCGAAGAGGTCGATGGACACGCCGGGGTCGGCGGCCACCTCGGACTTGAGCAGGGCGTCGGCGGCGTAGATCCCGGCGGGGCCGGCTCCGACGATGGCTACCCGCAGGGGGCGCGGCATGATCAGATTCCCTTCGAGTGAAAAAGTCGACTCGATCGGGAAGCCTAAGCTAAGGCAGACCTAAGTTGGTACGCGGGTCCCGCCTATGACCTCATAAGCATATCTTATGACTTCCCTAGGGGTGCCTTATGGCCTTCCCCTACGGTCACCCCCAACGGCCTCTTGTGGCCCCTAGGGTGCCGGATCCGGCCGTTCCGGGGCTCCGCCCGCGGCGGCGGCGAACACCCGCCCGGATCATTCCGGTTGGGTCAGCGCCTCCTTCTGGAGCTGCACCGCCGCCAGCAGGCTCAGCCCCGGTTCCGCCTGGCGCAGAGCCTTGATCGCCGCGACCGAGGAGAGGTCGCCCGTGAAGCCGACGGCGGCCAATCTCGCGCGGGTCCAGTCGGCGCGCAGCTTGGCCTCGGTGGCCCCCGCGGCCGACTCGACCAGCGCGACCGCGTGCTCCAGACCCGGGCGCTCCTCGGGCGAGGCCTGCGCCAGCGCCTCGCGCAGGACCGAGGACACCACGTCCGCGTCCCGGATGACCAGCACGTGGTCGTGCTTCCTGTTCAGACCCGCGATTCCCATCATGCCGACCATCCTCGCCGCCAAGGGTCCCGAGGACCAAGCGGCTTGAGGAAGACCAGAGGCTACCGCGCGGGCCGCCGGCAGTGCAGGAACAGATGCGGCTCCGGTACGGCCTCGGGATGCGCCGGCGCGAACTCCGTTCGCTCCGCCGCCAGTACGGCGAGTCCGGCCCGGCCCGCCACGTCCCTGAACGCGTCCGCGCCGAAGCTCGTCACCCGCACCGGCTGCCCCATGAAGAGCCCCTCGGCGCCCTCGACGTCGACGGGCACGGTCGCCAGCACCACGAACCCGCCGGGCCGCACCGCCCGCGCGAGCCGGCCCACCACCGCCTCCTGCTCGGCCCGGTCCATCTGGAGCAGCGAGAAGTAGGCGCAGGCCGCGTCGAACGAACCCTCCTCCAGCGGGAGTTCACGGATGTCGGCGCGACGGAACTCGGCCTCCGGCACCTGCCGCTCCGCCAACTCCACCATCACCGGGGACACATCGACGCCGAGCACCCGGTGCCCCGCGTCCGCCAGGGCCCGCGCGGTCGGCCGCCCCGTCCCGCAGCCCACGTCCAGCACCCGGCTGCCCGGCGCCAGGCGCTCCAGCAGCCACCGCAGGGACGCCCGGTGCGCCGCGGAGGAGGCGAACGCCTTCTCGTAGTCGAGACCCAGCGCGTCGAACACCACGGCCGCCGGCACCCGGCGCTCGTCCTCGGCCACCACGGCTCCTCCCGTCACGCGGCACCGAACCGTACGGCGCCGACCCGCACGGCACCCGTACGGCGCCGACGCCGGGCATCCTCGCACCCGCGCGCGGCGCCCACAACGGCGTGGCGCGACGGCGCGTTTGCGCACCGCGCGCCGGACCCGGCAGGGTGCGGGTGTGCCCACCCTGCTGATCGTCCACCACACCCCGTCGCCCAACTGCCAGGCCCTGTTCGAGGCCGTCGTCTCCGGCGCCACGGCACCCGAGATCGAGGGCGTGCGGGTGGTGCGCCGCGCGGCCCTCGCGGCCACCGCCGCCGATGTCCTCGAAGCCGACGGCTACCTCCTCGGCACCCCCGCGAACCTCGGCTACATCTCCGGCGCCCTCAAACACTTCTTCGACCAGATCTACTATCCCTGCCTGGACGAGACCCGCGGCCGTCCCTTCGGCTACTACGTCCACGGGGGCAACGACGTCACCGGCGCGGTCCGCGCCCTCGACACCATCACCACCGGCCTCGGCTGGCGCCGCGCGGCCGAACCGGTCACCGTCACGGGTGAACCCGGCCGTACCGACACGGAATCCTGCTGGGAACTCGGCGCCACCCTCGCCGCGGGCCTGTCCGCCTGAGAGAACCGGCCGGTACCCGGAGCGATGGCGGGGCCGCCCCTTACGGTGCAGGCCCCCTCGCCGCCGCCCCCGACACGCCCCCGCGCGGCGCACCGCACCAGACCCATCACCGCGGCCCGCACCGGCACCACCACCGCGCCCCGCACATGCGGTACCCGACATGCAGTACCCGGGTGCCACCCTTTCTGCCCCGTTCAGCCCCTACTGCCACGGGTATGCGGGGTTTCGGCGCCTAGCGTTGCGGATGAGACGTCAGACGCGACGGACGCCGCCGCCCGTGAGGGCACGACGGACGGCGCGGTCCGCGACAGAGGGAGCCCGCATGATCGAGGCACGAGGACTGACCAAGAGGTACGGCGAGAAGACGGCGGTCGACGGACTGGACTTCGTCGTCGAACCCGGCACCGTCACCGGATTCCTGGGCCCGAACGGCGCCGGGAAGTCCACCACCATGCGCATGATCGTCGGCCTCGACGCCCCGACCAGCGGCTCCGTCACCGTCAACGGCCGCCGCTACGCCGGTCACCGCGCCCCGCTCCAGGAGGTCGGCGCTCTGCTGGAGGCCAGGTCCGTGCACCCCGGCCGCTCGGCCTACCAGCATCTGCGGGCGCTCGCGCTGACCCACGGCATCCCGCGCCGCCGCGTCGACGAGGTCGTCGGGCTCGCCGGGCTCGGCAGCGTCGCGGGCAAGCGGGCCGGTTCCTTCTCGCTCGGCATGGGCCAGCGGCTCGGCATCGCCGCGGCCCTGCTCGGCGACCCCCGCACGGTGATGCTGGACGAGCCGGTCAACGGCCTCGACCCCGAGGGCGTCCTGTGGATCCGCAACCTGCTCACCTCGCTCGCGGCGGAGGGCCGTACCGTCTTCGTGTCCTCCCACCTGATGAGCGAGGTCGCGCAGGTCGCGGACCATCTGATCGTCGTGGGCCGGGGGCGGCTGCTCGCCGACACGACCGTACGGGACCTGGTGCGCGAGGCGGGCGGGGACACCGTCCGGGTCGCCACCGACGACCCGGGACGGCTGCGGGAGGTGCTCGCCGGGCCGGGCGTGGAGATCACCGGCCGGATCGGCTCGGAGGAACTCCAGGTCAGCGGGGTGAGCGCCCGGGAGATCGGGCTGAAGGCCGCCGCACACGGCATCCCCCTGTTCGAACTGAGCACCAAGGCGGTGTCCCTGGAGTCGGCCTTCATGGACCTGACGAGGGACGCCGTCGAGTACCACGGCGGCACGACGAGCCCCGACGCCGCCGGCACCCGCACCGATCGCACCGGGAGCGCCGCATGAGCACCCTGACCGAGAGCACCTCAGCCGCGGGGAACACCGGCGTCGCACCGGGCCGCCCCGTCTACCGGGTCACCGGGCGCCGCGTCCTGGCCTCCGAATGGGCCAAACTCTGGTCGCTGCGCTCCACCTGGATCACCCTCGGCCTGGGACTGCTGTTCCTCGTCGTCTTCGGCGTCATCGCCTCCTACCGTTTCCGGTCCATGACGGGATCGCCCCGCATGGACCAGGAGTTCGCCCGCTCCACGGCCCTCAGCCTCTCCCTCTTCGGCGCCAACTTCGCCCAACTCGCCCTCGGTGTGCTGGGCGTGCTGGTCACGGCGGGTGAGTACTCCACCGGCATGATCCGCTCCACCATGGCGGCGGTGCCGCGCCGGCTGCCCGTGCTCTGGTCCAAGGCGGCGGTGTACGGCCTGGTCGCCCTCGTCGTCGGCACGGTCGGCGCGTTCGCCGCCTTCCTCGTCGGCAGTCGCGTCGTCTCCGACACGTCCGCCGCCCTGACGCTCGGTCATGCGGGCGTCGTCCGCGGCCTGTTCGGCGCCGGGCTCTACCTCGGCCTCGTCGGTGTCATCGGTACGGCCCTCGGCGCCCTGCTGCGCTCGGTGGCCGGCGGTATCACGGTCCTGGTCGCCGCCTTCATGCTCGTCCCCGGCCTCGCCTCCCTGCTGCCCAGTTCCTGGCAGGACGACATCGGCCCCTACCTGCCGAGCAACGCGGGCCAGGCGATGTACGCCCTCACGCACGACGCCACCTCGCTGTCCCCCGGCGCCGGGCTGCTGGTCTTCCTCGCCTGGACCGTGCTGGCGCTGGCGGGCGCGGCGCACCGGCTGCGGCGCGGGGACGTCTGACCGGGCACCCCGCCATGACCACCCTGTCTCCCGCCCCCGTACCCGTGGCGGTCACGGAGGGACTCGGCGCCATGGGACCGCCGGCCGCGCGGTGCGGGCGGCGGCTGCGGGGCCGGCCCGACCCTGAGCGCTGGACACGGCCGGGGCGGCCGTCGCCTTCCCGACGTTCTGCCTGCCGGACCTGCGACACGGCGGCGCCGCCGACGGATCACACCGCGTCCGGCTCGCGCTCACCCGGCTGCCGCTCACGGCCATGCCCGCCGCGCAGGCGAGCGAGCCTGCCGTTGCCGTTGCCGTTGCCGTTGCCGTTGCCGTTGCTGTGGCGCCGACGCCGCCCCGCGACGGCCTTCGCCGCCGCCACCGCCGACTCCGGACGCGGCGCCGAGGCGCTCAGGCTCATCGGTGACCCCGGTCGCCAGTGCCTCGGCCAACCCCGGGGAGACATACGGCATGTTGGGCAACACCGCGACGCCCCACCCACCGTCCCCGACTCCAGCACAGCAGCCGGCCACCCCTGCCCGCCGGAAATCCCCAGCCGTTCACGGCCGGGCACACCGGAGGGCGGGGATCCGGGTCTCCGGCGGCGTGCGGGAGAGCGGCCTCGCCGTCCTGGTCAGACGAGATCTGTCAGGTTCTCCGCGAACACCTGCGACAGAGGCTGCGGCCCCACGTACTGCTGGCAGTTGCACTGGCCGGCCTCGTAACGCAGCGGCTTCTTGTTCTCATCCCAGGCCACGGGCAACTCGACGCGCTCGTGGCACTGACCCTGCTTGTCGTGTTTGGCGAGATGGTGCGTGCAACCGCACACCGGCTCCGGAGCCTTCTTCGCTGCTTCGAGGGCCAAGCGCTCCTGTCGCGCCCCCTCCAGCAGCTGCAACTTGCGCTCGTGCCGATGACGCAGTGCGGTGCGGACATTGTCCGCTGCCCACGCGAAGCCACCCGTCCAGAAGACGACGAGAACCCACCAAAGCCAGTCCACCTGCTATTCCTTCCCCCTGTGATGCTGCGGACCAGCATAGATGGCTCATCAGCGGGCGTTCATATCGTCAGCCAAGCGCTCGGGCGCACCTCCTGAGGAGCCGGGGGCGCCGACCGAGCGGCCCCGCTGTCCCGGGCTTCGCATGCCTGGGCCCTTTAAGCCGCCCGCCTGGTCCGCAGGGACGACAGGCAGCATCGCCGGAGATTCCGCTTGGCCGACGCCGAGGCGCTGTTCTTTCGTGGCGGGATGTATGTGGTCACCGACGGCCCTTGGGCGCAGACGTTTCGAAGGGTCCTTGTGGAAATGGGCCTGGAAGGGGCGGTGTTTGTCAGAGGAGACGTGTACAGTTCGGCCACCCACGAGGATGGGCCCTGATGTTGCACTTGCACGATGATGATCCCCTGGCAAACCGTGCAAAATCCAACCGCACGCCAGTACGGACATTCACTCAATCGGCGTGTGACATGCGTCACGCTCACGGGACCTAAATCGGGAACTACCAGCACGGTTTCCCGCGTCGACTGCTGGGTGTGGCCGGATCAACACGCGGCTCCCTGTCGTGGGAGCGGTAAGGCAAGGCATAGTGGGGGCATCGCCGCCCCCAAGTGTGACTGGCATCACAAAGGCCCAGATTCTCTTGCGTACGCGGCGGTAACCGCATTCGGGCATAAAGAGAAGGCCCCACCCGACGCCCGCGAAGCATCCCGGTGAGACCTTCTCTCGCACACCGTGTGCAGTGCGGCCGACCTGTTCAGGCCGGTCGGGCCCCGACCCTCAGGTCGGGGCTTTCCGCTACCAGGGCCAGGTCAGCGCAATCTCGTAGACCACGCGGACCAGAATCCCCAGCCACCGGGCGACCCGTTCGGGCCGGTCCCGCTTGCCGCAGCACTGGCAGTGCCCCTCCGACTCGATCAGCTCAGTCATCGGGCCTATCACCCCATTCCTCTGGAGCCTGCGGATTTCGCAGGTCCCGGGGAGGCCACGGCGTTCGTGGGCTCCCGATCGGGCAGCCCACGCGTGTGCGTAGGCCCTGGGGCAAGAGGTGTGCCGACTTTACCGGAGCGCAACGAATATCGTTTCCCGGCAACTGCCCCTCTATCAGAGGGAGAACGGCACCCGGTGCCATGCTGAGCGGTCGCTCGGCGGTTTGAGTCGAAGCTCAAGCCACGCTCAAACGCCCTACCTGGGGGAGCCGTGTGACGACATGTCTGATACGGCGTGCCAGCCTCTCGCGTCGGCGTGCTGAAGCTCACACATGAAGTACGCGGCACGAGTGAACGCACCCCCGTTGAGCCAAGGTTGGGGACCGTCGAAGTGGGCGATGCGGAACCGGCGGCGACCGTCCGGCCGAGGCCCCGCAGATGATCGAGGTCCTGGACCGGATCCGGATTTCCGGCCGTCGGGAGGTCGGCTCCGGCCCCGGTGCCGGCTCGGTCATGTCGGCGGCGAAAGGCATACCGTTTCCGACGGGACCACGGCTACCCGCGAAGTCGCAGGATCCGGCACACGATGCCGGGGCCGAGGGGCCAGTGGGCCGACCGCCGGCGCAGAGGCCGCACCGGAGGCGGACCCGCCGGGTTCGACCGCGAGCGCCACCGGCGTCGTGACGAGGCCGAGCGGACCGTCGACGGGGCTCAAGGACTCCCGTGCCGCGGGTCACCCGGGTGGCCTAGGCGCTGTCCGGCGGATCATGTGCGGAGCCGTAGGCGGATCGCTGCCGCAGTGAGGATGCCGTGGAAGACGCGGGCCCGTTCGTCGTAACGGGTCGTGCGGCCACCGGGAATATGCCAACGGCCCAGGCGCCCCCGACCCGCCCCTCCTCCACCCCACGGCCCGTCCCCCCGCTCAGCCGCACCCCCGCCGCCCCCGTCCCGGCCCCGGACGGAGGTGCGGGGCGGGTGGGGCTGGCACACGATGGACGCGGGCCGCGTCCCGCCGACGCGGCCGCAGCCGTCGTACGTCGTCGAACCGAGGGAGCGCTGGATGCGAGCGGACGGCACCGCACCCGGGCGGCCCGCGCCGGGCGGTCCGGACCCAGGGGACGTGCTGCGCGGCTGCGCGCGGGACGTGCTGGAGATCGCCGAGGGCATCCGCGCGGTGTCCGAACGCACCGCCACCACCCTGTCCGCCCCCGACCTGACCGCCGCCACCCGCCGCCACCCCCGCACCGGCCCCGCCGGATACTGGGCCCTGCTGCGGGCCCTCACCGCGCGACCGGGCCTCGCCGGCACCGAGCCCCGCGGCGGCCTCACCCGCGCCCGCCACCTCGCGGGCCGGACGCGCGGCACGGCGAACCTGGCCGCCCTCGTGGCCCTCACCTCGCTGCGGCTGCGCGTCACCGCCGTACTCACCGACCACCCCGAACTGGCCCGCACCCCCGGCATGCGCCTGCTGGACCGCGCCCTCACCGCCGGCCGCGACGAGGACGCCGTACGGGCCCTGCGCGCCCTGCTCCGGGACCGCACGGCCCAGCGCGCGCTGTCCGGGCTCGCCCCGCTGATATCCGAACTCCTCGCCGTGCGCGCCCTGTTGGACGGCCAGCCCGAGGGCGGCGGCACCCCCGAGGGCGGCGCCGAGCCCGTCGACCTCACCGACCAGCGCCGCCGGATCATGGCCACCGAAGGCTCGCTCCTCGGCTTCCTGCGCAACATCGAGGCGCTGTCCACCGACGGACGGATCCTCGTCCAGAACGTGCGCGGCCCCGACGGCGTCGTCCGCTACGTCGTCCAGGCCCCCGGCACGGCCCCGGGACGCCCCCGCGCCGACGCCCCCCAGGATCTCGTGGGCGCCTGGCGCGACCTGTGCGCGACGGACTCCCCGTACACCCGCTCCCTGGCGCACGCCCTGGCCGTCCACGGCATCCCGCGCGGCGCCGAACTCGCCCTGATCGGCCACGGCGAGGGCGGCAACGCGGTCCTCAACCTCGCCCAGGACGAGGACTTCTGCCGCACCTACCGCGTCACCCACGCCATCGCCGTGGGCTCCCCGTCCGGCGACCGCAAGCCCGCCGACCCCCGCACCTGGATCGCCACCGTCACCAACCAGTACGACCTGGTGGCCGCCCCCGACGGCCACCGCACCGACCCGGCGGCGCCCCCCGCCGACCCGGCCGACACCACCCGCTACCGCCTCGAATACGCCGGTCCCACCCGCGAGTTCCCCCTCTGCCACCGCCTGCGCGAGTACATCGAGCACCTGCGGACCCTGCTCCCGGCGGCCCGCGCGGACCTGGACGAGGCGCTGGCCCCCTACCGCGGCCCCGTCGTCCGCACCCAGGCGTACCGGCTCACGGATCACGCCCACCCGCCCGCCGGCCACCCCTTCCTCACCCTCGCCACCGCCCCCGTGCGCACCACGGTGGGCCCGGTCGACGTGCCGGTGCGGTACTACGACTCCGCCGCCGCGCACCTCTGCTTCCCCGTCGACCCGGCCGCCGCCCGGAGCCTGCTGCCCGACGCGGACTGGCTGACACCGAGCCGGCTCGGCCCCCGGGCCCTCGCCGTGCTCTCCGTGCACGAGCACCGCTGCACCACCATCGGCCCGTACACCGAGATCGCCCTGTCCGTCCTGGTGGACGACCTGTGGCGGCCGCGCCGGTACGACGCCGTCACCGATCTGCTGCGCCGCGTCGACCTGCGCCGCACCGGCCGCTACGTCCTCTCGCTCGCCGTCACCACCGAGGCGGCCCGCGTGGTCGCCCAGGAGGTCTGGGGGCAGCCGGTGCTCAGGATGCGCGCGGAGGCCGACCTGACGGGCAGGGAGATCCGGGCCCGCTCCGAGGATCTCGGGCTGGTGGTCGAGGGCCGGCTCGGGCCGGGCGTCCGCTGCCCCGACGCCGACCGGGCCCTGTACGGCCGCCGGGGCACCGGCACGGTACGCACCCTGGTCCGCGCCCACGGCTGGCTCCGGCTGCACCCGGGCGCGGGCGTGCGGGTACGGCTCGACACGGCGGCCGCCGAACCTCTCGCCGGGCAGCTGCGCCGGCTCGGCATCGACGCGGCCCGGCCCCTGTTCGTGCTGGCCTGCCCGCAGTTCATGGCGCACCGCGGCGGCGGCGCGGAGCTGGCGCGCTGAAGCCCCGTACGCACACAGTCCAGTTGGGAGTACCCATGGTGACCGAGTCCGGCCGGGCGAGCGCGGCGCAGGCCGATGAACTCCTGGCCCACATCGGCCGGTTGCGGGCCGACGCCGATCTGATGGACGGCTACGCCCGGCGTCTGCGCGACACCGCCGCCACGCTCGGCGGCTGTCCGGCGGCGCCCGGGTGGAGCCGCCCGGCCCTGGAGCGGCAGGCGGCCGCCTGCGCCTCGGCGGCGGTCCGACTGCGCACCGCCGCCGAGGCGTTGCTCGCGCACGCGCGCGCCGCCCGGCCGACGCGGGGCGCGATGTCGGGGTCGCAGAAGCCCCGCGAAGGCCTGTGACGGGGGGAGTCGAGTGGGAGCGGGGGGTCAGTCGGGCTGTTCCTCGGAGCCGGGCTTCGGGCGGGCGCGGGTCCAGGAGGGGTCGACGACCGGAAGGGGCTGGGGGAGGGGAGCGGTGTGGTGCATGGGGATCCTTCGGACTGGTGGGGGTTGGTCCGGTTCGGCGGTTGGAGGAGCGGCCGCGCGCCCTCGAAGTGCCGGGTGGGGCAGGGTGTTTCAGGCGGACCGCAGTTCCGCCCAGACGACCCGGGCGGGCCGGTCGGACGGGAGGGTGACGCCCCAGCCGAGGCTCAGCGCCTCCACCAGGAGCAGCCCGCGCCCGTGCTGGTCCTCCGGCCCGGGACGGCAGGCCACGGGGAGCGCGGTTTCCGCCTCCCCGGTGATCTCGTCCGCCACCTCGACCCGTATCCGCTCGGCCGCGCGGTGCAGCCGGCAGGTGATCCGTGTGCCGCCCGCGTGCACCAGCGCGTTGGTGATCAGCTCGGAGACCACCAGGACCACGTCGTCCCGTACCCCCTCGGGTACGTCCCACACCGTCAGCAGGTCCCGTACGGCCCGGCGGGCGGTGCCGACGGACAGGGAGCGGGCCGGCAGGTCGAAGGAGGCGTCCGACGCGGGTAGTCGGGCCCCGGGGACCGCCCGGCCGGGCTTCTCGGACAGTGCGCCCTGCCTCGGGCCCGGACCGTCCGCGCGGGACGACCGGTCCGTTCTCACGCCCGGGGGCGGGCGGTGGAGCGGTCGGGGGAGGAAGGGCGGAGCCATCGCCGTGCGCCTTTCGTCCGGCCTCGCGTGGGGAGCGTCCGGCCGTGCGTGGTGGGGGGTTTGGGCCGGCCGGACGCGCGCAGCAGACGGCACACCGCCCCGCACGAGGCCGTGCCGCGGCCCGGTCCCCCGACCGGCCGCGCCGCCTGCTCCTCGGTCGGCCGGAGCAGTCGACCCACTTTCCCACCTGCCAACAACGGCCCGCAACCTGCGAGTTGAAAATGGCAGTCGGCCGTGTGCATGCTGCACCGAGGGGCACACCCTGCGTGGCGTGCCCGCGGCGACGCTGTACGAGGGCGACCCTGCTGCCTGCTCCCGGGAGTGTGGATGACCACGGAGACCGACTGGGGCGGCGCCCCTTCCGTGCTGCGCATGATCCTCGGGCGGCGGCTCGAACAGCTGCGGATCCGGGCCGGACTCGGTCACGCCGAGGCGGGTGCCGCCATCGGGGTCAGCCACTCCACGATCCGCCGCATGGAGGCCGCCAAGGTGGCCCGGCTGCGGCTCGCGGACGCCGAGAAGCTGCTCCGGGTCTACGGTGTGACGGACCCGCACGCGATCGAGTCCTTCCTGCGCTCGGTGCGCGAGGCCGACAAGCCTGGCCGGTGGCACGGTTACCGCGATGTCGTGCCCGACCGGTGCGCCGCCCACCTCGGTCTGGAGCAGGCCGCCGTCCGCATCCGCGGCTACGAGAACAGCTGCGTGCCCGGCCTGTCGCAGACCGAGGACTACGCCCGCGCCCTGCTCCGCGCGACCCACCCGGGCGCCTCGGCGGAGACCACCGAACGCCGGGTCGCCCTGCGGATGCGGCGGCAGCGGCTGCTCGCCGGACCCGAACCGCCGCGGTTGTGGGTGGTGCTGGACGAGGCCGTGCTGCGTCGTACCGTCGGCGGCCCCGGTACGATGCGCGCGCAGATCGACCACCTGGCCGAGATCGGCCGGCTGCCCCATGTGACCGTGCGGCTCATGCCGTTCGCGCACGGCCCGCACCCCGCGATGCCCGCGGCCGCCTACCACCTCCTCCGGTTCCGGGCCTGCGAACTGCCCGACACCGTCTACGTCGACGGCCTGCTCGGGGCCGTCCACCTCGACAGGCCCGAGCACGTGGAGCCGTACCGCGAGACCCTGGACCGCCTCGCCGCCCAGGCGGCGCCCGCGGCCCGGACCGAGACCCTGCTCGGCGCGATCCGCGGGGAGCTGTAGAAGGGCCTGCCCCGGCCACCGCGTATCCCCGGTACGCCGTCCGGGTCGCGGGCGGGGCACCCGCATGGCCCTCGACCGGTTCGCCCGGCGGCTGGAGGAGCGGTAGAACCAGAGATATGACCGGACCGGCACGCCCCGAGGCCGGAAAACGACGCAACCTTTTCCGCCTTGCCGCATGCCCGGAATCATCCGGAAACCACCGGAACCACCCTTGCCGAAACGCGGTCTTACCAGCCGTCAGCGGGCGGGACCAGCCCGCCCGTCACGAAACCGGGGGAACGAGACACATGTCCGTCCGCAGCCGTACGACCCTGTTCACCGCCCTCGCCCTCGCCGCCGGCCTCAGCCTGGCCGCGGTGACGCCCGCCCTCGCCCGACCCGCCACCGCGCACGCCGCCACCGCGCGCACCACCGCCGTCGCCCAGGGCGACGCGCGCAACGCCACCCAGCACGTCGCCGACTTCTACGGCGCCTACATCGACGCCGTCTGGGCCACCGACGACAAGGCCGCGGGCGCCGAGGCCAAGGCCCTGCGCGCCTTCTACCTCTCCTCGGCCGCCCAGAAGAGGGTCGCCGCCTACGAGACCAAGGAGCACGCCGACGGCATCCTCTTCGCCCAGAACGTGCCGGTGCGCTGGCAGGTGGCCTACACCGGTTCGGGCGCCGGCCACGCCACCAGTCAGGTGACCCTGACCTGGAGCGACGGCCCGCGCGCCGCGGTCACCCGGATCGACGTCCAGTCCGACCTGCGCACCCTGAAGATCACCGACCTCCGGCCGGCCGACTGACCCCGGCGGCACGGCCGTACGACCGCCCCGTCCGGCCCCGGCCGGGCGGGGCTACGACCGCTCGGCGCCCGCCGTGTCCTGCCGTCCGGCCGCCCGGCCGTGGCCGCGCCCATGGCCGTGGTGGCGGTGCCGGTCGACGGGGGTGCGGTGCAGCGCGATCAGCGCGGCGTCGTCGCCGAGGCGGCCCCCGGCGTGGGCGAGCAGATCGCGGCGGATGTGGTGCAGCAGCGCCTCCGGGCTGTCGTCGGTCCAGCGCGCCGCCCGCTCCGCCAGCGGATAGAACCGGCCCCGCGCGTCCCGGGCCTCCACCACGCCGTCGGTGTAGAGCAGCAGCGTGTCACCGGGCTCGAAGGAGAAGACGTCCAGCGTGTGCTCCACGCTCGCCGGCAGCCCCTGCACGCCGAGCGGCGGCGAGGGGTGCAGGCTCGGCACCGTCACCACGTGCCCCGGGCTCAGCAGCAGCGGCGGCGGATGCCCGCAGCTGGTCATCCGGGTGATCTGGTCCCGGTCCGGGATCTCCACCAGCAGCGCGGTGGCGAACCGCTCGCCCGCCTCGTCCGCCGTCTCCAGATCGGCCGTGTACCGGGTGACGCTCTGCTCCAGCGTGTCGACCAGGTCCGCCAGCGTGCGGTGCCGGTGGGCGCTCTCCCGGAACGCGCTGAGCAGCAGCGCGGCCTCCCCGATGGCGGGCAGCCCCTTGCCGCGGACGTCCCCGATCAGGACCCGTACGGCGTTGTCGCACACGGTCGCCGCGTAGAGGTCGCCGCCGATCTGGGCCTCGTCCTCCGCGGCCAGGTACAGCGAGGCGATCCGCAGCGGGCCGATCTGCTCGGGCAGTGGCCACATCAGCACGTGCTGCGCGGCCTCGGCGACCGTGCGGACCTGGGCCAGCTGGGCCTGCCGCCGTTCGCGCAGGGCGCTGTAGAGGACCACCATCACCGAGAGCACCGCGAGGGTGATGATCTGCACGATGTGGTTCGAGGTGCCGATCCCGCCGTGGGCGATGCCGATGACGATCTGCGCGAGCGTGGCCAGCGCGCCGACGGCCGCCGTGGTCCGGGGACCGGCGAAGGACGGGGTCAGCGCGGGCGCGATCACCAGGGCGGGGCCGAGGTGGATGCTCTCCGGTGCCTGTACGTCCACCACCGTGATCACCACGATGAGCATGATCGGCAGCAACAGCAGCGCCTGCGGCGACTGCCAGAATCGCCGCTCACCCGCCGGCCCGACCCGAGATCCCATGCCTACCAGCGTGCTACCGGGCGCGACGGGCGGCCACTTGCGCCCCCGGTACGCCCCCGAGCCCCCGCGCGCCGCCCCCTCGTCCCGCCGTCGCCGTGTCGCCGTCGTGGCCCCGGGTACCCGAACGGCCCTCGGTGCCCGCCCGGGTCACCGGGTCACGGGCCGGAGAGGGAGGGCCATGGCGCACCACGGGGAGGAGACCGCGTCCGTACGCCGGCAGGATGTACCGGAGGCCACCGGGCTGCGCCTCGCGACGGACCCGACCCAGCCGGGAGCAGGGGGTGTACGGCCGGACATCCCGCCTGATTCCGGGCCGCAGCCGCAGACCGCACCGGGACAGACGCCGCGGCGGCCGGCCCCGCCGGACGCCGGATCCCCGCCGCAGCCCCCTCCCGCAGACGAGCCGGAGACGCGGCCCGGCGCCCCCGACCTCCCCCATGACCGCAGCCAGGCCATCCTGGAGGCCGCCAAGCGGATCGGGGCCCTGCTCAAGCGGGCCGGTCACCCCTTCGCACTGGCGGGCAGCGTCGCCGTGTACGCGCACGGCGGCAGCCGCTACCTCCAGCACGACGCCGACTTCTGCGTGCTCCCCGACGACGCCGACGCCGTGGCGGCCACCCTGCACGAGGCCGGTTTCGCCGTGCGCACCCCACCCGAGGACTGGCTGCTGAAGACCACCTGCCAGGGGCAGAACGTCGACATCATCTTCACGCTGGCCCACCAGCCCGTCACCGCGGAGATGCTCGACCGGGCGCATGTCCTGCCGGTCGACTCGGTGCTGATGCCGGTGCTCTGCCCGACCGATCTGATCCGCAGCCTGATCAGCGCGTTCTGCGAGCACTACTGCGACTTCGGGGCCGTGCTGCCGGTCGCCCGGGCCATGCGCGAGAAGGTCGACTGGGACGTCGTCCGCGACACCTGCGGCGAGCAGCCCATGCCCGCCGCCTTCCTTTTTCTCCTCGAACGCCTGAACGTCATCGCACCCCGTGAGGACCGGCCATGACCGACGCCCCGCCCCCGGCGGACACCCAGCTGGACTACCGCGTCGCCCACCTCGCCGAACGCCTGGCCTCGGGAACGCTCGGCGAACTCGGCGTACGCCTGGAACTGCGCGGCGACACCGTCCTGCTCACCGGCACCGTCCCGTCCGCCCGGTGCCGGGACGAGATCCTGGCCGCGGCCCGCGAGGAGCTGGCGCACCACCCGCTGCACAGCGACCTGCTCGTGGCCGGCACCGCCACGCCCGACCACGGAGAGGACCTGACATGATCCGCGTCGCGGCCGTCGGCGACATCCACATGGGCCCCGACAGCCAGGGCACCCTGCGCCCCTCCTTCGAGACGCTCCCCGACTGCGCCGACGTCCTGCTGCTCGCCGGGGACCTGACCCGGCACGGCACTCCCGGGGAGGCCGTCGTCGTCGCCCGGGAGATCGAGGGCCTCAAGGTGCCCGTCGTCGCCGTCCTCGGCAACCACGACCACCACGACGAGCACCCCGAGGAGGTCACCGCGATCCTCCGGGACGCGGGCGCGCACGTCCTGGAGGGCCAGGCCGCCGTCGTGACCGCGGGCGAGGCGCGCATCGGGGTCGCCGGCACCAAGGGCTTCGGCGGCGGTTTCGTCGGACGCTGCGCGGGCGAGTTCGGCGAACCGCTGATGAAGGAGTTCGTGCGCTACACCCGCCGCTGCGCCGACGGACTCCACGCCGCCCTGAAGGACCTGGAGCAGTGGGACCCGGACGTCCGGATCGCCCTCACCCACTTCTCGCCCGTGCCCGACACCCTCGCCGGGGAGCCGCCGGAGATCTACCCGTTCCTCGGCAGCTACCTCCTCGCCGAGGCCATCGACACCGCGGGCGCCGACCTCGCCGTCCACGGCCACGCCCACGCCGGCACCGAGCACGGCATGACCAGCGGGGGCGTCCGCGTCCGCAACGTCGCCCAGCCGGTGATCGGCCAGGCCTTCCACGTGTACCACCTGCCCGGCCGCCCGGAGTGAAGCGGGCGCCGGGGCCGCCGCGCGCCGGGTACGGCTCCGTCAGGCCGCCGTACCCAGCGCCACCCGCCGCGGCACGTCGCCGTCCGGCGCCGGTACCGCCGTCACCGGCTCCGAGCCGCCCCGGGCCCGGAGCAGCATGCCCGCGCCCACCGACGCGGCGATGAGCAGACCACCCGCGACCAGGGCACCCCGTGCGCCCGCCGCCTGCATGAGCAGGCCCAGCAGCGGCGGCCCGCCAAGGCCCCACACGGTGCCGATGGTGCTCCACACCCCGAGCACCCGGCCCCGCAGATGCGCGGGCGGATCGGTCTGGAGCACGGCCGTGCCCGCGGTGTCCGAGACGGACTCCACGACGGCCATCGGCAGCACCAGCACCAGCAGCACCGCGAGCGACGGCGACAGCCCGGCGACCACCTGGAGCAGTCCGCCCGCCGCCGCGAGCAGACCCACCGTGCGCACCGAGGGGCTGCGCAGCCGGGCGCCGAGCACCGCGCCGAGGATGCCGCCGATCGCCAGCACCGTGGAGACGGTGCCGAACGAGCCGGCGCCCCCCGCGAGCGGTCCGGTGACCAGGACGGCGAGCGTGAGGCCGTAGTTCCGGCCGAAGACGGAGCTGATCGCGGTGATCCCGGCCAGCGCCATCAGCCGGGGACGCCGCACGAAGTAGGCGAGTCCCTCCCGGGCACCGGCCCGCTCGGGCTCGCGGCGCACCTCGGCCACGGGCCGCTGCCCGGTGGCCGCGCGCACGGGCCGCAGGAACGGCACCACCGACGCGACGAACAGGAAGGACAGCCCGTTGGCCGCGTACGCGGCGCCGGTGCCGAGGAGGGCGACCGCCACACCGGCCAGGGCGGTGCCCGCGAGCCGCCCCGCGCTGTGCACGAGGGCGCCGACACCGATCGCGGACGGCACGTCCGCGACCGGCACGAGATCGTTGCCGAGCAGCGCACAGGCCGGGCCGTCCACGGTGGCGATCACACCGGTCACGGCGGCCAGCACCAGCAGCGACGTCATGTCGATCCGGTCCAGGGCCACGAGCAGCGCCATGGTGAACGCCACCACGCCCAGCAGGGCCTGGCTGACCGCGACCGTCAGCTTCCGGGGCCAGCGGTCCACGGCCGCGCCGCCGAGCAGGCTCACGAACAGCGCGGGCGCCGCCTGCACGGACATCGAGAGACCGGTCGCCGCCGCCGAGCCCGTGATGTGCAGCACCAGGAGGTTCTGCACCGTGAGCTGCATCCAGGTGCCGGCGTTGGAGACGAGGTTCGCGACCGACCACCAGCGCATACCGGGGTGCCGCAGCGACCGCCACGGCGCACGCGAGGCGGGTGCGGCCAGGTCAGGGGAGAAGGACACGAGGGGGTACTCGCCAAGGGGTGGGGAAGAGTGACCGAGGGTGACCCGCGGGCCGGCTGCGCTGCACGGCCGGGCCACCCGGTCAGGGCGTCGACCATCGTGGCAGACGGCGGGCGGCAGACGTCGGAGAACGCCCCGGACAGCGAGGCCTCACGACACCCAAAGCGTCGTACGGGCGCGGCAGTTGAAGCAGCGCGTGGGGTTGCTCACAGGCTTCGCGGGGCGCCGGTTTACGAGCGCCGGTGCCGGGCTACGCGGACGGGGTCCCCGGAACGGGCCGTCACGGGTCCGAGGAGGCTTTCATGGCCGATGACCAGCACGGACGAACGCCCTCACCGGAACGCCGCGCCCGCCCGCGCACCCCCAGCGGCACCGAACCGGTCACCGCCCGCAGCGACCTGCGCCTGCGCCTGATCCTCTCCGCCCTCTTCCTCCCCGTCTTCACCGCCGCCACCGTGGGCTTCGCCCTCTGGTCCACGCACCAGGGCCCAGGCGACAGCCCCGGCAGCGGCCCCCTGACCGTCCTCGCGGTGGTGTGCGGGGTTCTCGCCCTGGTCGCGGCCCTGGACCTGGTACGGGTGACGTCCCGCCGACGACGCGAGCGCGACACGACCGACGACGCCCTCGGCTGACCCCCCGGCGCGCTTTGCGCGGCTTTGGCCGGAAGCAGGGCGTGAATATGCCATACGCACACTACTGAATCCCGGATTCCGGGGGCAGTCTGCTCACGTACCGCCTGCCCCGCCGTGTTCACGAGGTCCGGAAGCCTCCCCGCACACGGCGGGGCCGGTGTTCCCACGGGCCGGAAATACGTTCGGGCCGGAAATACGTTGCGGCGAGCCCCGCGCACTCGGTGGGCTGGAGCCATGGACACCATGGCGGACGGCGTCGAGCGAGCGGAACGGGCCGGGACCCGGCGATCGGGCTCCTGGCGCGGCCCGGCCGTGCTCGGCGCCCTCATGCTGGCCGCCTTCACCTTCAACACGGCGGAGAACCTGCCGGTCGGCCTGCTGGACGCGATCTCCCGCGGCCTGCGGGCGTCGCCGTCGACGATCGGCCTCCTGGTCACCGGCTACGGCGCGACGGTCGCCCTCGCCTCCCTGCCGCTCGCCCACGGCACCCGCGCGGTGCCCCGGCGCCATGTGCTCACCGGACTGCTGGCCGCGCTCGTGCTCTCCAGCCTGCTCGCCGCGTCCGCCCGCTCCTACGGGCCGCTGCTCGCGGCCCGGCTGCTGACCGCGCTCGCGCAGGCGCTGTTCTGGGCGGTGACGGGCCCGGTCGCGGTGGGCCTGTTCGCGCCCTGGGTGCGCGGGCGGGTGATCGGGGCGCTGTCCGTCGCCGGTTCGCTCGCCCTCGTGCTCGGCGTGCCCGCCGGCACCTGGCTGGGCGGCCACACCGACTGGCGGGTGCCCATGGGCGCGCTCGCCGCCCTGGGTCTCGTCCCGCTGGTGACGATCGCGGCGCTGCTCCCCACCTCGCCCCCCGGGGCCGAGCCCGCCGCCCACGGCGCCGCCCCCGACACCCGCCGCTTCGCGACCGTGGTCACGGCCGGCGCCCTGTCCGCCACCGGGGCGTTCACGGGATACACGTACCTCGTGCGGTTCCTCGGCGCCGTGAGCGGGCTCCCGCCGGGCGCCGTCGACCTGCTGCTCGTGGTGTTCGGCACGGCGTGCCTGGCCGGGGTGGGCGTCACCGGCGCGCTCCTGGACCGCTTCCCGCGCGCCGCGCTGACCACCGCCGTGGCCGTCCAGGCGCTCGGCATGCTCGGCCTCTGCGCGACCGGCGCGCATCCGGTGGCCGCGGTGGCGTTCCTCGCCCTGACGGGCGGCGCGCTCGGACCGGTGTTCATGGCCGCACAGAACGAGATGCTGATCTGCGCCCCCGGCCGCACGGACCTCGCCCTCGCGGCGAACTCCGGCGCCTACAACGCCGGCATCGCGGCGGGTGCCGCCCTCGGCGCGCTGATCCTGCCGCTCGCGGGCGTACGCGGCACCTTCCTCGCCGGTGGGCTGCTGACCGCCGGGGCCTGCGCGGTCCTGCTCGCCGGGGCCGCCGGCCGGGCCCGCCGCCGCGGCGAGAGCTTCCGAGTCGGATGACGTGGCCGACGGGGGAGAGGTTGCCTTCCCTCCCCACTTTTCCCTTCCGTCCGCCTGTGGGGCTTCCCACCCGTTAAAGATCTTGACGACCGTCGCGCGGATCGCTGAACTGTCCCCCGGGCCGTGCGACCTCACGGCCCGGGGAAATCGGCCGGCGTCCAGCCGGTGATGCCTGAAACGAGCGGGTACTGGGAAAAGCCTCGTACGGTCGATCACCGGACGCGGGCCGAAGGGGGCGATGTGCATGACGGGTGCGGGGAAGACGAAGGTGACGGGCTGCCGCGTCTCATGAGCGGGGAGAGAAGCACGGAAAGACGTCCCGACCGGCTCCGCCCGTCGGTGGCCCGGCTCGCCCGGTTCGTGGCGCGCACCCTGCGCGGCGAGTGGCACGCCATCGTCGTCGACCCGGTACGGCAACTCGCCCGGCGCGGGCTCTCCGGGCTGCTGCTGGCGTTCGTCGCCGCGTTCGGCGTCATCTTCTTCCACGACATCGCCCAGCACCCCACCGGCGCGGTGTGGGTCACCCGGCTCGGCGGCGTCAAGGCCGACCTGCCGCTGTGGCTGTCCCTGCTGCGCACCCCGGTGTCGCTGTACGTCCCGGCGCTCGACCTGCCGGTCTGGGCCGGCATCACCCAGCTGTTCCTGGCCTTCGCGCTCGCCGAACTCACCCTCGGCCGCTCCCGCACCCTCGCGATCGCCTACGCCACCACGCTGGCCGGCACCCTGGTCGCCCGGCTGATGATCGCGGTCGGGCCCGGCTGGTCGGGCTTCGGCCTGCCGGCCGCCTGCGGGCACATCCTGGACACCGGGCCCTCGGCGGCGGTCGTCGGCCTGTTCACCTATCTCTCGGTCATCAGGCGCGCGCCGGTGGTCTTCACCCTCACCGGCGGCTCCATGGTGTGGGAGTCGATCGCCGTCCCCAACCTCGCCGGCCGCGAGCATCTGATCGCGGTGGGCTCGGCCGTCGTCCTCGGCCTCCTGCACGGCCGCCGGACCCAAGTGCGCGCCCTCGCCCGCTCCCTCGTCCACTCCCTCCTCCCCACCCGCCGCACCCCCGGACCATCCCCTACGGCCCCTACGGCCCCTACGGCGTCCCCGGGTTTCGCCGTGACCGCCTCCGCCACCGTGCCCGCCCCCGCGACCCCCCACCCCACCGCCGCCGCGGTGACCTCTCTCGAACGCTGACCGGCACACGCCCGCGCCCGGCCGGAAATCCGCCCCGAACCGCCGCGCGCACCTGTGGCGCCGCCCACACCGTCGGTGTGATGGTTTTCGCATACGGCCCCGCACGGGCAGCCCCTAGGGTTGCGCGGGAAACGGCAGGGCAGGGCGTGTCCCAACCACCATGACGTTCGTCGCCGCCAGGCAGCTGAAGGGATTCCAGGATGTTCCGTAAGGTGCTGGTCGCCAACCGCGGAGAGATCGCGATCCGCGCGTTCCGGGCGGGCTACGAACTCGGCGCGCGCACCGTCGCCGTGTTCCCGCACGAGGACCGCAACTCGCTCCACCGGCTCAAGGCCGACGAGGCCTACGAGATCGGGGAGCCGGGGCACCCGGTGCGCGCCTACCTCTCCGTCGAGGAGATCGTGTCCGCCGCCCGCCGGGCCGGGGCGGACGCCGTCTACCCCGGTTACGGCTTCCTGTCCGAGAACCCGGAGCTGGCCCGCGCCTGCGAGGAGGCGGGCATCACCTTCGTCGGCCCCGGTACGGCCACACTGGAGCTGACCGGCAACAAGGCGCGCGCGGTCGCCGCCGCCCGCGCCGCCGGCGTCCCGGTCCTCGGTTCCTCCCAGCCCTCCACCGACGTGGACGAACTGGTGCGGGCCGCCGAGGACATCGGCTTCCCCGTGTTCGTGAAGGCGGTCGCGGGCGGCGGCGGGCGCGGAATGCGCCGGGTCGAGGACCCCGCCCAGCTGCGCGAGTCCATCGAGGCCGCCTCCCGGGAGGCCGCGTCCGCGTTCGGCGACCCGACCGTGTTCCTGGAGAAGGCCGTCGTCGACCCGCGCCACATCGAGGTGCAGATCCTCGCCGACGGCGAGGGCAATGTCATCCACCTCTTCGAGCGCGACTGCTCCCTCCAGCGCCGCCACCAGAAGGTGATCGAGCTGGCGCCCGCCCCGAACCTCGACCCCGAGCTGCGGACGCGGATCTGCGCCGACGCCGTGCGCTTCGCCCGCGAGATCGGCTACCGCAACGCGGGCACCGTCGAGTTCCTGCTCGACCGGGACGGCAACCACGTCTTCATCGAGATGAACCCCCGCATCCAGGTCGAGCACACCGTCACCGAGGAGGTCACGGACGTCGACCTGGTCCAGGCGCAGCTGCGGATCGCCGCCGGCGAGACCCTCGCCGACCTCGGCCTCGCCCAGGAGACGATCACCCTGCACGGGGCCGCGCTCCAGTGCCGTATCACCACCGAGGACCCCGCCAACGGCTTCCGCCCGGACACCGGCAGGATCAGCGCCTACCGCTCGCCGGGCGGCTCCGGCATCCGCCTCGACGGCGGAACCACCCACGCCGGTACGGAGATCAGCGCCCACTTCGACTCGATGCTGGTGAAACTCACCTGCCGGGGACGGGACTTCAAGGCCGCCATCGGCCGCGCCCGGCGCGCCGTCGCCGAGTTCCGCATCCGCGGGGTGTCCACCAACATCCCCTTCCTCCAGGCCGTGCTGGACGACCCGGACTTCCAGGCCGGGCGGATCACCACCTCGTTCATCGAGGAGCGCCCGCATCTGCTCACCGCCCGCTCCTCCGCGGACCGCGGCACCAAGCTGCTCACCTTCCTCGCCGATGTCACGGTGAACAAACCGCACGGCGAACGGCCCGACCTGTTCGACCCGTTGACCAAGCTGCCGGTGCCGGCCGCCGCCGAGCCGCCCGCCGGATCGCGCCAACTCCTCGTGGAACTCGGCCCCGAGGGCTTCGCCCGCCGGCTGCGCGAGTCGCCGACGATCGGGGTCACCGACACCACCTTCCGCGACGCCCACCAGTCGCTGCTCGCCACCCGGGTGCGCACCAAGGACCTGCTGGCCGTCGCCCCGGTCGTCGCCCGCACCCTGCCCGAGCTGCTGTCCCTGGAGTGCTGGGGCGGCGCCACCTACGACGTCGCCCTGCGCTTCCTCGCCGAGGACCCCTGGGAGCGGCTGGCGGCCCTGCGCGAGGCCGTGCCCAACATCTGCCTCCAGATGCTGCTGCGCGGCCGCAACACCGTCGGCTACACGCCGTACCCGACGGAGGTCACCGACGCCTTCGTACAGGAGGCCGCCGCCACCGGCATCGACATCTTCCGCATCTTCGACGCCCTCAACGACGTCGGCCAGATGCGCCCCGCCATCGAGGCCGTGCGCGAGACCGGGACGGCGGTCGCCGAGGTCGCCCTCTGCTACACCGGCGACCTGAGCGACCCCGGCGAGCGGCTCTACACCCTCGACTACTACCTGCGGCTCGCCGAGCAGATCGTCGACGCGGGCGCCCATGTCCTCGCGATCAAGGACATGGCCGGACTGCTGCGCGCCCCGGCCGCCGCCACCCTGGTCTCGGCGCTGCGCCGCGAGTTCGACCTGCCCGTGCATCTGCACACCCACGACACCGCGGGCGGCCAGCTCGCCACCTACCTCGCCGCGATCCAGGCGGGCGCGGACGCGGTGGACGGCGCGGTCGCCTCCATGGCCGGGACGACCTCGCAGCCGTCGCTGTCCGCGATCGTGGCCGCCACCGACCACTCCGAGCGGCCCACCGGCCTCGACCTCAAGGCGGTCGGCGACCTGGAGCCGTACTGGGAGGGCGTGCGCCGGATCTACGCCCCGTTCGAGGCGGGCCTCGCCGCTCCGACCGGGCGGGTCTACGACCACGAGATCCCGGGCGGCCAGCTGTCCAACCTGCGCACCCAGGCCGTCGCGCTCGGCCTCGGCGACCGCTTCGAGGACATCGAGGCGATGTACGCCGCCGCCGACCGGATCCTCGGCCGGCTCGTCAAGGTCACCCCGTCCTCCAAGGTGGTCGGCGACCTCGCGCTGCATCTGGTGGGCGCCGGGGTCTCCCCCAAGGACTTCGAACAGACCCCCGACCGGTTCGACATCCCCGACTCGGTGATCGGCTTCCTGCGCGGGGAGCTGGGCACCCCGCCCGGCGGCTGGCCGGAGCCGTTCCGCACCAAGGCGCTCCAGGGCCGCGCCGCGGCCAAGCCGGTGCCCGAGCTGTCCGCCGAGGACCGCGAGGGCCTGGCCAAGGACCGCAGGGCGACCCTGAACCGGCTGCTGTTCCCGGCGCCCACCCGGGAGTTCGACAGCCACCGGCAGTCGTACGGCGACACCAGCGTCCTGGACAGCAAGGCGTTCTTCTACGGTCTGCGCCCGGGCAAGGAGTACGCCGTCGATCTGGAGCCCGGGGTGCGGCTGCTGATCGAGCTGCAGGCGATCGGCGAGGCCGACGAGCGCGGTATGCGCACGGTGATGTCCTCGCTCAACGGCCAGCTGCGGCCCATCCAGGTACGGGACCGGGCGGCCGCCTCGGACGTGCCGGTGACGGAGAAGGCCGACCGTTCGAACCCGAACCATGTGGCCGCGCCGTTCGCCGGTGTGGTGACGCTCTCCGTGGCCGAGGGCGACGAGGTGGCGGCCGGGGTCACCGTCGCCACCATCGAGGCGATGAAGATGGAGGCCGCGATCACGGCCCCGAAGGCGGGCCGGGTGTCCCGGCTGGCCATCAACCGGATCCAGCAGGTGGAGGGCGGTGACCTGCTGGTCGAGATCGGCTGAGATCGCGCGAAGGCGGCCGAGTCCTCAACCGGACTCGGCCGCTTCCGTGTGCTCAGCCCTGCGGCGCCGTGGGGCCGTCCCAGAGCGGGTACGACATCACGTGCTGGAACCCCTGCGGCCGTGCGCCGCTGTAGGTCACGGTCAGCTGGGTGAAGCGGTCGAAGGACGGGTGCTTCTTCCACTGTGTGCCGCCGCTGAGCCGGATGACCACCGGGTAGGGGTGGAAGGTGCCGGCCGCGCAGTACGGCTTGCAGTCGTTCACCCAGTTCGTGCCCGTGCCCGTGGCGCCGCCAGCGCCCCAAGAGGTCCAGTTGAGGCCCTTGAGCCGGCTGTTGCCGTCACCGCAGGCCAGGATGAAGTCCGTGGGGCGCACATTGCGGTGGGAGAAGCAGTCCACCAGCACCCGGTCCCCGGCCCGTGCCGTCGGCGACACGGACGCGGTCGGCGGACTGGCCGAAGCCGTCGTCGTCCCCGCCGTCAGCAGAGCCGCTGCCGCCAGGGTCACCGCCGTTCCCACCACTGATCCGCGCATGGCCGCTCCCACCGTTCGTCCCGTGTCCGAGCAGGTCACCTCGACGCTACGGCCACTTGGCGTATTCCACCAGTCGCGCAGGTCGCACCGTGTGTCATGCGGACGGACCGGTTCCGGGACGGCCGGACGGCCGGGGACGCGTCCGGTGCGACGAGCACCGGACGCGTCCCCGGCCACGGGGCGGGCGCGGGATCAGCAGGCGCCCTCGTCCTGCCAGGGCCCCCAGGTGGAGGCGCCGGGCACCTCGTTCTGGGTCCACCATTTGGCCTTCCAGTTGTGCTGGCCGTACGACACCTCGGTGCCGCCCGTGTACGCGGTGGACGAGTTCCACGCGGGCTTGCACGAGGTCGGGGTCGGCGTCGGGGTGGGGGTGGGGGTGCCGGTCGGCGGGGTGACGCCCGCGAACTTCACCGAGTACTTCGCGAAGTCCCAGTCGCTCTGCGCCACGCTCGAACAAGTCCCGGACGTACGGCCCCCGTTGTCGGGCGGGCTGCACTGGCGGTCGCGGTTGAGCGACCAGAAGGTGAAGCGGTCCATGTGGTGGCTGGTCGCGTAGTCCAGCACGGTCTGGAAGTCGCTCTGGCCGAAGATCTCGCCGGTGTCGCTGCGGCCGTTCATGCCGGAGAAGCCCTCGTGGGCGTAGGCGGTGGCCGCGTCCCAGCCGAAGGTGGACTGGAGGACCGAGTTGAAGTTGGTCAGCGCGCTGGTCTGGCTCGCCGCCCCGTTGAAGCCGCCGTCGAAGGGCATGATGGAGAAGTTGTTCGGGGTGAACCCCTGCGACTTCGCCTCCAGGAGCATCTGCTTGCCGAACCAGCCGGTGCCGTCCGCCGTGCCGGCCGTCGTCACGGAGACGTACAGGCCCGGGTTGTTCTGCTGGAGGATCTTCGCCGCGCCGATCTCGTTCTTGATGGCCGCGGTGTTCTCGTACTCCGGCTCCTCCAGGTCGAAGTCGATGGCGTGCAGGCCGTACTTGGTGATCACCTGCTGGTACGCCGCCGCCGTGGACGCCGCGTCCGCGCAGGCCTGGCCGAGCTTGGTGCCGCCGTAGCCGCCGATGGAGACGGACACGTCGCCGCCCTTGGCGCGGATGGTGTTGATCATCGACTGCACGGCGGTGTCCGAGGAGACGGGTGCCGTACCGCCCCAAGTGGGCGAGCAGCCGCCGCCGTTGGGGGCCAGCACGAAGGCCAGCTGGAACGCCTTGAGGCCGGTGGCGTCCATGATGGCGGCCGGGTCCGGCGGGTCGTTGTCCAGCGGCATCAGATAGGGGGCGGCCGCGTACCAGCGGTTGCTCAGGGCGTCCTGGGGAGTGGCGCCCGAGGCGTTGGCCGCGACCAGGGCGGTGGTGCCCGCGGCGGCGAGCACGACGGCTGCCGCCGCGCTCAGACAGGCGTGAAGACGTCTCACTGCGTGCCTCCAGAGGGTGGGGAGAGACCCGGGTGGGGGAGGAGCCCCCACCCTCCGGGAGCTGTTGCGGCCACGTCAATAAGTTGGCCTAGACCAACCTGCTCTTTGGACTAGACCATACGATCCCTTTACTGTTTGTCGACCAATCGCAGACCGAAGCCCCGGTCCAGCGGCAGGCTCGCCGTGGTGATCGTCGTGACGTGGATGGCCGGATCGAACGACCAGGCGGAGCGGGGAAGTTGACGGCCGTTCACCAGAACCCGCGCGGGCGCGGAGCCGCCGTGCACGGTGAACCGGTACGTCCGGGCGGCCACCTTGCCCCGGTAGGCGCCCTTGCTGGCGCCGACGGACACGGTCGTCCCGTGCGCGTCCCGGTGCAGGGAGACCCGCTGGGCGGCGGCCGCGCCCTTGGCGAAGTCACGGGTCACGCCGTCGTCCTCGTACAGCGTGTAGTGGCTGGTGCCGTGGGCCGACGGGTACAGGTCCCAGTCCAGCTCGTGCCGGTCCCGGGTCTGCCAACTCGTGGTGCCCTTCGGCCACATGGGCACGATCGCGCCCTCGCGCACGAACAGCGGGAGCGTGTCCAGCGGCGCGTGGTAGCCGTCGACCGTGGTCGGGCCGTGGTAGGTGCGGCCGGTCCAGTAGTCGGTCCAGGTGCCCTTGGGCAGATAGATGCCGTCGCGGGTGTCGGAGTCCTGGTAGACCGGCGCGACCAGGAAGTCGGGGCCGGACAGGAACTCGTACTTGGCGTTCGCGCCCAGGGTGCCGGGGTCGTCCGGGTACTCCAGCCACAGCGGACGCACCGCGCCCACACCGCTCTTCGCCGCGTCGGCGGACAGGGTGTACATGTACGGCAGCAGCCGCTCCTTCAGCTGGAGGTACTTGCGGTTGATGGAGGTGTACGGCTCGCCGTCCAGCCACGGCTGCTGATCGGCGGGCTTCTTGGTGGTCAGGTCGGTGGCCCAGCCGTCCATGGTCATGATGGCCGGCAGGAACGCCTTCCACTGGAGGTCGCGGGCGTACATCTTGGCGTCGTGGCGGTAGATGCTGCCCACGTCGCCCGTGTCGTAGGCGATGCCGGACATCGTCGCCCCGGCGTACGTCGGGATCTGCCAGCGGATGTAGTCCCAGGACAGCTGCTGGTCGCCGCTCCACAGCACCCCGCAGCGCTGGGCGCCCGCCCAGGAGACGGGCAGCCAGACGAAGCCGCGGGCGTCGCTGTTGTCCTCGATGCCCTTCTTCGCCGCGTCGCAGGCGTCCAGCGCGAACTTGTAGCCGTTGCCGACCCACGCCACGTCCAGCTTGGCCACCCGCTGGCCCGCCTTGACCTGGTCGGCCAGCTTGTCGATGCCGTCCTGCGTCCACAGGCCGAGCTGGGCGTGGTGGTCGTTCAGGCCCTGGGCGGTCTGCTGGAGGTCCTCGTAGCCGCAGCCGTAGCCGTCGTTGACCAGCATCCAGCCCAGCGGCATCTGGTTCTTGGTGTAGCCGTCGGCGACCTTCAGCGCGTCCAGGGTGTGCCGCTCGCCCCGGTTGGCGTTGTGCAGATAGCAGTCGGAGTCGCCGGGCTCCAGGCCGTACACCGGCGGCATGAACGGCTTGCCCACCAACTTCGTGTACTTGCCGATGACTTGCTTGGCGTCACCGAGGAAGTAGTAGGCGTCCAGGCGTCGTTCCTGCTGCCCGGTGGTCACCGGCGCGCCGAAGGTGTACACGCCCGGCGCGAAGGTGTTGCGGAAGACGCCGTAGCCCGCGCTGGAGAGGTAGAACGGCTGGGAGTTGTTGTAGCCGCCCTCGTCCCAGTCGAAGCTGTTGGACACGTACATCGTCTGCCCGCGGTGCGAGAAGCTGCCGTTCTGCTCGCCGCCGCCGAAGAACTGCTCGTTCGCGCCGCGGTCGAGGCTCTGCCGCATCCCGCCGGTGGACCAGCGCAGCGGCCTGTCCTCCTGCCAGATCCGGGTGCGGTTGTCCGCCTTGTACAGCCCGAACCGCAGCGGCTTCTTGTACACGCGCAGCACGGCCCCGGGCGCCCGGATGCCGTAGTAGGCGCCCGCGTCGAAGGACGAGGTGTGCCGCTCCGCGGCCGGCTCCTCGCGCACGATCTCGGTGCCGGCCGGGTCGCTCAGCGAGCCCGACGGGTCGGCCTGGAGGCGGAGTTGGCCGCCCGTCAGGAAGTCGGCGCGCGCGGTGAGCTGCCCGGCGTGGATGGTGTAGCCGCCGGCGCCGCCCGAGAAGGACGTCAGATCACCGGCGTCCTCGGTCGCGGGCAGGTACGCCGTGCCGGTGAAGGAGTTGTCGTGCACGTCGTACGGCACGACCACCACGTGGTACGTCCCCGACGCCCGCGGGATCACGGTGGCCTCGGGGTCGGCGGTGCCCGCGCTGGAGGCCACCTGGGTGCCGTGGTCGTCGTACACGTACAGGTCGAAGTCGTCGGTGGGGTGCTCCCACTTGACGGCCAGCGGGACGCCGCCCTCGGGGTTGTCGTCCCAGTATCCGGCCGGTACCGAGACGGACAGGTCGAAGCGGTCGCAGACCTTGTTGTCGGGGTCGGTGCCGGGGGCGGGGCAGTCCTTCGGGTCGCCGACGGTGCCCTTGGTGTAGACGGGGCTCTGCCAGCTGACACTGCTGTGGGCGGGGTCCAGTACGGCGCCGGTGGCGGCGGCCGCGGCGGGCGCCGGGACGACCAGCGCGGTGCCGGCCAGGGCGGTCACCAGCCCCAGTGGCACCCAGGCCGGCCACGGCACCCGGTGTCGGAGTCTTCGCACGGCGGAACAGCTCCCCTCGCGTCGGTGCGGAGTACATGAGCATGCGTGGAAGTGCTTGAAGATGCGCGGAATCAAGCAACTTCACGCACGAAGACTCGGAGGAAGCACAGGTTCATGTCAATAGCGCGGGCGGATCCGGGGCGCCTTCCGGGGTGGCGCGGGCGCGGGCGGCAGGAGCCGGGCCCCCGCCTCCCGGCACGCATCACAAGCCTCCCGGAACGCATGGCAAGCCTTCAGGCACGCGTGACTAGCCTTCGGGCGCGCAGCACAAGGCTTCCGGCGCGCATGGAAAGCCTCCCGGCACACATGACAAAGGGCCGGACCCCGCCCCTCGGCGCGGTCCGGCCCCTTCGGCGCGTGTCTCAGCCGGCCTGCTCGCGCAGCACGATCTGCGTCTGCGTGGTCTGCCCGACCAGCCGGTCCCGGTCGTCCCGCAGATCCGTCTGCACCACGATGAGGGTGCCGCCGAGGTGCAGCGGCCGGGCCGTGGCGTGGACGTGTCCCGAGGTGAGCGCGCGCAGGAAGTTGGTCTTGGACTCGACCGTGGAGGTGCCGGCCGCTCCCTCGGGGAGGTTGAGGTAGGCGCACACCGCGCCCACGCTGTCCGCCAGCGCCATCAGCGCCCCGCCGTGCAGCGCGCCACCGGCCGTGCACATCTCGGGCGACCAGGCGAGCGAGCCCACCGTGCGCTCGGCGGTGGCCTCCCGCAGCTCGATGCCGAGACCGGCCGCGAACGGCATGGTGGCCAGCAGCTCGGCGGGCTCGATGGGGGACGTCATGACGTACCGCCTTTCATGAGGGCCAGGGTGAGCGAAGAGTCTGCCAGCCGGCGCCTTCCCCCGTGGCGGAACGGGGAGTCCGCGAGCGAGCGGCCGCCCCCGCCTCGCCCTGCGCGCCCTTGACAGGGTCCGTCTGTCTCGCCAGTTTTGAGCAGCGGCGCAGGGCGGGGGACCGGGCGCCCACAGCGCGGCGGGAAGGCGGGGGAGCCGAGTGGAGATCACCGTCCACGGAACCGGCGAGCTGACGCCCGGACAACACCGGGCCTGGCACGAGGCAATGGACGAGTCGCCCGCGTTCGCCAACCCCTTCCTCGCCCCCGAGTTCGCCCTCGCGGTCGGCCGGCACCGGGGCGGCGCCCGGGTGGCGGTGCTGCGCGAGGACGGCCGGGACGTCGGCTTCCTGCCGTACGAGCGGGGGCCGTTCGGCATCGGCCGGGCGATCGGACTCGGACTGTCCGACTGCCAGGCCCTGGTACACCGTCCCGGAACCACCTGGGACACGGGCGAGTTGCTGCGGGCCTGCGAGCTGAGCAGCTTCGAGTTCGACCATCTCGCGGGCGGGCAGCGGCCGTTCGAGCCGTACGTCACCGCCACCTTCGCCTCGCCCGTCATCGATGTGCGGCCCGGCGACGGCGACTACGCCGCCTGGCTGCGCGGCACCTACCCCGGGCAGGCGAAGACGACCCTGAAGAAGGAGCGCCGCCTCGGCCGGGACGTCGGCGAGGCGCGCTTCGTGTTCGACGAGCGCGACCCCGACGTGCTGCGCACCCTCATGCGCTGGAAGTCCGCGCAGTACCGCAGGACCGGGCGCATGGACCGGTTCGCCAGGCCCTGGATCGTCGCCCTCGTCGAGGAGCTGTTCCACCTGCGCGCGCCGCACTGCACCGGTGTGCTGTCGGTGCTCTACGCCGGGGACCGCCCGGTCGCCGCCCACTTCGGGCCCCGGTCCAGCACGGTACTGGCGGCCTGGTTCACCGCGTACGACCCCGAACTGCACCGCTACTCACCGGGGTTGATGATGCATCTGCGCACCGCCGAGGCCGCCTCCCGGCACGGGGTCGCCGTGGTGGACCTCGGGCGCGGCGACAAGGAGTACAAGGACTGGCTGAAGACCCGCGAACTGCGGGTCGGGGAGGGCTTCTTGACCCGGCCGCACCCGGTGGCGCTCGCCCACCGCCTGTGGCGCGGCCCCGCACGCGGCCTGCGCAACACCGTGCTGGCCCACCCCCGGCTGCGCGAACCCGCCGACCGCCTGCTGCGGACGGCGGGCGCCCTGCGCACCCGCGCGCAGGGCCAGGACCGGATCGGCGAACCGCGCTGACCCGGGGAGGGGCGGCCCCGCCACCCTCCCGCGCGCTACGCAAAAGGCCCGACGCTCCGCAGCGACACCGCCGAGGACGACGCCCCGAGGGGAGAGGCGCCCGCGGTCCGCGTCCACCAGTCGGCGCCGTCCTCGATGTAGCGCAGCAGGATGCCCTCGCGGATCGCCCACGGGCAGACCACGGCCCGGCGCAGCCCCATCAGCTTCAGGGCCGTGTGCCCGACGACGGCACCGGCCAGGCTCTGCGCGGCACGCGGCGCGGAGATGCCGGGCAACTGGGCGCGCTCGGCGGCGGGCAGCGCGGCCAGGGTGCGCGCCGCCTCGCGCAGGTCCCGGCGCCGCAGCGCGCGCGGCTCGAACGGGCCGAACCGCCCCGGCGCGGCCCCGCACAGCCGGGCCAGCTGCTGGAACGTACGGGAGCTGACCGCGGCGGTGCGCGGCGACTCCCACCGTATCCGCGCCGCCACGTCCCGCAGCTCGTGCCGGATCCGGCGGCGCAGCTCCTTCAACTCGCCCGCCCCGGGCGGGTCCTGCACATCCAGGTACTCCCGGGTCAGCCGGCTCGCGCCCAGCGGCAGCGAGGCCGCGAAGTCGGGCAGCCGGCCCCGCCCGAACGCCACCTCCAGCGAGCCCCCGCCGATGTCGAGCAGCGCGAGCGGGCCCGCGTTCCAGCCGAGCCAGCGGCGGGCCGCCAGGAACGTCAGCTCGGCCTCGGTCTCGCCCGGCAGGGTGCACATCCGGATCCCGGTGCCGGCCGCCACCCGCTCCAGCACCTCCGTCCGGTTCGGCGCGCCCCGTACCACGGTGGTGGCGAACGCCAGCGGCCCCGCGGCCTTCCACCGCAGCGCCGTGTCGCCCGCCTCGGCCACCGCCGCCACCAGCCGCTCCACCGCCTCCTCACCGATCGTGCCGTCCACGCCGACCTGTTCGGACAGGCGCAGCTTCCACTTGACGGTGTGCACCGGCAGCGGAACACCCCCCTCCACATCGGCGATCATCAGTCGGACCGTGTTCGATCCCGCGTCCACCACACTCACCCGCATGGCCGGGTCCGTACCCACTGGGGGCGCCGGAACGCCTGCCCCCGAGGGGCGGTCGTGCGCACACCACGCCCCGGCGGGCGGCTCCCGGGGCACTCCCGGCACCCGCCGGCGCGCGAGGGCGGGACGGCCGCCCCTGTCCCGCCCCTGTCCGGATCCGTGCCCCACCCGCCGCCCACGCCCCACGGCTGTACTTGGATGGTCGTCACCACTGTCGGCATGGGGAGCGGCACATGACCGGTACGGAAGCGATCAGGGTCCTGGTGATCGGCGGCGGCATCGCGGGCAGCGCCGCCGCCCTGGGCCTGCGCCGCGCGGGCTTCGACGTGCGCGTCTTCGAGGCGCACTCCGGCGCGGACCAGGACATCGGCGCCTTCCTCACCCTGGCGAGCACCGGCATGCGCGCCCTGGCCCAGCTGGACGCCACCCGGGCCGTGACGGCCATCGGTTTTCCGCTGACTTCGCTGCGGCTGCTGGACGCGGCGGGCGCCGAACTGGCCCATGTCCCGCTCGGCGAGGTCGCCGAACCCGATCTGCGCTACCGCTGTCTGCGCCGCGGCGAGCTGAACTCCGCGCTCCAGCAGGAGGTTTCGGCGCGCGGCATCCGCCTCACCCACGGCGCCCGGCTGACCTCGGTGACCGACGGGCCGTACGGCGTCACCGCGCGTTTCGCGGACGGCAGTACCGCCACCGGCGACCTGCTGATCGGCGCCGACGGCGTGAACTCCGCCGTCCGCCGCGCCCTCAGCCCCGAGATCCGGCCCGGCTACGCGGGACAGCGCGTCTTCTACGGCCGCACACCCGGCACCCCGGGCACGGCGGCCGGCGGCGTCATCACCATGGTGCGCGGCAGCGAGAGCGCCTTCGGGTACGCGCAGGCGCCGACGGGGGAGGCGTACTGGTTCGCGCGCGTCGGCGGCGATCCGCTGCCCGAGCGGGGGCCGGGCGCGCGCAGCGCCGTACCGCGCGAGGAACTGCTGCCCCTGCTGCGGAAGGACAGCACACCCGCCGCCGCGCTGGTCGCCGCCTGCCCGGGCCCCGTCATGGTCACCAACGCCACCGAGATGCCGCTCGGCGCCCGCTGGCACACCGGCAGGGTGCTGCTCGTCGGCGACGCGGCCCACGCGGCGTCCCCGGCCACCGGGCAGGGCGCCTCGACGGCGCTGGAGGACGCCGTCGTGCTCGCCAAGGCGCTGCGCGATCTGCCGGACACCGCCCGCGCGTTCGCGGCGTACGAGCGGCACCGGCGCCCGCGGGTGGAGCACAACATCACCGTCAGCGGCGGCATCTCCCGAGGCACCCACGCCCCCGCCCGCCCCGCCGGGCCGGACCACCGCCCCGACCACCGGGACGACGCGCTGATCCGCCGACTGGCCTGGGACACACCGCTGTCCGAGGAGGGCTGAGCGGGCCGGTCCGCGCGCGAAAGTGCAAGAGGCGGCGCACGGGAGTCCATTGCCGGGACACCGCCGGGGGTTGATCGTTCCGTGGGACCGGCCCGCCGGTATCCCCTCCGGCATCACCTTCGGCAACGAGGA
This sequence comes from Streptomyces sp. WP-1, assembly GCF_030450125.1. Taxonomy (NCBI): domain Bacteria; kingdom Bacillati; phylum Actinomycetota; class Actinomycetes; order Kitasatosporales; family Streptomycetaceae; genus Streptomyces; species Streptomyces sp. WP-1. Next base: position 7,324,161 of record NZ_CP123923.1, read on the forward strand.
GCATCCGTGCGACTGTTGAGCAGAGCGGGCGGCGCCGCGGCCGCGGCCGTCGCCCTCGTCCTGGGCGGCGCCACCGCTTCCCCGGCGTCCGCCGCCCCCGCCTACACCGTCACCGTGGGCATCCCGGTGCCCTTCCCGTACCCCACGGACACCCCCGCGAGCCCCTTCCTCGACCGGGACGGCACCTTCCACTACCAGCAGTCCGCCGCCCTGTACGGCGCGAACGACCCGCGCAGCTGGGACTTCTACACCGGCACCGACTTCGACTCCGCCACCTTCGACACCGCGCTGAGCACCGCGGCGAACCCGTCCGACCCCGCCGACCGCAACGACGACACCACCGCCCGGTGCGACAACAGCCCCACCGGCCGCGAGGCGAGCTACCCGCCGGCCGGATCGGGCTACTCCCAGAAGAACTACTGCGACCTGTCCGGCGTGTGGATCGACCCCGACACCGGCGACTGGTACGGCCTGGTCCACAACGAGTTCACCCCCCAGCCCTTCGGCGACGGGCTGCACTTCGACGCCGTCGACTACGCCGTCTCCACCGACCGGGGCCGCACCTGGACCATCGAGGACCACGTCATCACGTCCCCGTTCAGCACCGTGCGCGGGGACACGGCCGCCTTCCCGAACCAGACGTACGACTACGGCGACGGCGACCAGCGCCTGTTCGTGGACACCGCCTCCGGCTACTTCTACGTCTATTACGGCTCCCGGATCGTGGACAAGAAGGGCGGCTGGAAGGCGTTCTACGAGCACGTCGCCCGCGCCCCGATCGCCGCCAAGATGGCCCCCGGCTCCTGGCGCAAGTGGTACGACGGCGCCTGGTCCCAGCCCGGCACCGGCGGCAAGGAGAGCAACATCGTCCCCGTCGACGCCGACCACCCCACCGGGCACACCCCCGCGTCCGCCGAGTACGACCCGGCGAACACCGGCACCACGGCCGAGCAGATCGCGGCCGGCAAGACGCCCCCGACCTCCCCGCTGTTCGTGATGAACATCGCCTACGACGCCTACCTCGGGCTGTACATCGGCGAACCGCAGGCCGTCGACCAGAGCGGGAACGCGCCGCAGCACCTCTACGCCACCGACGACCTCGCCACCCAGAAGTGGCACCTGATCGGCGACACCGGCGGCTACACGAACGCCTCCTGGTACCGCTGGTTCCTCGACGGCGCGAACCGCACCAGCTCCTCGATCGTGGGCAGGACCGTCCGCTCGTACTGCGCCTTCGGCTGCGCGCACGGCGCCGACGGCGAGTACGTCGACCTCACCCTCGACTCCACCACGCCCGCGGCCCCGCCCGTGGCCACCGGGCACCGCTACCGGATCGCCGCGGGCACCGGCCGCGTCCTCGCCCAGAACCCCGGCGCCTCCTCCACCACCGCGGCCCGGTCCGCCTCCTCGGCCCGCGCCACCTGGACCTTCCGGCCCACCGGCGACGGCGCCTACACCGTGGCCAACGCGGCCACCGGCGCCCTGCTCGGCGTCGACTCCACCAGGACCGGGGACCGCGCCTGGGGCACCCGGCCGGCCGTCACCCCGCAGCGCGGGAAGAGCCCGGCCGCCGGACAGCAGTGGTTCCTGATCCCGGACGCCTCCCCGGCCGGCGCCTTCCACCTCGTCAACCGCTACAGCGGCCTCGTCCTCGGCCTGTCCGCCGACCCCGGGCGCGGCGCGGAGACCGTCCCGGTGCGCACCTGGACCGACCCCACCCACAGCGCCGTCGGCCGTGGCCGCACCGCCGCCGAGCAGACCCTCGCGCTCACCCCGGTACGAAGCTGACCTCCAAGGGCCCGCGCACGAGTGAGGCATTGGCCGCGCGGACGACGATCCACCCACGGGGAATCCGACGCCCGCCCGGCCGCGACCGCGGCCCGGGCGGGCGCCGCCGTCGTACGCGACCTCTACGGCGGACGGCTCGCGCGCCACGAGAAGGGCGCCAGGCACTTCGCCACCGAGGCCGGCCTCGCCGCCGGCTGGTCGGCCCCCTCGCGATGGCCGGGCGGCAGGGGCGAAAAGGGACGTGACGCGACGCCCCGAGCGGCACGCGGAAACGTTCGGCTCCCGAAGGCTTGTGCGGCATCCGTCTCGCCACTTAAATCAAAACGTGAACTAAGTAGTGAGCGATCGAGGTTCACCCACCTGTCTTCAGGGAGCCGCATATGAGATTCCGATCCGCGGGTGTCGCGCTGGCCGCCATGGCCGCGCTGATCACCCTGCCCCTCGGCCACGGCCGGGCCGTCGCGGCCGACACGCCGTTGTCCCAGGGGAAGACGGCCACCGCCTCCTCCGAGGAGAACTACGGCACCACCGCGGCCGACGCCGTGGACGGCGACACCGGGACCCGCTGGTCCTCCGCCGCCACCGACGCCCAGTGGCTCCAGGTCGACCTCGGCGCCACCGCCTCCGTCTCGCGCGTCGTCCTCGACTGGGAGGCCGCGTACGCGAAGGACTACAAGGTCCAGATATCGAAGGACGCCGTCAACTGGACCGACCTGAAGTCCGTCACCGGCTCCGACGGCGGCAACGACACCCTCGACGTCTCCGGCCAGGGCCGCTACGTCCGGATGCTCGGCGTGCACCGCGCCACCCAATGGGGCTACTCCCTCTGGGAGTTCCAGGTGTACGGCAGCACCGACACCGCGCAGCCCAGCTGCGGCACGGCGAACGCGGCCCAGGGCAAGCCGGCCGCCGCCTCCTCCACCGAGAACGCCGGCACCCCCGCCTCCGCCGCCTTCGACGGCAACACCGGCACCCGCTGGTCGAGCCAGGCGTCCGACCCGCAGTGGGTCCAGGTCGACCTCGGCTCCGTCCAGGACCTGTGCAAGGTGGATCTGAACTGGGAGGCCGCCTACGGCAAGAACTTCCAGATCCAGACGTCCACCGACGGCCAGAACTGGAGCACCCTCAAGAGCGTCACAGGCGCCACCGGCGGCACCGCCTCCTACGACGTCAGCGGCTCCGGCCGGTACGTGCGCGTCTACGGCACCGCCCGCGGCACCGGTTACGGCTACTCCCTGTGGGAGGTCGCCGTGCACACCGGCACCACCGGCACCCCGCCCGTGCAGGGCGGCGGCGACCTCGGGCCGAACGTCATCGTCGTCGACCCCTCCACGCCGAACCTCCAGCAGAAGTTCGACTCCGTCTTCGCCCAGCAGGAATCCGCCCAGTTCGGCACCGGCCGCTACCAGTTCCTGCTCAAGCCCGGCACCTACAACAACATCAACGCCCAGATCGGCTTCTACACCTCGATCTCCGGCCTCGGCCTCAACCCGGACGACACCCAGATCAACGGTGATGTCACCGTGGACGCGGGCTGGTTCAACGGCAACGCCACCCAGAACTTCTGGCGTTCGGCCGAGAACCTCGCCATCAGGCCCTCCAACGGGGACGACCGCTGGGCCGTCGCCCAGGCCGCGCCCTTCCGCCGCATCCACGTCGAGGGCGGCCTCAACCTCGCCCCGAACGGCTATGGCTGGGCCTCCGGCGGCTACATCGCCGACTCGAAGATCGACGGCACGGTCGGCCCGTACTCCCAGCAGCAGTGGTACACCCGCGACAGCTCGGTCGGCGGCTGGACCAACGGCGTGTGGAACATGACCTTCTCCGGCGTCCAGGGCGCGCCCGCCACCAACTTCGACAGCGGCCCGTACACCACGCTGGACAACACGCCCGTCTCCCGCGAGAAGCCGTTCCTGTACCTGGACGGCTCCACGTACAAGGTGTTCGTCCCGTCCAAGCGCACCAACGCCCGCGGTGTCTCCTGGCCGAACACGCCGGGCACCTCCCTCCCGCTCGACCAGTTCTACGTCGTCAAGCCGGGCGCGACCGCGGCCACCATCAACGCGGCCCTCGCCCAGGGCCTCAACCTCCTGTTCACCCCGGGCGTCTACCACCTCGACCAGACCATCAACGTGACCCGCGCGAACACCGTGGTCCTCGGCCTCGGGCTCGCCACCCTGGTCCCGGACAACGGCGTCGACGCCATGCACGTCTCCGACGTCGACGGCGTCAAGCTGGCCGGTCTGCTGATCGACGCCGGATCCGTCAACTCCGACACGCTCCTGCGCATCGGCGACCCCGGCGCGAGCGCCGACCACGCCGCGAACCCGACCACCGTGCAGGACGTGTTCTTCCGCATCGGCGGCGCCGGACCCGGCCTCGCCACCAACTCGCTGGTGGTCAACAGCGACGACACGATCATCGACCACACCTGGATCTGGCGCGCCGACCACGGCAGCGGCGTCGGCTGGACCACCAACCGCGCCGACTACGGTCTGCGGGTCAACGGCGACGACGTCCTCGCCACCGGCCTGTTCGTCGAACACTTCAACAAGTACGACGTCTACTGGAGCGGAGAGCGCGGGAGGACCATCTTCTTCCAGAACGAGAAGGCGTACGACGCCCCGAACGCCGCCGCCATCACCCACGACGGCATCACCGGCTACGCGGCCTACAAGGTCGACGACTCGGTCACCACGCACGAGGCCTGGGGCCTGGGCAGCTACTGCAACTACACGGCCGACCCCTCGATCGTGCAGGCCCACGGCTTCCAGGTGCCGACGGGACCCGGCATCAAGCTGCACGACCTCCTGGTGATCTCCCTCGGCGGCAACGGCCAGTACGCCCACGTCGTGAACAACACCGGAGCGGCCACCTCGGGAACCAGCACCGTCCCCTCCAAGGTGACGTCCTTCCCGTAACCCGCCACACCCCGGGACCGGGCGGTTCCACCGGTCCGGTCCCGGGACCCACTGTGTGCCCGGAGCGCCCGCGCGCCCCGGGCACCCTGCGCTCCTGTGTTCCGGCGCCCCGCTCTCCGCCGAACAGGTGCCCGCCGAGCGTGCCGCCGCCCACGGCCGAACCCCGGACCGCACCGGAGCCCGTACCACCCGACCGGTCCCGAGCCGTGCCTGACCGGCCCTGTCGACCTGCGCCGGACCGGGCCGGCCCCTAGGGTGTCGTATGCGGGCGGCCGGGTGCTGCCCTTTCCCGGGTCAAGAAGCCGGCCCCTGACGAACACGCCCTCGGCAAGGGGGACTTGACCCTGCCCGAGCGGTCCCCGGGACCGGACCAGCGCGTCCGGCGGGCCAGCTGTCCCGGCAACGCGACGGGAGACGGTCCGACTTCACCCCGGCCGGTGATCCCCCGATTCCCGGCTTCGGACGCCCCGGCCCGGGGACCTCGGTACACGGCCGGCCCACCCCCCCTTTGCTCACTCCTGGCCGCAATGGTTCGGCCATCGCGTCCCGCCGCGCCGGACCCCGTCCCGTGATCAGCGAAGGAATGGAACTGATGAGCGAGAAGAATCCCCTGAAGCGAGCGGCGGACGCCCTGAAAGGCGCGGGCAAGGGGCCGGAAGAGGGCATCCCCGGCAAGCCGGGCACCGAGTCGCCGCCGGTCGCCGAGCCGGTCGGGGCCCGTGAGCCGCTGCCCCCCAAGCCCGACCAGACCGGCCCGGACACCGTCTCGCCGACCGGCCAGCCCACCGGCGCCGACCAGGCCCGGATGGCCCAGAGCGGCAGCTACCTCACCAACGCGCAGGGCACCCGCCTCGCCGACACGGACCACTCCCTGAAGGCGGGCCCCCGGGGCCCGGTCCTCCTCCAGGACCACCATCTGCGCGAGAAGGTGATGCACTTCGACCACGAGCGCATCCCGGAGCGCGTGGTGCACGCCCGCGGCTCCGCCGCCCACGGCGTCTTCCGCAGCTACGGCACGGCGGCGAACGTCACCAAGGCCGCCTTCCTCGCCGAGGACGTCGAGACCCCGGTGTTCGTACGCTTCTCCACGGTCCTCGGCTCCCGGGGCTCCGCCGACACCGTCCGCGACACCCGCGGCTTCGCCACGAAGTTCTACACCAGCGAGGGCGTCTTCGACCTGGTCGGCAACAACATCCCGGTCTTCTTCATCCAGGACGCGATCAAGTTCCCGGACGTCATCCACGCGGGCAAACCGCACCCCGACCGGGAGATCCCGCAGGCACAGAGCGCCCACGACACTTTCTGGGACTTCGTCACCCTGCACACCGAGGCCACCCACCACACCCTGTGGAACATGTCCGACCGGGGCATCCCGCGCTCCCTGCGCACCATGGAGGGCTTCGGCGTCCACACCTTCCGCCTGGTCGACGCGGCCGGTGAGACCACCCTGGTGAAGTTCCACTGGAAGCCGAAGCTGGGCGTGCACTCCCTGGTGTGGGAGGAGGCACAGATCATCAGCGGCGTGGACCCCGACTTCCACCGCCGGGACCTCGCCGACGCGATCGAGGCGGGCGCCCACCCCGAATGGGAGTTCGGCATCCAGGTCTTCCCCGACACCCCCGACCAGACCTTCGAGGGCATCGACCTGCTGGACCCGACGAACATCGTCCCCGAGGAACTGGCCCCGGTGCAGCCGATCGGGCTGCTCACCCTCGACCGCAACCCCTCGAACTTCTTCGCCGAGACCGAGCAGGTCGCCTTCCACGTCGGCCACCTCGTCCCCGGCATCGACATCACCGACGACCCGCTGCTGGCCGGCCGGCTCTTCTCCTACCTGGACACCCAGATCACCCGACTCGGCGGCCCCAACTTCCCGCAGATCCCGATCAACCGGCCGCACGCACCCGTCAACGACATGCTGCGCGACGGCCTCCACCAGACCGCCGTGCACCGGGGCGTCGCCCCCTACCGCCCCAACTCCCTCGACGGCGGCTGCCCGTTCACCGCGGGCGCCGACCTGGGCGCCTATGTCGAGGCGCCGGTACGGGTGCCGGAGGCGACCAAGGTCCGCGCGGCGCCGGAGTCGTTCGCCGACCACTTCAGCCAGCCGCGCCGGTTCTGGCTCAGCATGAGCCCGGTGGAGCGCGAGCACATCATCGGCGCCTACACCTTCGAGCTTGCCAAGTGCTACGAACAGGCCATCCGGAAAAGGGCGTTGCAGGTCCTCGCCAACATCGACCCCGAGCTGTGCGCGGGCGTCGCCGACGGGCTCGGTCTGACCGCCCCCGAGCCCACCGGGCCGCTCGCGGACGTCGAGCCCAGCCCCGCCCTGTCCCAGCTCGGCCGCACCTGGCCCACCGACGGCCGGACCGTCGGCATCATCACCGGCGAGGACGGCGACCTCGACGGCGTGGCGGCCGTCCGCCGGGCGGTGCTGGACGGCGGCATGGTCCCCCTCGTCATCGCGCCCAAGGGCGGCGAACTCGGCTCCGGCGACGGCGCCCTGACCGTGCAGCGGACCTATGCCACCGCCCGCTCCGTGGAGTTCGACACCCTGCTGGTGGCGGGCATCCCGGGCGTCGGCGAGGACGCGTACGGCGCCCGCGACGCCAAGGCCGGGCTGCCCTCCGTCCCGTCCACCGCCGACCCCCGGGTGGGGCTGCTGCTGACGGAGGCCTACCGGCACGGCAAGGCCATCGGCGCCGCCAAGGGCGGCCAGGAGTCACTGGAGGCCGCCGGCATCCCGCTCGACGCCCCCGGGGTGATCGTCGGCGACGACGCGAGCGCGGTGCTCCGGCAACTCGTCGGGCTGCTGGGCGCGCACCGGGTCTGGGAGCGCTTCCCGTCCGCCGCCTGAGCAGACACCGGCCCCGGCACGGGGTGGTTCCCTCCGAAGGGGGCCACCCCGTCGGCGTATCCGGAGAGGCGAAGCCCCCGGGGGCCGGGTGTGATGGTGCTTGTCCCTACCGCTCGACCAGTAAGGCAGATTCATGCGTATCCGCAGCATCGCCACAACGGCCGTACTCGCAGGCGTCTTTGCGCTGGGCGGCACCGCCAGCGCCTTCGCGGCCGACCCCGACCCGACGACCGGCACGGCCGTCGGCAGCCCGGGTCTCCTGTCCGGGGACGTCATCCAGGTCCCGATCCACATCCCCGTCAACGTCTGCGGTGACAGCATCGACATCATCGGGCTGCTGAACCCGGCCGCCGGGAACACCTGCGTCAACCAGTGAGCGCACGCCCGTGCGCCGGTTCCCCGTCCCGGGTACCGGCGCACGGGCGCGTCAGACGGCGGTGCGGCAGAGCAACAGACAGATGTCGTCGTCGTGTTCGGAGTCCCGCAGCATCGGTTCGAGCAGCGCGTCGGCCGCCCCGTCCAACCGCTCCAGCTCCGCCGCGCCGAGCGTGCCCAGCGCGGTCGCCAGCCGCTCTATGCCCGCGTCGATCCCGGCGGAGCGGCGCTCCACCAGACCGTCCGTGTAGAGCGCGAGCGTGGCACCGGCCGGCAACTCCTCGTGGTGCTCCTCGTACTCGTAGGGCACCGGGACCCCGAGCATGATCCCCGGCTTGGCGTCCAGCACCCGCACCTCGCCCCCGGGCCCGCGCACCAGCGCGGGCGGATGCCCGGCCGCCGCCCACACCACTCCGGGCTCACCCGGTGTGAACCGGGCGATGGCACAGGTCGCGTACAGCTCCGGCTGCTGATGGCGCAGCATCCGGTGCAGCAGGGTGAGGATGCGGGCGGGCCCGTTGCCCTCGACCGCGTAGGCGCGCAGCGCGGTACGCAACTGGCCCATGATCACCGCGGCCCGCAGCCCGTGCCCGGTGACGTCCCCGATCACCGCCAGCACACTGCCGTCGGGCCCCGGGAACGCGTCGTACCAGTCGCCGCCGATGTTCAGGCCGTGCGTGGCGGGCAGATAGCGGGCCGCGAGGGCGAGCCCCGTTGTGTCCGGCAACTCGGTGAGCTGGGCGCGCTGGAGAGCCTCGGCGACGTCCCGGTGCTGCTCGTACTGGCGGGCGTTGTCCAGCGCGATGCCCGCCCGCCGGGCCAGCTCCAGCAGCATCACGGCGGTGTCCGGCGCGAACCGCTCGCCGGGCGCCGAGAGGGTCAGCACACCCTGCGCGGTGCGCGCGCCGAGCGGCAGGCACAGCAGCGGCCGGTCGGGGGAGAGCGCCGAGGCCGGCAGATCGTCCACCCCGGGCAGCCCGCCGGGCCGCGGCCCCGCGTGCTGGGGGCGCCCGGTGCGGGCCGCCGTCACCGCGGCCGCGGCCCGTTCGGCCGGCGGGGTCCGCTCGTCGTCCACCAGCCATACGTCCACGTGCCGGGCGTACTCCGGCACGAGGAGCTTGGGCAGCCGGCGCAGGATGTCCTCGTGGTCGAGGGAGGCGTTGAGGGACGCGCTGGCGTCGGCGAGGAAGGTCAGCAGCCGCCGGGCGTTCTCCGCCTCCGCGCGCGCCGCCCGCTCGGCGTCCAGCAGCTCCCGCTGCGCCAGCGCGGCCGCCTCCAGCTCCGCGTGCAGCGCGAGCACGCCCTGGTTGGTCTGGTGCAGCTCCTCGCGGTGGAACCGGACCAGCTCCTCCGCCTCGTCCAGACCGGCCAGGACGACGGCGGTGTCCTCGCCCGCGCCGAGCAGCGCCTCGGCGAGGTCCGCCTCGGCCAGGTCGTCCGGCCGGGGCAGCGGCCGGGGCAGGGGAGCGGAACAGGCCAGCGTGTGCCGCCAGGGCTCGGTGCCGTCCAGCGCGATGTGCAGGTCCTGCCCGGCGGTCACGGTCAGCCGCTGCCGCCGCCCCTCCCGGCAGGGCCGCAGCAGGGCGGTCAGCGCGGCGAGGAAACGGGCGCGGTCCCGCGCCGGCACCCCCGCGTCCGCCGTGAGCCGCGCCAGCAGGGCACGGGCACGGGCCGCGTCGACGGGGCCGTTCAGGGTCCAGGTGTCGCAGGTCGTGGTCATGGGCGCGGGTCCGGGGCCAGTACGGCGACGCTGGTGTCGTCGCGGAGGGGGCGGGCGGGGCTGCCGGCGTCCCGCAGGACGGTCGCGGCCAGCACCGACGGATCGTGGGCGAGCAGCCGGGGGTCCTCGGGCGGGGTCCAGCGGCTGGGCAGCCCGTCACTGTGCAGCACGAGCAGACTGTCGCGGTGCCAGGGCGCCCGGCGCAAGGGGACATGCGCGGGGAAGTACGCCCCGACGATCCCCGGGTGCGACACCAGCGACGTCCACCCGTGGGAGGTGCGCAGCCGGGCCCCTATGTTGCCGACCCCGGCGAAGGCGAGTTCCCCCTTCACCGTGTCCACCTGGGCCACGCCGATCGCGGCTCCCCGGGTGGGGCGCAGGGCGGTGTGCAGCCGCCGCAGGATCTCCTGGGGCGGCGACTGCACGGCCCGCCGCAGCTCGGTGACCGCCGCGCCGGACGCGTGCCCGGCCTTGGGCCCGTGCCCGAGCCCGTCCGCGAGCAGCAGGGTCACCAGCCCCTCGTGGCGCACGCACTCCCAGGCGTCACCGCAGGCCTCGGCCCGGTCGAGCGATACGACGACGCCGCCGGCCGAGGGACCTTCGAGCGCCCGGTGGACCCGCGCGCGCTCCGGGTCGATCCGTGCCGTCGCCACCGTGCCCCGGCCCGGGGCGCCGTACAGCTGGAAGGCGTCGGCCTTGCGCAGACAGCTGCCGAGGCCCGCGCCGAGGGAGGGCTCGGCGGTGGTGCAGCCGTCGCGCAGGGCCGCGGTGACATCGGCGATGCCCGGACCATGGTCCAGCGCGAACAGCCGTACCGACGTCCCCGTACCGGACGGCGCTGTCACCAGGTTGACCACCAGGGTGCCGCCGCCCGCGTGCCGGAGCAGATTGGTGGCCAGCTCGGTGGCCACCAGCTCCCCGGCCGCCGTACGCTCCGGATTCAGCCCCGCCTGCCCGCACGCCTCGCGGACCGCCGTGGCGGCGTCCCGGACGCGGGTGGAGTCGTGCACCGGGACCTCCCACACGCGGCTCATCCCAGCCCCGATCGCGAGGAGGGCACCTGGGCGACCCAGGCGGTGGCGGTGACGGTCGTGCCGCGGCCCGGCTCGGTGTCCACGCTGAACTCCTGCACCAGCCGCTTGGCACCGCTGAGCCCGAGGCCGAGGCCGCCGCCGGAGGTGTAGCCGTCGGTCATGGCCAGCTCCAGATCGCGGATGCCGGGGCCGCTGTCGACGAAGCTCATCCGCAGGCCGCGGGCCCGGCCGTTGTCCAGCGGGGTGATCTCCGCGTGGCCGCCACCGCCGTGCACCAGGGTGTTGCGGGCCAGCTCGCTCGCCGCCGTGACCAGCTTCGTCTGCTGGACCAGCCCGAATCCGAGGGCCGCCGCGCACTGCCGCACCTGCTGCCGCACCCAGGCCAGATCCGCGTCCGAACCGATGGGCACGGTGGTCGCGGACGCCTGGCCGGACGGCTGCATCATCTCCCCCTCTGGGACAGCACTTCCATGGCCCGGTCGACGTCCGGCGCGGTGGTCAGACCGGGCAGCGCCAGCCCCAGTTCGACCAGGGTGATCGCGACGGCGGGCCGCATCCCGGCGAGGACGGTGCGGGCGGCGAGCAGCCGGGCGGTGGAGGCGATCTCCGCGAGCACCCGGCCGAGGAAGGAGTCGACGATGTCCACTCCGGAGATGTCGATGACCACCCCGGTCACGCCGGTGGCGGCGATGCGGTGGCTGAGGTCCTGCTGCAACTGCTCGGCGAGGCCGTCGTGCAGTTCGCCCTGGAGCGAGACGAGCAGTATGCCGCCCAGGGCGAGTACCGGCACCGGGGCCGGATGGACGGGGGCGGGTTCGGTCACCGGGCGTTCGCACCCGTCTGCGCGCGGGAGACCTCGATGCCCTGCCGGCTGAGCGCGTAGGCCAGCGCGTCGGCGAGCGAGGCCCGGGTGAGCACCGAGCCCAGGTCGATGCCGAGCTGCACGATCGTCTGCGCGATGGCCGGCCGGATACCGGAGACGATGCACTCGGCCCCCATCAGCCGCGCCGCGGCCACCGTCTTCATCAGGTGCTGCGCCACCAGCGAGTCCACCGTGGGCACACCGGTGATGTCCAGGATGGCGTACCGGGCGCGCTGCTCGACGATGGCCTCCAGCAGCGACTCCATCACGACCTGGCTGCGGGCGCTGTCCAGGGTCCCGATCAGCGGGACGGCGACGGTGTGCTCCCACAGCTTGATGACGGGGGTGGCCACTTCGAGCAGCTGCTGGCGCTGCCGCTCGATCAGCTCCGCGCCCGCGTCCAGGGCGGTCTCCATCACGACCAGGCGCAGGGTGCCCAGCAGCAGGGTCAGCGCCAGCGCGCTCTCCTGGGCCTGCGGGGCGGCCGGGTCGGCGAACTCCTCGCGCAGCAGATCGACGGCGGGGGCGCGCAGCGCGGCCACCTCGTCGGCGATCCCGGACGGTGTCGCACCGGTGCGGGCCCGGTTCTGTGTCATCCGGGCCAGCTGCTCGCGCACCGGTGCGTACCCGGGGGCGGCGGTGTCCTCCAGGCGTCCGCTGACGGCCACGTCGGACAGCGCGTCCACGACCGCCTTGCTGGCCTCGACGGCCTCGTCCCGGGAGACCGTGAACACCGACCTGAACAGGGGCGCGTCGGCCCAGCGCTGGGCGATCTGCTCCCGGCGCCGCTCCAGGAAGGAACCCACCGATCGCGGCGCCGACGCTGCCGCGTCCTGGTCCTCCGGCACTGTCACACTCTCCTCTCGCCCGCCCGGGAGCCGCCGGCCGGCGGCTGATCCTCACCGTTCCGGCACCCTAGCCCCGGCCGCCCGGCCGGGCCAACCCGAGAAGGCCGCTGACGTGCCAACTCCTCGTATTTCACGGCGAGTTCACACCAACAGCCGACCCGGTGACAGCCGTCCCGGCGGTGGCCCCCGCGCCGGTGCGGCGCGGCTGCCGGGTGGCCGTCTACCCCGGATCGCGCCGGAGTCTCCCGACTGTTGCGAATGTCACCCTCGCGGGTGCACATCCGTCACTCCCGTGACCGGGCGGCGGGAGGTGTTCCGGCAGCGCGTCGCAACCGAGCCCGCAGCCGGGGTCCAGGCACGGCAGCGGGCTCGTGTCCGGCCCTGCCCCCTCAGTCCCGCGCGCCCGCGGGGGCCTCGCGGCGGGCCGGCACGGGATCGGGCTGTGGCTTCGCCGAGGACCGCCGGCGGCGCAGCAGCAGCCGTCGGGCCGGGCACTCGACCCCCTCGTACAGCACCCAGGACAGCCCGAGCGAGACGGCGAACGCGGCGGCGGTGACCGCGAGCCCCGCGAGGGCGCCGAAGTGGGGCTTGGTGCCCAGGATGTTGCTGCTGGCGCGCAGTACGAGCAGATGGATCATGTAGAAGGCGAACGACAGTTCCCCGAGCCGCACCAGGCGCCGGTGCCGCCACAGGGACGGCAGCCCGTTCAGGTCGGCGACGGCGGCCGCCGGGATGAGCAGGGCGAACCCGGTGAGCGTGCACACCGTGGCGGAATAGCCGGGGGTGACCTGGGGCACGAGGAAGTAGCCGATGATCGCCAGCGCGAGGGACGCCTCCAGGCCCGGCCCGCGCCACCGGCCGAGCAGCACCAGCCGGGCGGTGACCGCGCCGAGCACGAACTCGGGCAGCCGCGCGGCGGGGAACGAGTAGAGCGTGTACGTCCACCAGTGGTGCGCGTCCGACCAGGCCAGCACCAGCACCGAGGCCGCCGACAGGGCGCCGAGCGCGGCCGACGCGCGTGCGCCGAGGTGGCGCAGCAGCAGGATCAGCAGCGGGAAGGAGGCGTAGAAGAACGCCTCGCAGGCGAGCGACCAGCTGACCGGGTTGAGCGTCTGCCACCAGGGGTGCCACCAGGAGTGCAGCAGCAGCACGTTGGCGAGCGCGGGCTTCGGCGTGGGGTTGCCCTGGTGCGCCAGGGTGAGGGCCATCAGCAGGGCCACGGCGAGGGTGACGAGGTGCACCGGGTAGATCCGGGCGATGCGCCGCCGCCAGAAGGCGAGGGGTCTGTCACCGGGCCGGGCCGACCAGGTCAGGACGAAGCCCGACAGGACGAAGAAGAACGACACCCCGGTGGCACCGGCACCGAACCCCCAGTTGACCAGGTGGCCGCCGGTGCCACCGAAGTAGCCGAAGTTGTTGACGTGCGTTCCGAACACCAGCAGTGCCGCCATCCACCGCAGCCCCGTCAGGGACGGCAGGGAGGGAGTGGCGACGGGTGGGACCCGGGCGTTCGTCGTGCCGGTCGGGGCGAGCGGCGTCGTCCGGAGCGCCCGGGTCGTCGCCGTGGTCATCGAATCACCTGCCGCAGAGGGTGGTTGGCGTGGGTAATGAAGGAGACTGCTGCCCGCTTCTCCCCGTTCCATCAGGTCACATGTCGAACATCACACAGATGCCGAACGAGGCAACCCCTCCCGCGCCACGGACGGCACACCCCGCTACACCCGTACGAGCGACATGGTCTCCACCGCTTGGCTGTGTGCCCGGGTGGCTGGAAATCGCTGGCCCAACTCGTCCCCGGCGAGGCCGACATGTCGCGCGTGCGCATGCGAAGGGGGCACGGTTCCGCGAACCGCGCCCCCTTCGGTCACCGGACGTCAGTCGGTGTCGTGGTCGCCCACATCGAGGTCCACCTCGCAGGAGTTGCCCTCGCCCAGGGTCACGTCCGCGAGGACGGGGCCGTAGCCGGAGGTGACGACGGTGTAGGCGCCCGGGGCCAGGTTCTGGAGGGTGTAGGTGCCGTCCGGGTCCGTCGCGGCCGTGGCGACCACCTCGCCCGAGGCGCTGAGCAGGGTGATCTGCGCGTCCGGGACCGGCGCGCCGGTCTGCTCGTGGCGCACCGTGCCGTGGACCTGGCCGAGGCCCGCCAGCGTCACGTCCGGTACGACGGGACCGGCCTCGGCGTCCAGTTGCACGGCCTTCGGATGGTGCCCGGTGGCCGAGACGACCAGGGTGTACGACGACGGTTCCCTCGGCGTCAGTTCGTACGTGCCGTCCTCGGCGGTGCTGGCCAGCGCCCGCTGCCGTCCGGAGCGGTCGACCAGGGTGAGGGTCGCGCGGGCGACGGGCCGGCCGGTGCTGTCGTGGACCCGGCCGCGCAGCACACCCGTCGGCGGCGTGGTCGTGGCCTCGGTGGTGGCGGCGGACGGCTCCGGTGCCGTCCCGGCCGGTGCCGTCCCGGCCGGTGCCGGGGACGGTGAGCCCGCCGTCACCGTCTCCGGCCGGCGGCCGCGGATCAGTGAAGCGCCCGCCGCCGCCAGCGACATCGCGATGGCGAGGGAGAAGACCACGACCAGGCCGTCGTGGAACGGCTGGGAGATCAGGTGGGGGAAGAACTCGCGGCCGGTGAGATGCGCCGCGGCCGACGGGGACAGATGGCTCAGGATGTCCGGGCCGAGCAGGTGCTGGATCGGATTGTAGCCGAGGAACGCGGCGAACAGGACCCCGACCGGCGGGAGTTGGGACACCGTGTGCGCGGCGCCCGCGGGCACGCCCTGGGCCGTCAGTCCGGTGGTGAGGGTGTCGGGGAGGGTCCCGGCGAGACCCGCGACCATGAGCGAGAAGAACACGCCCATGGACAGCACCATGCCCGCGTTCTGGAAGGTGGCGCGCATGCCGGAGGCCGCGCCGCGGGCGTCGGCCGGCACGCTGGACATGATGATCGCCGTGTTGGGGGCGGCGAACAGACCGCCGCCGAGCCCGTTGAGGAAGATCAGCGCGGCGAACACCCAGTACGAGAAGTCGCTCGGCAGGACCAGCAGTCCGGCGAACGACACCGCCATCACCAGGAAGCCGCACGCCGCGAACAGCCGCGCCCCGAACTTGTCCGACAACGCGCCCGACAACGGCCCGGCGAGCAGGAACCCGATGGTCAGCGGGAGCATGTAGATGCCCGCCCACAGGGGTGTGTCGGCGTAGTCGTACCCGTGCAGCGGCAGCCAGATGCCCTGGAGCCAGATGATCAGCATGAACTGGAGCCCGCCCCGGGCGATCGCGCCGAGCAGGGTCGCGGCGTTGCCGCCGGCGAAGGCCGCGTCTCGGAACAGCCGCAGCGGGAACATCGGTTCGGAGACCTTGGCCTCCACGACGCAGAAGACCACGAGCATCACGGCCCCGCCGATCAGGCCGGCCAGCACCCAGGGGTTGGTCCAGCCCATGGTGTGGCCGCCGTACGGCTGGATGCCGTAGGTGATCCCGGCGAGCAGCGCGGTCAGGCCGATGGCGAAGGTGATGTTGCCCCACCAGTCCATCCGCCCCGGCCTGCGGATGCCGGTCTCGTGCAGCGACTTGTACGCCCACACCGTGCCGATCAGTCCGATGGGCACGTTGACCCAGAAGATCGAGCGCCAGTTCCAGGTGACCAGCACACCGCCGAGCACCAGGCCGAGGAACGAACCGGCGATACCGGCCACCATGTTGACGCCGAGCGCCATGCCGCGCTGGCGCGCCGGGAAGGCGTCGGTGAGGATCGCCGCCGAGTTGGCCATCAGCATCGAACCGCCGACGGCCTGCACGATGCGCCAGCCGATCAGCCACAGCGCGCCGCTGCCGCCGTGGAAGGGGTCGAGCGAGAGGACCACCGAGGTGATCGTGAAGATCAGGAAGCCCGCGTTGTAGATGCGGACCCGGCCCATCATGTCGCCGAGCCTGCCGAGCGCCACCACCAGCACCGCGGTGACGAGCATGTAGCCCATCAGCATCCACAGCAGATAGCTGACGTTGGCGGGCTCCAGCGGATCCAGGCGGATGCCGGTGAAGATGCCGGGCAGCGAGATCAGCACGATCGAGCTGTTGATCGTGGCGATCAGCATGCCCACGGTGGTGTTGGTCAGCGCCACCCATTTGTAGCCGGGATGGTCCGCGCCGATCCATCCGCGTCCGCGGTGCCGCCCGGTCGTGGAGGCGCCGGGTATGCGGTCGGTCTCCTTGGTCGTCATCGGTCGCTCCCGGTGTCAGGCCGTTCGGGCTGAAGGGCGGGCTGGGCGGGCTGAGGAGGCTGGGCGCTCCTGGCGGTGTCGCTGAGCATGCGCTGCACGAGCGGGGCGACGACGCGCATGGCGTCGGCGAGCGCGCGCCGGTCGTCGTCCGGAAGGCCGGCCATCAGATCGGCCAGGCGTGCGTCGCGTGACCGCCGGCGGGCGGCGAGCACCTCCCGCCCGGCGTCCGTGACCGCGATCAGCGTCACCCGGCCGTCCACCGCGTCATCGACGCGCATGACCAGGCCCTGGCGCTCCAGCCGCTGCACCAACTGGGTCATGGACGGCTGGGCCACGCCCTCCGCCGCCGCGAGGAGCGTGAGCCGGACCGGGCCCTCGCGTTCCAGTCGCGCCAGGGTGGAGGCGGCGGTGAAACTGAGGTCCCGGTGATCCGTCACGACCCTGATCACGGCCGATGCCGTCTCCGCCAGTGACTGTGCGGTCTGCTGCACGTCCGCATCTCTGTGAGAGTGATCCACACTCTTTAAGTATCACCCGCCTATATAGGAACCCTATGAAAATCTTCGTAAGAACTTCCGGACATGCGAGTGCCGGGACGGCGAGGCCGTCCCGGCACGGGTGAAAAGCGGTCGCTCAGCCGACGGTGACCTCGAAGACCGGGGACGCCGTGCCGCCGCTGACCATGCGCAGATCGTTCTTGCCCTTCTGGCCCAGCTCGACGCGCAGCGCGTAGGAGCCACCGCTGTTGACGGGCGTGGACGCCGGCAGGGCGACCCACTTGCCGTGCTGCTTCTGCTGGAGGGTCACCTTGCTGCCCGCCTTGATGCCGGTGGTCTTGCCGGTGATCCGGAACAGCGTCCAGGCGCGCACCGAGGTCACCGACGGCGTGGCCGTGATGGCGGGCTCGGCGGTCGCGGCCGTGCGGGCGGCGGCGGGAGCCGCGGTGCGGACGGCCGGGGTGGCGGCCATCGCCGTGCCCGCGAGGGCGAGGGAGGTCGCGCCCAGGACGCCGACGACGGCAACGCGCAGGGAACGCCGCTTCGTGACCATCATGAATCTGTCCTTTTCTGTGGTGAGTTCGACTGTTCACGCCAAAGGAGAGGAACATGCCGATTGGCGCGGTCACTTGGAACGACGTCACCACGGGCGCGGGCGTTCACTGATGGTTTGTCCCCGTCTTGTAACAGCCGGTCCGGCGTCACTCCCGGGGCCCGATCTCCGTCCCGTCGGCGTCCCGGACGGTGATGGCCTGCATCGGGCAGATGTCCGCCGCGTCCAGGGCGGGTTCGACGCCCTCCGGGATCTGCTCGCGCACCGGACGCGCGTGGTCGCCGTCGACGACGAACAGGTCCGGCGCGGTCCCGGCGCACATGCCGGAGCCCATGCACTGGCCCCGGTCCACACTCAGTCGCCAGCTCATCGCCGCCTCACCAGCTCACCGGCATCACGCGGGGCCCGCGCACCAGCATCTCGGTCTTCCAGGTGATGTCGCCCGCGACGCGCAGCCCGGGGAAGCGGGCCACCAACGCCCCGATGGCCTCCTGGAGTTCGAGCCGGGCGAGGGGCGCGCCCAGGCAGTGGTGCACGCCGTGGCCGAAGCCGAGATGCGCGTTGCCGCCGCGGGTGATGTCGAGCGCCCCGGCCTCGGTGAAGCGCAGCGCGTCCCGGTTGGCCGCCCCGATGGCGACCAGCACCGGCTCCCCGGCCCGCACCAGGGTGCCACCGACCTCGATGTCCTCCTTGGCGTACCGGGCCTGCCCGGCCCCGCTGCCCAGCGGCACGAACCGCAGCAGCTCCTCGATGGCCTGTGTGATCAGCGCGGGCTCCGCGCGCAGCTGGGCCAGCGCCCGCGGGTGATCGAGCAGGGTGAGCACGAAGTTGGGGATCTGGGTGGCGGTGGTCTCGTGACCGGCCACGAGGATGCCGACGCACAGATCGACCAGTTCCAGCTCCGACAGCCGGTCGCCGTGGTCGCGCGCCTCGATCAGCGCCGTCATCAGGTCGTCCTGGGGCTCGGCGCGATGCGCGGCGATCAACTCGGCCATGTAGGCGCGCAGTTCCTCGCGGTTGCGGTCGAACTCCTCGGCGGTCAGCGAGCTGGTGGACAGCGCCGCGTCGCTCCACACCCGGAACTGGGGGCGGTCCCGCTCCGGCACCCCGAGCAGCCGGCAGATCACCGCCACCGGGATCGGCAGCGCGTAGCGGTCGACCAGGTCGACGGGCGGGCCCGCCGCCTCCATCGCGTCCAGCAGCGAGGTCGTCAACTCCCGGACCTGCGGCCGGAGTTTCTCCACCTGGCGCACGGTGAACGCCTTCGCCACCAGCGAGCGCAGCCGGGTGTGGTCGGGCGGGTCCATGCTGAGGATCCCGCTGTCCCGGCGGCCCTCGGAGGCCCGCGGCTCGTCGTGTTCGAGGCTCAGCGCACGGCTGAAACGCTGGTCGCCGAGGACCAGCCGGGCGTCCGCGTACCGGGTGGCGAGCCAGGCCGGCTCGCCGTACTGCATCCGCACGCGCAGCAGCCCAGGGGTGTCACGGGCGCGCTCGTACGCCTCGGACAGATCCAGGTCCTGGCCGGAGTTGAAGGGGTAGGCGAGGGGTGCGTGGTCGGTTGCCGTCACAGCTGTCTCCCTTGTGTAAGCACACGCTTACAACGCTAGGAGCTGCGCACCGGGCGCGCAACGACGCTAATCGGCCGTTACTCTGCGGGTCCCCGGCGCACGCGCGTCGGGCGCGGGGCGGCGAAGGAGCAGCGGGTGGACGGCGGCGAGTACACGCGGAAGACGCACCGGAGCGCCGGGGGCGCGCCGGACAGGGAGCCGCCGCAGCGCCCGCGCGATGCCCGGGAGACCCGCGCGCGCATTCTGCGGGCGGCCGGCGCGGTCTTCGCCGAGCGGGGGTACGAGGCGGCCACCGTCCGGGACATCGCCGCCCGCGCCGGGGTGAACCAGGCGCTCATATTCCGCTACTTCGGCTCGAAGAAAGCCCTGCTCACCGAGGTGATGGCGCAGGACGGCAAGGAGCAGGTGAGCACCACGCCCCCCGAGCTGCTGTTCGAGACCGCGCTGCGCGGCGTGCTCGCGGAGGGCGGCGGCGCCGACGCGGACCGGCTGGCCGTCTACCTCCGCTCCATCGGCAGCGCCGACGCCGCCCCGGAGACGGTCCGCGCGCTCGGCGAGGAGTACGCCGGTGCGCTCGCCGCGCTCTCCGAGGCGGAGGACGGCACCCTGCGCGCCCAGCTCGCCATGGCCTGGCTGCTCGGCATCGGCCTGATGCGGGTCGTCGTACGCCAGGAACCACTGGCGACCGCCGAACCGGACGCGATCTGCGCGCATGTCCTCACGGCCCTGGACCGGCTGCTTCCGGTGCTGCCGGACGGCGAGGCGGGGGCGAGGCCGGAAGCGGGGGCGGACGTGGGGCCGGAGGCGGGGGCGGACACAGGTCCGGGGGAGAGGGCGGGGGCCGGGCCGGGGGAGGAGCGGCCGGGCGTACGGCCGTAGGCGTCGCGGTACGACCTCGGGCGCGGGCGGAGCCGAACGCGCCCCGGACTCGGCCACAGGTCGCGTGGAATCCGCCCGCCCCTCCCCGCGCTGAACGAGACCGGAGCAAATCCCCCGGCCCCCGCGCTCAGGTCGCCGCCGCCGACTCCGCCCCGACCCCCGTGAGATACGCGCTGAGCACCCGGTCGAGCCGCGGTTCCACCTCCACCACCGCGTGGCCGAGCCGGGGGTCGCTCAGATACAGCTCGCGCAGGCGCGGGCCCGGTGTGGCCATCTGCCACAGGGCCCCGGCGAGGCTGGTCGCGGTGGCGATCGTGTCGACGCTCTCCTGCTCGTCCAGGCCGAGCAGCCGGCCCAGCTCGCCGCCGATCAGCTCGACCTCCTTGAGGGTGACGAGCTTGAAGGAGCGCACCGACTCGATCGACACGTTCCGCTCCAGGTTCAGCGGCGCCTGCGCGAGCAGGTCGCAGAACATGGGCCGCGCCGCCAGCGTCCCCGCGAGGACGGCCGCGACCTCGGCGGATGTCGCCCGCTCCCGGCGTCCCAGGTCCGCACGGAGTGCGGCGGACCACTCCCGCCAGCCCTCCGCGGTCAGCGCGAGGAAGATCTGCTCCCGCGTCTCGAAATAGCGCAGCAGCGCCGACTTGTGCATGCCCACGGCCGCGGCGATGTCCGTGAGGGTGACGTCCCGCACCCCGCGCACCCGGCCGAGCGTCCGGGCGGCGTCCAGGATCGCCGCTTCCCGTGCCTGTTTGGCCTCGGCACTGCGCGCACGCTGAAAGGCAGGCTCACTCATGCAGGACATCATAGGAAGATTTAGCGCAACGGCGTTGCGCTAATAAGAGAACGGTGTTTCACTAACGGTATGAGTACACAGGATCCCCAGGTCTGGTTCATCACCGGTTCGTCGCGCGGCTTCGGCCGCGCCCTGGTCGACGCCGTGCTTGCGGCCGGCGACCTGGTCGTCGCCACCGCCCGCCGCCCCGACACCCTCGCGGCGGACCTCGCCGAGTACGGCGACCGCGTGCTGCCCCTCGCCCTGGACGTCACCGGCCCGGACGCGGCACGCGCGGCCGTCGAGGCGGCCGTGGCCCGCTTCGGGCGCATCGACGTGCTGGTGAACAACGCGGGGTACGCGAACGTGTCGCCCATCGAGACGACCGAGGACGACGACTTCCGCGCCCAGTTCGAGACCAACTTCTGGGGCGTCTACCACGTCACCAAGGCCGCGCTCCCCGTCCTGCGCGCGCAGGGTGCGGGCACCGTCGTGCAGTTCTCCTCGATCGGCGGCCGGGTCGGCGGCTCGCCCGGCATCGCGTCGTACCAGGCGGCCAAGTTCGCCGTGGACGGTTTCAGCCGGGTGCTGGCCGCGGAGACCGCGCCGTTCGGGGTGCGGGTCATGGTGGTCGAGCCGAGCGGCTTCGCCACCGACTGGGCCGGCTCCTCGATGACCGTCCACGACGTCCCCGAGGCGTACGACGCGACCGTGGGCGCGATGAACCGGCTGATGCGGCAGAACACGGCCGGCGCGGCCGGGGACCCGCGCCGCGCCGCCGAGATCATCGTCCGCACGGTGCGGCGCGGCGAGGTCCCGGGCCACCTCCTGCTCGGGGTGAACGCCGCGACCATGGCGCTGGACCACTCCCGCCGGCAGCTCGCCGAGGCGAGCGCCTGGGAGAAGGTGAGCCGCTCGGCCGACTTCGGCGAGCCCTACCCGGTGCCGCTCCCGTCGCAGGAGGCCGTCTGAGCCCGGGCCGGTCCCGTCCGGGGCAGGTCACTTGCCCAGGAGCAGGCCCGCCCCGCTGACGTAGACATGGATCCCGTCCTTGTCCACCGCGACCCGCTGGAGCCGCAGGTCGCCGGAGGGCGGGTTCGGGATCCGGAAGGCGAAGTCGAAGCGGTCGGCCACCTGCGGGCGGGTCAGCCTGGTCAGCGAGGTCAGCAGGGAGAGGTCGACGCCGAGCCGCTTGAGCACCTCGGGGTGGGCGAGTGCCAGATCCACGAGGTTCACCCGGGTCAGCTGGTGCAGGAAGCGCGGCGCGCCGGTGAGCCGGTGGAGCTTGTCCTCGTCGTGCAGCGCGGCGTTCACCGCGCTGTCCGGTACGCCCATGCGGTGCACGATCGCCGGGACGCCCAGCAACGCCTTGATCTTGTCCGCCTCCCGGGTGACCCGGCGCGCGGCGGCCCGGGTGAGGTGCAGCCCCTCGGCGGGGCCGGTGCCGGGCCGGTAGGTCGCGAGGTCGCCGATGTCCAGCCGCATCCCGTCCACCGAGGTGCTGATCCCGCGGTCCCCGTCCCGCTGGATGTGGGCGTCGGCACGCACCCGCACATCGTGCCCGGCGAGCCGCAGCGAGCCGAGCGCCTTGATCCGGCCGGGCCCCTGGGCACTGAACGACACCTGGGAGGCGCCCAGTTCACGGTTCATGTCGGCGAAGGACAGCAAGACCTGGCCGTGCATCTGCCGAACGAGGGCTCCCCTTATGGCCGTCGGCCCGTCGCCGTCGATGCGTATGTCACGCGCGGTGGCGGTGACCTGCGTCAGGGTGACCCGGTCGGCCGGTACGTCCGGGACGGTGACCCGCACCGAGTCCAGCCGCTGGTCGAGCAGTTGGGTCAGGAACGGGAAGCCGCCGATCCGCACCTCGGGCGCGGCGGTCAGATGCAGCCGGTCCTTGAGCCGGTCGGCGGCCTGCCGCTCGGCGTAGAGCAGCGCCCAGCGGTCGGCGAGGGCGACGAGGCAGGCGAAGGTGAGCGCCCAGACGGTCAGCCTGAGCAGGGTGGGCAGCCCCGTGGCGCGGTTCCGGCGACGGCCCCGGCGCCTGTGGTTGGGTGGTGCCCAGGCGTCGTCGGCGTCGTCGTCCCGCTGGTCGGGGGCATCCGTCACGCGGAGGAAGTCGTCCAGCGGGCCGTCCTCGGGGCCGCCCCGGGGATCCTCCGCGAGCGCGGCCAGTTCGTCGTAGGGACTTCGTGCGGACGGAACCCGGTCGGGGCCGGGTCCGTCGGAGTGAGCGGTGTGATGCGTCGAGGTGTGGGGGGTACGCATCGGCAGATTTGATCACATAACCCCACCGGGCCCGCAACTCTGACAGGGCCAGCGACAGGGAATGGCCCGATTCGCACGCCTTGTCGAGCCATGCGCAACTCGCCTGTGCGCAACCTGCGTTGGACACTGGCGGCGACGGCTTCGTGAAGGACGGAAAGGATGACCTCCATGACGGCAAGGGACACCGGACGTTTCGTGGGTAAGGCCGCGGTGGTGACCGGTGGCAGCAGGGGCATCGGGGCGGCGGTCGCCAGGCGCCTGGCGGCGGAGGGGGCGGCCGTCGTCATCGGCTACCGGAGCAACAGGGAGGCGGCCGACGCGCTGGTCACCGCGATCGAGGCGGACGGCGGCAAGGCCCTGGCGCACGGCGCGGACGTGGCCGATCCCGCTCAGAGCGAGGCCCTGGTCGAGCGCGCGGTCGCGGAATTCGGCCGGCTGGACGTCCTCGCCTCCTGCGCCGGCATCGAGCACTTCGGCGCCCTGGCGGATCTCACCCCGGCCGACTTCGACCGCGTCTTCGCCGTGAACACCCGCGGCCAGCTGTTCGCCGCCCAGCACGCGGCCGCCCGGATGGGGGAGGGCGGCAGGATCGTGCTCACCTCCTCGGTCAGCGCGTCCCGCGCGGTCTTCGAGCACACCCTGTACGCCGCGTCCAAGGCCGCCGTGGAGTCCATGGTCCTCAACCTCTCCGCCGAACTGGGCCGGCGCGGCATCACCATCAACGCGATCGCCCCCGGCGGCACCGACACCGACATGGCCACCGAGAACGCGGCCGGGTACCAGCACCCCCTCCTGCGCGGCGAGATGCCGCTCGGGCAGTGGCTGTCGGTGCACGGCGCGCTCGGCCGCCTCGCCACGCCCGAGGAGATCGCCGCGGGCTACGCCTACCTGGCCAGCGACGACGCCGCGTACATGACCGGCCGTACGCTCCCCGTGGACGGCGGCTTCTTCTGAGCCGCCGGGTGAGCTGTCGCCGGCCCGCCGAATGAGCCGTTTCCGGTCCGCGGGTGAGCCGTCAGGACCGCCCGGAGCGCACCGGGTCGTCGGCCGCCTCCTGCGGCCGCTTCCCGCCCCCGGAGCGCGCCCGCCGGTCCCGCCGCCAGTCGAAGGTGGCGAGCGCCAGAGACGCCACCATGCCGATGAGCGCGGCGCCCAGCGCCACGACGACGGCGGTGCGGTAGTCGTGGTGCCGTCCGAGCACCAGGTAGTAGAGACCGGGCAGCGCGGCCGTGCCCACCGCCGCGCCGAGCCGCTGCCCGGTCTGGAGCGCGCCGCCCGCCGCGCCCGCCATCCGGACCGGTACGTCCCGCAGCGTCATCGTGAAGTTGGGCGAGACCACGAAACCACCGCCGATGCCGCCGAGGAACAGCACCGGGGCGGCGACCCACGGCGCGGTGCCGAGGTCCACGAAGTGCAGCAGCAGCGCGGTGCCGCCCAGGCCGAGGATCACGCCCGCCAGACCGCACACGGTGAGCAGCCGGCCCAGCCGCTCGACCAGCCGCCCGGCGACCACGGCCGCGAACGCCGAGCCCACGGCGAAGGGGGTCACGGCGAGCCCGGAGCGCAGCGGGGAGAAGCCCAGACCGTGCTGGTAGAAGAGCGCGAAGACCAGCCACACCCCGCTGAAGCCGATGAAGTACAGGGTGCCGACGCCCGCGCCGACCGCGTAGCCGCGCACGGTGCTGAACAGCCGGGGATCCAGCAGCGGCTGATCCCCCCTGGCCACCAGGCGCCGCTGCCACTGGGCGAAGGCGAGGAGGACGACGACACCGACCGGGAACAGCCACCACAGCCGCTCGATCCCACCGGAGTCCGCCTGGACCAGCGGATACATCAGCGCGAGCACGCCGAGGCCGAGCAGGGCGACACCGGTGGCGTCCACATGGCCCCGCCCGGTCCCCTGGACGCGGGGCAGCAGCCGGCGGCCGAGCAGTACGGCGAGGATGCCGATGGGCACATTGACGTAGAAGATCCACCGCCAGCCGTCGGCGCCGGAGGCCAGCGCCAGGATGGCGCCGCCGGTGATGGGTCCGACGGCGGAGGAGATGCCGACGGTCGCGCCGAAGAAGCCGAAGGCCCGGCCGCGTTCCGCGCCCCGGAACAGCTGCTGGATCAGCGCGGAGTTCTGGGGCGCCATGAAGCCGGCCGCGAGGCCCTGCGCGAGCCGGGCCACCACCAGCAGCGTGATGTTCGGGGCCGCCCCGCAGGCCGCGCTGAACAGCACGAAGGCGCTGAGCGCGAACAGGAATATACGGCGCCGGTCCAACGCGTCACCGAGCCGCCCGGCGGTGACCAGGGCGAGGGCGAAGGTGAGGGCGTAACCGGACACCACCCACTGCACCTGGGCGGGGGAGGCCCCCAGATCGCGCTGGACGGTGGGCAGGGCGACCGCCACGATCGTCACGTCCAGCAGGCTCATGAAACCGGCCACGAGCGTCACCCACAGGGCCCGCCACCGGCGCGGATCCGGCTGGTAGCCGCTGTCCTGAGCCCCCTGGCCGCGGCCGCCTGCCGCCGACGTCGACGTACTCACCTGGGCTCCTCTCCGCTGGGGCGCCGCCCGAAGGATTCAAGTTCCCCCGGCGGGGCACGCGCACACACCTCTAGCTGCAACCGCAAAGGGCGGGAAGAAAGTCCGCCCGGCCGCACATCCGCGACCGCGCCGGCAAGATCCCGTTGTCAGTGGTGGCTGCGAGGCTTGGACCATGAACGGCGACGACGAGCAGCTGCTGCGCGGCCGGGTCTACGGCCATGACCACGAGGACCCCGGCCCACGCCCCGACCGCAGGTACGCCCAACTGGTCGGCGGCCCCCTGGACGGCCTGCTGCTGGACATCACCGACCGGGCCGACGACGCCCCCGCGAGCGGGGTCCCGCTCCGCACCGAGCTGGGCCGGTTCGGCATCGGCGGCCGGGCGACATACACCCCGCGCCCAGGTGACCGCACCCGTCTCGACTGGAGCGGCGACATCCCCTGAGGACCACCGGACCGGAGTGCCATCCACTCAGAGTATCCGATCGGCTGCGGTACGAAGCGGTGAGTTTGAGCGCGTGAGATCTGTACAGGCGTTGGCTTGTGCAATGCGACCGGCGAAAGGAACACCGCGATGACGGCGACTGACCACGAGAACCCGGTGGATCCGGTGGATCCCGCCGCGGTCAGGCGCCACCGGATGCTCTTTCGTGCCATCGAGAAACGACGCAACCCGAAGCTGCGCCGCAGCGACATCACGGTGACCGACGAATCGGCCGTCAAACGCGCCACGAAGGCGGCCGCTCTCGGTAATGCGATGGAGTGGTACGACTTCGGTATCTACAGCTATCTGGCCGCGACCCTGGGCAAGGTCTTCTTCCCCTCGGGCAGTCACACCGCCCAGCTGCTCAGCACCTTCGCGACCTTCGCGGTCGCCTTCCTGGTACGGCCCATCGGCGGCATGGTCCTCGGGCCGCTCGGCGACAAGATCGGCCGCAAGACGATCCTCGCCCTCACCATGATCATGATGGCGATCGGCACCTTCGCCATCGGCCTGATCCCCTCGCACGCCGCGATCGGCATCTGGGCCCCGGCCCTGCTGATCTTCTTCCGGCTGGTGCAGGGCTTCTCGACCGGCGGTGAGTACGGCGGCGCCTCCACGTTCATCGCGGAGTACGCGCCCGACAAACGGCGCGGCTACTTCGGCAGCTTCCTGGAGTTCGGCACCCTCGCCGGGTACGTCGGGGCGTCCGGCCTCGTCGTCGCCCTGACCAGCCTGCTCAGCGACGACCAGATGCTGCACTGGGGCTGGCGCGTCCCCTTCCTGGTCGCGGCGCCGCTCGGCTTCATCGGCCTGTATCTGCGGCTCAAGCTGGACGAGACGCCCGCCTTCCAGAAGCTGGAGGGCGGCCAGGCCCAGGCGACCGAGGCCGCCGACGCGGTGGAGACCTCGGCCGCCTCCGACCTCGGCAAGATCTTCACCCACTACTGGCGGCCGCTGCTGCTGTGCGTCGCCCTCGTCGCGGCGTACAACATCGCCGACTACATGCTGCTGTCGTACATGCCGACCTATCTGTCCGACGAACTCGGCTACGACACCAATCACGGGCTGCTGATCCTGCTGATCGTGATGGTCCTCCAGATGTGCGTGATCAACCAGGTCGGCCGCCTCTCGGACCGTTTCGGCCGCAAGCCGCTGCTGATGACGGGCATGCTCGGCTTCCTGGTGCTGTCGGTGCCCTCGTTCCTGCTCATCCGGCAGGGCGACATCGTCCTGATCACCCTGGGCCTGCTGCTGATGGGCCTGTCCCTGGTGGCCATGCTCGGCACGATGTCCGCGGCCCTCCCGGCGATCTTCCCGACGCATGTCCGCTACGGCTCCCTCTCGGTCGCCTACAACTTCTCCGCCTCGCTCTTCGGCGGCACCACCCCGCTGGTGATCACGGCCCTGATCGGCGCCTTCCACACCAATCTGGTTCCGGCGTTCTACGCCGTGGGCGCGGCGGCCGTGGGCGTCATCGCGGTCCTGTGCATGAAGGAGACGGCGAACAAGCCGCTGGCCGGCTCCCCGCCGTCGGTGGAGTCCGAGGCCGAGGCCGCCGAACTGGTCAGGGCCCAGTCCCCCGACCCGAAGTTCTGACCGGCCCGCCGCTCCTGCTCCTGGGACACCGGACCACCGGGCGCCGCACCGCGCCCGGTGGTCCGGCACACGCAGAGCGAGCAAGGTGAGATCGCATCCCCCGCACGGCCGGGGCACCCGCGCGCCCAGGCCCATGGCTGCTGCGGAACCCGCGTTCACCCGTCTCGCCGTGGGCTCCGGCTCGGTCACACCGGCTTTTGTCTGGGAGCGCTCCCGTGGGAGCGCTCCCAGATCGGCATAATGAAGGTCCACCGTTCCCGCGGGGGTGTCAGGGGAACGAACACTTCGAGTCGGTGCGACTGACAGGTTGTCATCCATGGTGACGGGCAAGGGCGTGATGACTGCGGGCGAGGGGCGGGGCGGCCGGCCGACGCTGGAGATGGTCGCCGCGCGGGCCGGGGTCGGGCGGGGCACGGTCTCGCGAGTGGTCAACGGCTCCCCGCACGTCAGCGCCCAGGCGCGGGCGGCGGTGGAGGCGGCGATCGCCGAGCTGGGCTACGTGCCCAACCGTGCCGCCCGCGCGCTGGCCGCCGACCGCACGGACGCGGTCGCGCTGGTCATCCCCGAGTCGGAGACCAGGCTAGGCGCCGAGCCGTACTTCCTGGACATCGTGCGCGGTGTGAGCACCGAACTCGCCAACACCGACATGCAGTTGCTGCTCACCCTGATCCGCACCCCGCGCGAACGCCGGCGTCTGGGCCAGCATCTGGCGGCCCGCCGCGTCGACGGCGTGCTGCTGGTGTCCGTGCACGAGAACGACCCGCTGCCCAGCCTGCTGGAGCGGCTGCGGGTGCCGACCGTGCTCAACGGCCGGCGCTCGGAGCGGGAGTGGATGTCGTACGTCGACGCGGACAACGTCGGCGGCGCGCGGTCCGCCGCCGAGCATCTGATCGGCCTGGGCCGGCGGACCGTCGCCACCATCACCGGCCCGCTGGACATGTACGTCGCACGCTGCCGGCTCGACGGCTACACCCAGGCGATGAACTCCGCGGGCCTCGGCGGCGGCACCTCGCTGGTGGCCCACGGCGACTTCACCGAGGAGGGCGGCCGCGCCGCCATGCGCGCCCTGCTGGAGCGGCACCCCGGCCTCGACGCCGTCTTCGCCGCCTCCGACGTCATGGCCAGCGGCGCCCTGCACATCCTGCGCCAGTCGGGGCGGCGGGTGCCCGAGGACGTGGCGCTGATCGGCTTCGACGACTCCGCGGTGGCCCGGCACGCCGACCCGCCGCTCACCAGCGTGCGCCAGCCGACGCAGGAGATGGGCCGCACCATGGCACGGGTGCTGCTGGAGGAGATCGAGTCCCGCAACGGCATCCGGCGTCATGTGGTGCTCTCCACGGACCTGGTGGTGCGCGAGTCCGCCTGAGAGCGGCGACGGGGGACCGTACCGTCGCGGCATCCGGTCGCCGATCCGCGACCCGCCCCGCCCTCTGTGCGCCGAGCCCGGGGAGCGCCCCCGGCGCCCTTGTGTCGCACCGGCGTCTGCCCCGGTACCTGTCGGGCCCGCCGGTGCGCCATGCCGGGGAACGCTCTGATCCCCTTGTGTCGCGCCGGTGTTCGCCCCGATACCCGTAGCGCCCGTCCAGGTGCGCCATGCACGGGGACGCCCCGCCGTCCCCGTGCAGCGCCGGGGGAGCGGGCGGCGCGGCACGGTCCACCGGATCCATCGACGTCCATGCATGTGCCGAATGGCTGTTTCTCCGCCTTGCGTCCGGTCCCGCGCGGCGCTCGGCCGCCGAGGGCCCGCCGCCGCCACCCGACGGCAGGCGTCGCCCCCGAGAGTGCATCGCCGCCGGATGCGGCGAGTTCACCGCGGTCCCGGGCGAAGACGCCCCGCCGCCGTCGCGCGCACCGGCGCCCGCGCGGAGGGGGGCGCGTGAACGCGCCATTGCGCTCAGGTTTCGCCCGGCCCCTTCACAGCACTGTTCCGAGTTGTTACTTTCCTCACTTGCTGGGAGCGCTCCCACACTCAACGCCGTGGAACAAACCGGAGTTGGTGATGATCCGGCGCGGCGCTCCCCCCGACCTCGCAGTACGGCGGCGACAGCTTCCAGTGGACCTTCTGGTGCTGGAACCCCGACTCCGGTGACACCGGCGGCATCCTCAAGGACGACTGGCAGACCGTCGACACCGCCAAGGACGGCTATCTGGCGTCCATCAAGGCCCCTGGACTTGGTTCCGGCTCCGGTGGTGGTGGTACGCCGGGCGCGGGTGCGGTGAGGGTGCAGTACAAGAACAACGACAGCTCGCCGTCCGACAATCAGATCAAGCCGGGGCTGCGGGTCGTCAACACCGTGAGTTCCGCGGTGGATCTGTCGAAGGTGACGGTTCGTTACTACTTCACCGGTGATGGTGGCGCGTCCGGTTTCTCGACGTCGTGTGACTACGCGGCTGTCGGGTGTTCAAACGTCACGCAGAAGGTCGTCGCCCTGTCCTCGCCGAAGTCCGGCGCCGACCACTACCTGGAGGTCAGCTTCGCGTCCGGTGCGGGCTCCCTCGCGGCGGGTGCGAACACCGGGGACATCCAGAGCCGGATCAACAAGAGCGACTGGTCGAACTTCAGCGAGAGCGACGACTACAGCTACGCGACCAACACGGCGTACGCCGATGTCTCCAAGGTGACCGTGTACGTCAACGGCACCCTCGCGGGGGGCGTCGAGCCGTAGGCCGGGGGACACCCGAAGGGTTCGCCCGGTACGCCGACGTACCGGGCGAACGCCGTGCCGGAGCTGGGATCAGAGGGCGCGCAGGCGCGCGAGCGTCGCGTCGAGGTCCGTCCTGCCGGGCCGGTTGTGGGGCAGCCTGGCGAGGAGGGCGGCCATGCCGCAGGTGTTGCTCACGGCGGAGAACACCAGGCCGCCCGCCACACCGGCGGACAGCAGCCGGAAGGCCGGGTGGACGAACTCGCCCAGGGCCAGGCCGAGCAGGACCAAGGAACCGGCGGTGAGCCGGACCTGCCGGTCCATGCTCCAGACCGCCTTGACGTCGCGGGCCGCAGGGCGCTCCAGATCCTGCCCCTGGGCGGCCCAGGCGCCGGTGCCGCCTTCCAGGGTCGCCGTGTGGACGCCCTGCCCGGCGAGCTTCCGGCAGGCGTTCTCGGAACGGGCACCGGAGGCGCACACCACGAGGACCTCACCGCGCTCGGCGGCGGCGCGGATCTCGGGCAGCGCGCGGTCGAGCTGGTCCAGCGGGATGTTCAGGGCGCCGGGTATGCGACCGCCGGCGTACTCGCCCGGGGTGCGGACGTCGATCACGGTCAGCTCGTGCAGACGGTCCTTCGCCTGACGGGGGGCGAGAGTGGTGAGGGTCGTCATGACAGTCGTCGTCCTTGCGTTGTCGAGGGCGTCCCGGGGCGGGGAGTGACCCGTGGGGGTGGGGAGGGTGCGGGGACGCCCGGCGCTTTCCACTGTGCCAGGGCTCTGTGACGGCGGTGTCACACGAGTACGTCGGCGAGCATGAAGACCGCGACGGCGAGCAGCACCCAGGCGAAGACGCGCTGCAACGTTCCGCCCCGGACCTTCCTGGCCAGGCGCTTTCCGTCCCAGGCGCCGAGCATGGCGGCCGCGGTGAACGGCGCGACCACCGCCCAGTCCAGGCGCGTGCCGGTCCCGGCGCGGGCGCCCAGTGCGGCCAGCGAGTTGATCGTGATGACCAGCAGGCTGGTGCCGACCGCCCGGCGCATGGGCAGCCGGAGCACACCCACCAGCGCCGGTACGGCGAGGAAGCCGCCGCCCACGCCGAGGAACCCGGTCACCGCGCCCAGCCCGGCCCCCACCGCACCGGCCCTGGCCGGCTCGATCCGTGCGCCGGAGTCGGGGGCGGTGCGGGCGGGGCGCAGCATGCGCAGCGCGGCGAGCGCCGCGATGACCGAGAACGCGCCGGTCAGCAGGGCCTGGGGCAGTCGCCCGGCGGCGGCTCCGGCGGCCATCGCGGGCACGACGCCCGCCGCGGCGAACAGCAGTCCGGTGCGCCAGGCGACATGACCGTCCCGGGCGTGCGCGGTCAGCGCGGTGACCGAGGTGAGGGTGACGATGACCAGGCTGGCCGTCGTCGCCTCGGCCGTGGTGAATCCGAGGAGGTAGATGAGGGCGGGTACGGCGAGGACGCTGCCGCCCCCGCCGAGACCGCCCAGGGCCAGGCCGACGACGGCACCGGCGACGAGCGCGAGTATCAGGGCGGTCATGCTATGGAACCGCCGGCCCCCGTCACCGGGCCGGACAGCGGCGCGGGTACGGCACCGGGCGCGGGCGCGGTTTCCCGCTCGCACACATCCGGCAGCGGGGCCGGGGCGTCGGTGCCCTCGGTGTGCCGTACGGTCTCGGCGGCGCTGGCGCGGTCCTCGGCGCGGGGGAGGAGGGACATCACTCGGCCTCTCGGGAAAACGGATGGATCGGGACGGGCGGGGGGAGTGGGTCAGCCGGTGACGACGGTCAGTCCGGCGGCGGTGGCGGAGCCGAAGCCGTCGTCGACGGCCACCACGTCCCGGCCGGACGCGTGCAGCAGCGAGGCGGCGATGGCGGCCCGCATACCGCCCGCGCAGTGCACCCAGACGGTGCCCTCCGGTACCTCGCCGAGCCGCTTGTGCAACTGGTGGATCGGGATGTGGACGGACTTCTCGATGTGCCCGGCGGCGCGTTCGGAGTCGCGGCGCACGTCCAGGACGACGACGCCGTCCGTGCCGCGCTCGGCCAGTGCGGCGAACGTGGCGCGGGGGAAGGACACGAGGTCCTCGCCCTCGGGCACCCAATCCTGGGGCGCGCCGGTGGCCGCGGCGGCGGGCCGGTCGATGCCGACCCGCACCAACTCGCGCTGTGCGGCGGCGAGCTGCTCGGGAGACTCGGCGAGCAGCGTGACCGGCTTGCCCCACGGGATCAGCCACGCCAGATACGTGGCGATCTTGCCCTCGGCCTCGAAGTTGAAGGATCCGGCGACATGGCCCTCGGCGAACGCGATCCGGTTGCGCAGGTCCACGACCCACTCGCCGGCCGTGAGCCGGTCCGCGATCTGACGGGCGTCGGCGAGGGCCGGCGTGGTGAGGTCCACCGGCGCGGGGCCCGCCGCGTTGGCCGGTCCCATGTGGGTGTAGTACGCGGGGATGTCGTCGAGGCCGGCGAGCAGCCGGGCGACGAAGGAGTCGACGTCCGTGGTGAGCGCGGCGTTGGCCGACTTCTCCTTGCCGATGGTGGTGGTGTCGCCCTCGGCCTGCGCGGAGGAGCAGAAGCTGCCGAAGCCGTGCGTGGGCAGCACGGTCGTCTCGTCCGGCAGCTCGGCGGCCAGCCGGTGGGCGGAGGCGTGCTGGGCGCGGGCGAGGCGCTCGGTCAGGCGGGGCTCGACCAGATCGGGCCGGCCCACCGTGCCGATCAGCAGCGAGCCGCCGGTGAACGCGGCGACCGGGCGCCCCCGCTCCAGCAGGACGTAGGAGGTGTGGTGCGGGGTGTGTCCGGGGGTGGCGACCGCCCGCAGTTCGAGCGCGTCGTCGAGGGCGACGGTGTCGCCGTCGGCCACCGGCATCCGCGCGAACGACACCCGCGCCCCGGCCGGCACCAGGTAGGCGGCGCCCGTCACCCGGGCCAGCTCCAGGCCGCCGGTGACGTAGTCGTTGTGGACATGGGTCTCCACCACGTGGGTGATCCGTACGCCGCGCCGCACCGCCGCCGCCAGCACCTGGTCGATGTCGCGCGGCGGGTCCACCGCCACGGCGGCCCGCCGGCCACCGGCCAGGTAGCTGCGGTTTCCGAGGCCCTGGAGCTCGATGGTGTCGATGAAGAACACGGGAACGTTCCCTTCGCTGAGTACCCCCCGGGGTATATCCGGACCATAGCACGGGTACCCCGGGGGGTATTGCGTACGCGTGCCGGGGTGTCAGAGGCGGCCGGTGAGCATGCCGTGCCAGTAGATCTGCGGCAGCAGGTACCGCTTGAAGACCCACATGTCGCGCCGCTCCTTGAAGGTGTCGATCAGCGGGAAGGTCGGCCGGGGCGTCAGGTCGTAGTCGAACTCGGCGAGCAGCATCCGGTCGCGGGCGGTCACCAGCGGGCAGGAGGTGTAGCCGTCGTACCGATGCGCCGGTGTCCGGCCGTTCATCACGTCGAGCAGGTTGGCGGCGACCACCGGGGCCTGCTTGCGCACCGCCGCGCCGGTCTTGGAGGTCGGCAGGTTCGCCACGTCGCCGAGCGCGAACACCTCCGGATGGCGCGGGTGCCGGAGGGTGTACTGGTCGGCGGCGACGAAGCCCAGCGGGGCGGCGGGATCGGCGAGCGGGCTCCGCTTGACCCAGTCGGGCGCGCTCTGCGGGGGCACGGCGTGCAGAAGGTCGTATCCGATGGTCTCCGCGCGGCCGCTCGCATGGTCGGTGACGGTGATCTCGCGGCGGTCGCCGTCCACGGCGGTCATCTCCGAGCGCAGCCGCACCTCGATGCCGTACCGGCCGGCCACCCGCTCCAGGACGCGGCCCCACTCGGGCACCTTGAACAGGGTGGCGTCGGGGATCACCAGGATGATCCGGATGCGATCCAGGACCCCTCGCCTGCGCCAGTGGTCGGCGGCCAGGTAGGCGATCTTCTGCGGCGCCCCGCCGCACTTGAGCGGCGTCGCCGGGTGGGTGAAGACGGCCGTGCCGGAGCGCATGTTCCTGATCAGCTCCCAGGTGCGCGGGGCGTACTCGGGCGCGTAGTTGCTGGCCACCCGGTCGTGTCCGACCGCCTCGGCGAGACCCGGTACGGCGTCCCAGTCCAGTTGCAGCCCGGGGGCCATCACCAGGTGCTCGTAGGCGAGTTCGGCACCACCGGAGAGGGTGACCGTCCGCGACTCGGGATCGACGGCGAGGGCGTGCCGGCGTATCCAGCGCACCCCGTCCGGGATCACGGACGCCTCGGCGCGGCGGGTGCTGCGCAGGGTCGCCTGGCCGCCGCCGACCAGGGTCCACAGGGGCTGGTACCAGTGGCTGTCGGACGGTTCGACGAGGGTGATGTCGGTGACGCCCGCGCGGCGGAGCCGGGCGGCGACGCTGATTCCCGCGCTGCCGCCGCCGACGATGGCGACGCGATGCCGGCCGGTGATCGTCTCGGTGCCGGGGGCGGGGCTTGCGGCCATGGCTGGAGTCCTTCCTGTAGTGGTTTGGTTGTCTCCTCAAATACCCCGGGGGGTTTCCGTGACCGAAGCTATGACGGTCCCGCCGAGGTGGTCAAATACCCCAGCGGGTATTTGCCTCAGGGGTAAATCCGGGTCCGAGCGGGCCCGTCGTAGACCCGTGCGGGGGGACGCGGCAGCGCGCCGCGCGACGCGAACGCCCTGTTCCCGCGCGGGCGTCGTAGCGTCCGAGGCATGCGTGTGCGGGGCGAGGAACCGAGGCCGCCGACGAGCACCCGCCCCGCCTGGGCGGGCCTCCTCGTCGCCGCGCTCGTCTGCGCCGTCCTCACCGCCGCGCTCGGCGGCTGCCCGCGGATGCGGGCCCTGACCGGATCCGCCGTCGACACGAATCACCGGCCGTTCGCCACGACCGCGCCCCGGGCCGTGCCCGTTCCCCGGATCGCGACCGCGCCCCGGGCCGTGCCCGGTTCCCGGATCGCGAGCGCGCCCGAGGCCACGGCCGTAGGAACGCGGGAGGCGGCAGGCTCCCGGTGCCACGGCGGCGGTACGACCACCGCGGTGCCCCCGGCCCCTGCCCCCGCTCCGCGCGCCCACGCGTGCGCCTCGAACGGCACACACCGAGGCGCGCTCGCGAGCGCCCCGCCGCCGGCCCCGGGGCCACGAGCGCCCCGGCGGATGCCCGGCGGTCGTCCGGAACCGTTGCTCAGGGTCTAGGAGTTCCCGGCCGCGAGCGCCCGTCCAAGGGGCGCCCGCTTGGCCGCCGCGCGCCCCCGAAACCTCCTGCGGCACACCAAGGAACCCCCATGCCCGCTCGCGCTGCCCGCGGCGGCCGGCCCTCCGGTTGGCTCCACCGGCGTCTCGGCCCCGCCGTCCTCCTCTGTCACCTGCTCGCCCTGCTCGTCCCCGGACCAGGGGCCCGGCTGCGCCGAACCGCGCTCGGCCTGTTCGGACTGCGCCTCGACGCGTCGGCCGTCGCGCTGTTCGTCATCCTCTTCGCCGCCGCCTTCCAGGTGCCGCCGGGTCGCGTCCTGGCCGCCCTCCGGCAGCCGAAGTCCGTGCTCGCGGGCCTCGCCACGCATCTGCTGACGGCCTTCGTCCTGGCGCCGGTCACCGCCCTGGTGCTGTACGGCGCCGGGCTGCGGGGACCGGCCGGCGGCCTGTCCACCGCCGTGGCGCTGATCGCGGCGGCGCCCGTGGCCGCGGCCGCGACGGTCTGGATCGGCCGGGACGGCGATGTCACCGCCCTGCTGGCCGTCGTCCTGCTCTCCGCGCTGCTCAGCCCGCTGACCATGCCCACGACGCTGGGACTGCTGGGCCACGTCCTGCCGTCGGCGGGCCACACCCGGGCGCTGGTCGACAGCGCGGCCGGGCAGGCGCGGGCGCTGCTCACCGGTGCCGTCGCCCTGCCCTGCGCGCTCGGCCTGCTCGCCCGGAGGATCGTCCCCGCCGCCGTCACCGGGCGCCTGCTCGCCGGGGCGCCGCCGGTGGCGGTCACGGCGATGCTCGCGCTGACGTACGTCAACGCCACCGCCGCGGCTCCCGTGCTGCGCCGGGAGCCCTGGACGGCCGTCGCGCTCTGCGTCGCCGTGGGGTGGGGCGTGTGCCGGCTGGCCTTCCTCGCGGGCGCGCTCACCGCCCGCGCGCTGCGGCTGCCGCCCGGCGCCTCGGCCACGGTCACCCTGGCGTGCGGCATGAGCAACGTCAGCGTCAGCACGGTCGTCGTCGTACAGGCGCTGCCCGGGCAGCCGCACGCGCTACTGGTCGCCCTGGTGTACGGGCTGGCGCAGAAGGTGTCGGCACGGCGCGCCGTCGCGAAAGGGGCCGTCGTGCCGTCGTACCGGACGGTCGGTGAGCGGGGTGCCGTCCGGTGATCCGGCGGGCCGCGCGGACCGGGGCCGGTGGTGCGGACGATGTCCGCGATCCCTGGCGGCGGCGCGGCGGACTCTGGCATCATCCCCACGCACCACCTGCACCGTCGCCCACACGTTGCCCGGCCTTTCGCAGGAGGATCCCCCATGAAGGTCCGCTCGGCCCTGACCGCCCTCGCGCTGGTCGTCGCTCCCGGTGTCGCCGTCCTCGGCACCGCCACGGACGCCTTCGCGGTCACCAAGATCAGCAATGCCACCGCGACCCAGATGTTCCGTGACGCGGGCATCACCTGGTCGTCCTCCGGTGGCTGCTCCGACCGCAACAACTCGACCTGTACGTCGTTCGACCAGCTCAACCTGGCCACCGCCCAGGGCGCCGTGACCCTCAAGCACTCCAGCGGCTGCGCCCTGAACATCACCGGCGGCACCGAGACCGGGCACGCCTCCGGCACGTACTCCCACTGGAACGGCTACAAGCTCGACTACGGCAAGAACACCTGCATCACCAACTACATCAAGAACAACTTCACGTACTCCGGCCTGCGCGGCGACGGTTACCCGATGTGGACCGCGGCCTCCGGCAACGTCTACGCCGACGAGGGCACCCACTGGGACGCCCTGTACTACAGCTGCGGCGGCTGCTGACACCGTGCCGGCCGGCATCCGGGCGGACCGCCGTCGTCCGGCTCCGCCAGCGCTTCCAACCACCCCCTGACTAAAGGACGTTGGCGTCGTCACCCTCCACCTCGACCATGAGGTCCGGGACGGCCCCGGGAGCCGGGCCCGCGTTCACGGCGCCGCCCTCTCGCCCGCCTCCGGCGTCGCCTCCCGCGACTCCAGCGGCCCAGCCCCGGGACGTCAGCCGTTGCCCTCCTCGTCGTAATGCACGACGCCGTCCTCGTCGAGGCGGGGGTGGATGGGCTCGGGGCCGTGCTCGCTGGTGTCGGAGGGGCGGGGGCCCTCGGGACCGTCGGGTCCCCAGCGCAGCATGCGGCGGGTGCGGATGATCCGGTACGTGGTGTCGAGGACCTCCAGCTGGTTGACCCGGCCGGAGCGCAGCCGCTCGGAGGCCTCGGCGTACGCGGACAACACCGGATCGGCATCGGGGTCCTCGGCCGCCACGGTGCGGGCGTCGACGAGCCGGTCGGCCTCCACGGGGATCAGGCCCCGGGTACGCGGTTCGAGCCATGTCAGGTGGAAATCCAGCGACTTGCGGGCGCCGAGCGCGGTGGTGTGCGGGCGGCTCGCCGGTTCCCAGCCCTTGCCGTTGCGCTCCGCGACGGTGAACGTGGTCGGCAGCAGTACGACGTCCGGATGGGTCTTGCGGGCCCGGCGGGACTCGCGGATCACGAAGTCGGGGAAGCGGGAGCCGGCGTACACGAAGTCGCGCAGCGCCAGCCGTTCGGTGGCCTGCGCCGGGGTGAGCGGCGCGTCGGGGTCCAGGACCAGACCGGCGTCGACCTCCGGTTCGCGGCTGCCGTGGCTCCAGTCGGGGGTGAGGGGTTCCGGATCGGTCGGGCGCGGCAGTTCGATGCCGCCCGCGCCGGAGCCGGCCCATTCCTCGGCGCGCACGATCCGGTAGCGCGTGCCCAGCACGGTGAGTTCGTCGACGGGCTCCGTCTCCAGCCGCGCGACCGCCGCGATCAGGGCACGGCGCTCCGCCCGGTCCTCGGTCTCGTCCTTCGCGCGGAACCACAGCAGGGAGTTCAGGCTGTCGCGCGACAGCTGCGGGAACGGAGCGGTGATCGGGGTCACCGCCCGCCAGCGCTGCCCGTCCTCGGCGGTCTGCGAGACCACCCCGAACAGCGGCCCGCGCACCGCCACTTCACCGGCGTTCAGCACGGCGTCGAGGGCGTCGGCCTCCATGGCGGCCTCGACCGGCTCCACCGGAACGCGCACGACCACCGGCCGAACCCCGTCCGGACTGACATTCCCAAGGTCCATGCCCCCATCCTGCCGAGCGGAGGGTACGGCCAGCGTGGTTTTTGGTGAAATACCGCTCCCCGTGCCGAAAACCAGCCGTCCGTGGGGGATCGGCGGCCGCGAGATGACGGCGCCTCCATCTGGTCGGGCTTGTGGACGCCGCCTTCGTAGCCGAGGTACGGCATGTCCACGGGATCGACACGGGTGGGGGATGGTACCGGCAGCACACAGGAGAACTGCCTTGCCGTACAGTGAAATTGACGATCGATCAGGCGAGCGGGATGTCGTGGCCCGGGCCCCGCTCGCTGTCCGGTCGGGGGCCGAAGCAGCGGCGCTCCGTCTCCTCGATGGGCACGTCGTTGATGGAGGCCTCGCGGCGGCACATCAGGCCGTTGTCGGCGAACTCCCACAACTCGTTGCCGTACGAGCGGAACCAGCGGCCCCCGGTGTCGTGCCACTCGTACTGGAAGCGGACGGCGATGCGGTTGCCGTCGAAGCTCCACAGGCTCTTGCGCAGCGCGTAGTCCAGTTCGCGTTCCCACTTGGCGGTGAGGAAGGCGACGATCTCCGCGCGGCCGGTGAGGAAGACGTCGCGGTTGCGCCAGACGGAGTCCTCCGTGTAGGCGAGGGCGACCCGGTGCGGATCGCGGGTGTTCCAGGCGTCCTCGGCGGCCTGGACCTTGGCCAGGGCGCCGTCGAGGTCGAAGGGCGGCAGGGGCGGGCGGGTGCCGGACATGGCGGGGCGGTCCTCCGGGTCGGTCAGCGGATCGGGCGCAGCATCTCGGAGCGGACCCGAAGGGTCTGCTCGGCGGCGTCCTTCAGGTCGATGTACGACGCGGTCATGTACGCGACCCGGGCCACGGTGTTGCCGTCCGCCCAGACGCAGACCGGGTAGGTGAGCGTCTGTCCGCCGGACCAACTGCGGGTCAGGTACTCGCAGCTGACCCCGGCGGGGGAGGCGGGCGAAGTGAGATCCCTGGGCGGGACGACCACTTTCACGGTGGTGGTCGCGGAGCCGTTCGCGGTGAGCAGACGGGTGCGCAGCGAGGCGGTGTTCCTGAATCGGCCGTACATGCCGGTCACCACCACATCGTAGTAGTCGGCGCCCTTCAGCCGGTACGACGCGACGACGCCGTGGACGGCTTCGGCGTCCAGGCCGAACCGCCAGCTCCGCGCCACGGCCCGGCCGGCGGTCGCGGAGTCGTTCCGGCGCAGCTCGTACCGGCCGTCGAGCACCGTGTGCGGAACCGTCAGGGTGGACTCGGCCCGGGGGAAGTTCCGGTCGAAGACCTTCCCGGACAGCACGACCGCCGCCACGATCGCCGCGATCAGCAGGAAGGCCCCGCCGACGATCGCCGCGATGAGGCCGACCGGTCTCGTACGCGGCGGGGGCAGGGGCGGTGCGCCCCAGGGGTCGAGGTGCGCCGACTGCGGCGCCGAAGGCATGGACACGCCAGAAAGATACTCGATGTGATCATGGAGTCACCCGCGTGTCATCCGGCGGAGCCGCGCCAGTGCCGGATCTCCAGCGCGGCGGCGACGTCCAGCGGATGCTCGGCGAGGGGGCGGGGGAGCAGCCGGTCGGCGCGGTTGAGGCGGCGCAGCAGGGTGTTGCGGTGGGTGAACAGCCGGGTGGCGGCCCGCGAGGCGTTGCACTGTTCGGCCAGGAAGGCGCGGACCGCCTCGGTGAGGTCGTCCGGGGCGTGCTCCAGATCGCCGAGGGTGCGCTGGACGAAGCGGTCGGCGCGTTCGAGGTCCTGGGAGAGCAGGGCGACGAGTTCGACCTCGTCGTGCGAGGCGAGGCGCTGGGCGGAGGCCAGCCGGGCCAGCATCCGCTGGGTGGTGAGGGCGTCGAGGTGGCTGCGGCGGAAACCGTCGACGCCCGGGGCCGCTGAGCCGAGCGCGACCCGCACGGCGGGGAGCCGGCCGAGCCCGGCCCGCACCCGGTCGGTGTCCGGCCGCGCGGTGAGCCACACCCAGCGGGTGGCGTCGCTCGCCATGACGCTGAGCAGATGCGAGGGGCCCGCGGCCGCGGCCAAGAGGTCGGCCGCGCGGTCGAGTTGGCGCAGCTCCGCGTCGGGGGCGTCGGTCCAGACGACGGCCGCGATGTGGGTGGCGTCCAGCGGATAGCCGAGGCGGGCCTCGGCGCGCCGGCGGGTCATGGGCGCGCCGTCCAGGAGCAGCGTGACGGTCGCGCGGCGCTCGGCGTGGGTGCCGCTGGTGAGCTCGGTCAGCTCGGCGTTCATCTGCGCGGACATGGCCGCGACCGTCCGGTCCACGAAGTCGGAGATGGAGCGCAGGGACACATCGAGCAGCTCGGCGAGTTCCTCGTGGTCGCCGGTGAGCGAGCAGGCGATGCGCGTCCACACGCGCACGGCCACGCTCTCGCCCGCGCGGTAGGAGTCGAGTGCGGGCTCGGCCAGGCCGCGGCGCACGATGTCCCGGGCGATGGCACGGGTCACCTCGCTCTCGTGCGCGGGCACGGGCGCGCCCGGCAGGTTGATGTTGGCGGCGGCCCAGTGCAGCAGATTGGCCCGGTTGGCCCGCCGGATACCGGCCGAGAGCACCGGATCCTCGGCGATCGGCATGCGCTGCTCGCCGGCCAGGGTGGCCGCGTCCAGCTCGGCAAGCCACTCGGGCCGGGGGGTGAGGACGATCTCGGCGCCCTGCCGGATCAGCTTCCGGATCCGGGGCGACGGCGCGATCCACGACATGGCAGGCAACGTAGCAGTGCAGAGTGCACAAGCGGAGAGCGAATTGTGGTGCGAACTGCCTCTAGGCATGGGCCGTGTTCGTTTCCACCATGGAGCGATCCACCGCCGCTGTGAGGGAGCCGCCCATGTCCTGCGAAGCCGACGCGCCCGCCGTCGAACATCTGGACGTCCTGATCGTCGGCGCCGGAATATCCGGCATCGGCGCCGGCCACTACCTGACGACCGGACTGCCCGGCAAGAGCTTCGCGATCCTGGAGGCGCGCGCCGACCTCGGCGGCACCTGGGACCTGTTCCGCTACCCCGGCATCCGCTCGGACTCCGATCTGCACACCTTCGGCTACGCGTTCAAGCCGTGGCGGGACGCGGAGTCGATCGCCGACGCGCCGCGGATCCTCGCCTATCTGCGGGAGACCGTGCGCGAGAACCGCCTGGAATCCCGCATCCGCTACCACCACAAGGTGCTCGGCGCCTCCTGGTCGAGCGAACAGGCGCGCTGGACGGTCGAGATCGAGCGCACCGACACCGGCGAGCGGACGACGCTGACCTGCGGCTGGTTATTCTGCGCGATGGGCTACTACCGTTACGACGCGGGGTTCACCCCGCACTTCGAGGGGCGGGAACGTTTCCGCGGGGCGATCGTGCACCCCCAGCAGTGGCCCGAGGACCTCGACCACGCGGGCAAGCGCGTCGTGGTGATCGGCAGCGGCGCCACGGCGGTCACCCTCGTACCGTCGATGGCCCGCACCGCCGCCCGGGTGACGATGGTCCAGCGCACCCCGTCGTACATCATGCCGGTGCCCCGCGAGGACGCGGTCGCCAACGCGCTGCGCAGGCTCCTCGGTGACCGGCGGGGATACGCGCTCGCCCGGCGCAAGAACATCGCCCGGCAGCGCGCCGTCTGGTCCTTCTGCAAACGGCACCCGAAGGCGGCACGCCGGATCATCCGCTGGGTCAACGCCCGGCAACTGCCCGCGGGCTACCCTGTCGACGAGCACTTCAACCCGCCGTACGACCCCTGGGACCAGCGGCTGTGCGCGGTCCCGGACGGAGACCTCTTCCAGGCCATCAGGAACGGCAGCGCCTCGATCGTGACCGACCGGATCAGCACCTTCACCGAGAAGGGCGTCCTGCTGCGATCGGGCCGCGAGATCGAGGCCGACATCGTCGTCACCGCCACCGGGCTGAACGTGCAGGCGATGGGCGGCATCCCGATGACCGTCGACGGAGCCGCCGTCCATCTGCCCGACACCGTCGCCTACAAGGGCATGATGCTCTCCCAAGTCCCCAACCTCGCCTACGCCATCGGCTACACCAACTCCTCCTGGACCCTGAAGGTCGGCCTGCTGTGCGAGCACTTCTGCCGCCTGCTGGCCCATATGAGCACGCACGGGTACGACATCTGCCGCCCCGAACCGGCCGACCCCGCCATGCCCACCCGGCCGTTCCTCGACTTCGGGGCCGGCTACATCCAGCGCGCCGTCGACCAACTGCCCCGGCAGGGCGACCGCATGCCCTGGCTGACCTCCACCGGCTACCGCGACGACGTCGAACTGCTGCGCTCCGACAGCGTCACCGATCCCGAACTGCGCTTCACCCGGGTTCCCGCCAACGAGCGCCGGGCGGTGGCCCGATGAGCGACACCGGGGACCGCTTCCTCACCACCCCGGCGGGCCTGCGCCTGTGCTACCGCGTCGACGGGCCCGCCGACGGTGTGCCCCTGCTGCTGATCGCCGGGCTCGGCCTGGACCTCACCTCCTGGCCGCGGCCGATGGTGGACGCCTTCACCGGCAGCGGATTCCGGGTCGTCCGCCCCGACAACCGCGACATCGGCCGCTCCGACCGCGTCGGGACGTCGCCGCCGGGGCTGCTGCGCCAGGCGCTGGCCCGGCCGCGCCCGGACGCCTACGACCTCGCCGACATGGCCGAGGACACCCGCCACCTCCTCGACCACCTCGGCATCGAACGGGTCCACCTGGCCGGCATGTCGATGGGCGGCATGATCGCGCAGACCCTCGCGGCCCGGCACCCGCACCGCGTCGCCACCCTCACCTCCA
This sequence comes from Streptomyces sp. WP-1, assembly GCF_030450125.1. Classification (NCBI taxonomy): domain Bacteria; kingdom Bacillati; phylum Actinomycetota; class Actinomycetes; order Kitasatosporales; family Streptomycetaceae; genus Streptomyces; species Streptomyces sp. WP-1. The sequence continues at coordinate 7,367,581 of NZ_CP123923.1, forward strand.
TCTTCTCCACCACGGGCAGCAGGAAGGTCGGGCAGCCGGCGCTCTCCACCCTGGTGCGCATGGCCAAGCGCCCCGCCAGGACACCCGAGGAATCGGTGACCCGGCACCTGGCCCTGCTCGCCCACATCGGCTCCCGCGTCTTCCCGCCCGACGAGGCGGGGGAGCGGGCCTGGGCCAACGGGGTGTGGGAACGCGGCCGGGACGCCGCGGGCGTCGCCCGCCAGATCGGCGCCATCCAGGCATCCGGGGACCGCACCGCCGAACTGCGCCGGATCACCGCCCCCACCGTGGTCGTCCACGGCACCCGGGACCCCATGGTGCACCCGAGCGGCGGCCGCGCGACGGCCGCCGCCGTCCCCGGCGCCCGGCACGTGGAGATCACCGGCATGGGCCACCATCTCGCCCCCGGGGTCCTCGACCGTCTCGTCGGCCTGACCACCGACCTCGCCCGCGGCCATGGCGCCGCCGTCACCCGCACCCGGACAGAGGAAGCCGCATGAGCACAGTCACCGGCAAGGTCGCCGTCGTCACCGGCGCCGGCTCCGGCATCGGCCGGGGCCTCGCGGCCGAACTCGCCCGCCGCGGCGCCCGGCTCGCCCTCAGCGACGTCGACGAGACCGGCCTCGCCGAGACCGCCGCACAGGTCGAGTCCCTCGGCGCCGAGGCGCACACCGCGCGGCTCGACGTCAGCGACCGGGCGGCCGTCGAGAGCTACGCCACGGCCGTCGCCGAGCACTTCGGGGTCGTCCACCAGGTGTACAACAACGCCGGTATCGGCGGAGGCGGCGGCACCGTCCTCGAAACCGACTGGAGCGTCTACGACCGTACGATCGCGGTGAATCTCTTCGGGGTCGTCCACGGCACCAAGGCGTTCCTGCCCCATCTGATCGCCTCGGGCGACGGGCACGTGGTCAACATCTCCAGCCTCAACGGGATCATGGCGCAGCCCACGCTCAGCGCCTACTGCGCCGCCAAGTTCGGGGTGCGCGGCTTCACCGAGACGCTGCGCACGGAGATGCTCGCGGGGCGCCATCCCGTACGGGTCAGCGTCGTCCACCCCGGCGGCGTCAGGACCAACATCGCCACCGCGGTCCTCGACGCGGCCCGCAGCCAGGGCATCGAGATCCCCGCCCGGCAGCTGGCCCGCGCCCGCACCTACAACGAGAAGCTCCTGAAAATGCCCGCTCCGCAGGCCGCCACCATCATCGTCGACGGCGTGGCGGCCGGCCGGCCCCGCATCATGGTGGGCCGCGACGCCCAGGCCGCCGACCTCGTCGTCCGCCTCTTCCCCCGCCTGTCCCCGAAGCTGACCGTGCTGTTCGAACGCAGGCTCTTCGGGAAGGCGTGATCCGTGACGAGTCCGGCATCCGCGAGGACACCGATCGCGCCCGGTCATGGCACGAGGGCCAGTCGGAGTTCGAGGTCCGGTGGGCCGATCACCGGCTCCGGCCGAAGCCGGTGGCACGGCGGGGGCGACGGCACCCCCGTAGCCGCCGCCCCAGCCGCATGATCGTGCTACGGATGGACACGCACTGTCAACGATCGTTCTCGGCTGGTCATCCGATCGTTGATTCCGCATGTCAGCGCCGGTTGCCCCCGGCGACTTCCGCGACCCCCGGCAGCACGGTGCTGACCCTGCGGCTGTACCGCTGGAGCGCCGGTAACGCGTCCGCCTCGGCGGCCAACGCCTCCGCGGGGGCGTGGGCCTCGGTGAACAGCACCTCCGTGTCGTCCGTGTCGACGTACACGACCTGGGGGCGCGAACAGGTGCGCCGGCCGTTGCGCAGGACGTCCCGGGCCGGCGCCCGCAGCGCCCGACCGTCCCGGCGCAGCCACTCGGTGCCCCGGGAGGAGAACCGCAGCACCACGAGCCGGACCCGCACCTGCCCCGACGGATCGGCCGAGTCCGGTCGCGGGACCGGGCCGCTAGGGTCGGGATCATGACGCCGACTCCTGCCAGCACCGCATTCGACTCGCTCCGTCTCGACGCCGTGACCGACCAGGAGACGCTGCGCCGGGTCTACGAACTCCCGAGCGCCGCGGCCGTGCGCAAGCAGATGACCGAACTCACCGAGCAGACCCGGCAGTTGATCGGCTGCTCGTCGCTGGTGCTGGTCGCCAGCACGGACGCCGAGGGCAACTGCGACGTCTCCCCGCGCGGCGGCCCCGCCGGGTTCGTCTCCGTCCTGGACGCCCGGACGGTGGCGATACCGGACGCGACCGGCAACAAGCGTCTGGACACCCTGCAGAACGTCATCGCCACCGGCCGGGCCGGGCTGCTGTTCGTCGTCCCGGGACGCACCACGACGCTGCGCGTCAACGGCCGGGCCTGCGTCTCCACCCGCCCGGACCTGCTGTCGCAGCTCACCGCCGTGGGCAAGCCGCCGGCCAGCGCGCTGGTCGTGGGCATCGAGGAGGTCTACCCGCACTGCCCCAAGTCGCTGCTGCGCAGCGGCGCCTGGAAGCCGGAACAGTGGCTGGCGGCGGACGCCCAGCCCACCTCGGCCGAGGTGACACTGGCGCAGCTGCGGATGCCGGAACTGACGATCGCCGACATCGAACAGACCGAGGCGGACTCGCTCAAGTACCGGTACGAGTAAGAGGCGAAGCAACCGTTACCGATGGGCTGCGTCCGTCGAGCGGTGAGGATCTGCCGCCGGCCACGGTCAGCGGGTCGAGACCTCGTTGACGGACAGATCACCCCAGGTGTGGTTCGCGGCCTTCACGACGAGGCGGACGCCGGTGGTGGAGACCGTGGCCGGCAGGGGCAGCGTGGCGAGTTCGACGGTCCCGCTGTTGCCCGCCCAGTCGATCGTGGTGTCGGTCAACCGGGTCGTCCAGGCGGTGCCGTCGAAGGTCTGGACGTCGAGCCTGGTGATGCCCTGGCCCTGGCCGTAGTGCGTGGCCAGGACGACCTCCGACACATCGCGCGGGCTCGGGAAGGTCAGGGTGATGGTTCCCGGGTAGGTGACGCCGGTGGCGGGGCTGGCCCAAGTGGCTTGATCCGAACCGTCGGTGAGGGCGGCCGGGGTGGTCGACCGGCCGTCGCCGAAACTGGTGGCCGCCGTCGGGGCGGCCTCGTCTCGGCCGGTGCCCGCGGTGCGCTGGAGGCCGCCGAGGTCGGGCATGCCCGCCGGGAGCGCCGTACCGATCACGTCCCGGCCGCCGTCGTAGGCGATGTCCAGACCTCGGGCGAGGGCAGGGGAGCCGGCCGTCGGCAGGTATCCGGCGAGGTCGTCCATCGAGGTGGCGGCGCCCGGCGCGGTCAGCCGCGCGTCGCCGGTCAGGGCCGCCTTGTCCGCCGAGGGGACCGGGCCGTCCTGGTAGAGGTTGCGGTCGTAGGCGACGGCACCCGAGCCGTCGTACGGCAGTCGGGCCCCGTCGTAGATGACGTTGTTGCGGAACCTGACCCCCTGGACCGTGCCGCTCCACACCTTGACGAGGCTGAACGACGCCCGGTCGGGGTTGTCCGCGATGAACGGCGTCAACGGCACCCAGACCGTGTTGTTGTAGACATCGATGTTCCTGGCGTTGGTGGAGAGCGCGAACACCTGATTGGCGTCGCCCTGGCTGACGTTGTAGCGCACCGTCGCCTCGGCCGGGGCGCTCCCGGTCGACACCGCGATGAAGAAGCCGCCCTCGTTGTCGTGGCTGAAGTTGTACTGCACCAGGCTGCGATGCACGGAGGCGTCGGCGTCGAAGGCGGTGCCGTCGTTCGACAGCCCCCAGTACTTCGTGCCCGACACCTCGTTGAACCGCACCACCGTGTCGTCCGCCCCGGCCCACCAGATGCCGACGTTGCCGTGGTTCTGCGCGGCCCGCGCCACCCGGTTGCGCTCGATCAGCGCGCCGCGCGCCTGCATGACCGTGATGCCGCCCGCCGAGACGTCGTGCACCGCGTTGCCCCGCACGACCACCCCGGTGCTCGGCGTCCACGGCCGGAAGTCGGCGGCGGGCACGCCCATGAGGTCGGGCCAGAGGGAGTTCCAGCCCTCCCGCCGCATCCACTGCGACCAGGTGACGATGCCGTAGGACCGGCTGTCGTAGACCTCGTTGTCCTCGATGGCCAGGTTCTCGTAGTACGTGGGCGTCCGCTTGCCCCGGGCGCTGACGATGATCCCCCCGGCGGAGGGATCGGACGCCTGGCCACCGGACGAAGCGCCCTGGACCGCGTGCACCTGGTTGCCGCGTACGACGACGCCCGGCACCGCCCCGATGTCGGTGGCGACGACCCCGATCCCGGTCCTCGGGGTCGTACCGGAACCCGAGTTGGTGACCTCGAAGCCTTCGACGACGATGTCGTGCTCGTCACTGACCTTGATCGCGGCGTCCACCGCCCCGCCGCCCTCGATCAGCGGTTTCGCGCCGCTGCCGTAGGAGGTCAGGACGACGGGGTCGGCCGCGGTGCCCGAGCCCTTCGGACCGAGCTGCCCGGTCCAGCGGCCACCCGCCCTGAACCGCACGGTGTCCCCGGGGAGCAAGGTCTGCGCGTCGACCTTCGCCAGGCTCCGCCACGCCGTCGCCGGGGTGCGGCCGTCCGCGGCGTCGCTGCCGTCCGGATCGACGTAGTACGACGTTCCGCTCGCGCGTACGGCCCGGTGGGCCCCGGAGTGTGCGGGGGAGGCCAGGACCGGGGGAGCGGTGATGCCGGTGCCCGCGCACAGCAGGGCGGCCACGAGGACCGTCCCGGGGAAGCGTCGGCCGTGTGACATGGGGGCTCCTCGGAGCGGAGGCGGCGGAGAGGGCAGGATTTGAACCTGCGTGGACCCCTGGGGGTCCGACCATGAGACGTGCTCAGCGGTCCCCGATAAGCCACTCCGGGCACCTCTCCTCGTTCCCGGCTCCGGGGCGGTCCCCCCTTCGCCGTTCACAGGGAAGAGACTGCCGGACGGCGCTGACGGAGCGCTGACGAGGGTCTGACGGGCCTCTTCTCCGCCCCCGTTCCGGGCAGTTGCTATGTGTATCGGCCATGAGTGTCACAGGAATGTCGCAGGGCCGGGTGCCGGGCAACCGGGGCGACGGGGCATCTGTCTCGATAGGCGCAAGGCCCGCTCACCGGGAGCGGGGCCCGTCCCCAGGGGGAACCGATGCGCGTCCAGAAGATCTCGATGCTCGCTGTCGCCGGTGTCGCTCTCGGCCTGTCGCTCACGGCCTGCGGCGGTGGCTCCGGCAGCGCCTCGACCGCCTCGCCCGCCTCGTCCACCGCCACGGCGCCCACGCAGCCCCGTTCCTCCGCCGACGCCTCGGCCCCCGCCTCCGCGGCTGCTTCCGTCTCCGCCCTCGGCCGGCACTCGACCCCCGCCAAGGCCGCCGGAACCGCGAAGAAGTCCGGGGTGAGCTGCACCAACCGGATCAACTACGCCGGTGACCCGCGTTCCAACGCCGAGATCAACAGCATCGGCGAGCAGACGGGCCACTGCCCCGCCCCCGAGAAGGGCACCAAGCCCGCCGGCACCCCGAAGAAGCCCGGTGTCAGCTGCACCAACCAGATCGACTACGCGGGCGACCCCCGCTCCAACGCCGAGATCAACTCGATCGGCGAGGACACCGGCTACTGCCCGCCGGTCAAGCACTGAGTTTCCCCGGTCCGCTCCTGGAGAGGACCACCGAAGAGGACCGCCATAAAAATGACCGCCGCCCGTCCGGGACGGCGGTCATCGTCGTTTTCGGACACCAAGAAGCTCCCCGAAACCACAGGAGTCGGCGCAGGCCAAACGGCGTGTGGCCGAAACTGACGTCAACTCCATGTGACTGTATCGCCGGTTCAGGTGCTTGCGTGAGTTCCTGCGCTTATCCGGTGTTCCGGCAGAAAATAATCAACTCAACGACGCCACCGAAACGGCCGTCCGCTTTCGCCACACCCGCTTCCACACCTTGGAGAACCTGCACACATGGCCGCCGAACTCGTCGTCATGGGGCTGGGGCACGTCGGGCTGCCGCTCTCCCGAGCCGCGCTCTCGGCCGGCCTGGCGACCGCGGGATACGACGTGTCCCGCCCGGTGGTGAACGGCCTGACCGACGGCCGCTCGCACGTCGGCGGGGTCGATGACGCCGATGTCGCCGCCATGCTCCGCGTGGGCTTCCACGCCACGGACGACCCCGCGGTCCTCGAAGGCGCGCAGACCGTCGTGATCTGCGTACCCACCGGACTCACGGACAAGGGCCTGCCCGACCTCTCCGCGGTCGAGGACGCGGCCGCGGCCGTCGCCGCCCACCTGAGCCCCGGCACCCTCGTCGTCCTGGAGTCCACCAGCTACCCGGGCACCACCGAGGACGTCGTACGACCCCTGCTGGAGCGCGGCAGCGGACTGCGGGCCGGCGAGGACTTCCACCTCGCGTACTCCCCGCAGCGCATCGACCCCGGCAACCCGACCTGGGACGTCCGCAACACCCCGAAGATCGTGAGCGGTTTCACCGCGCTGTGCGCCAAACACGCCGTGGCGTTCTACTCCCGGTTCGTGGACCAGCTCGTCGTCGCCCGCGGCACCCGCGAGGCGGAGATGGCCAAGCTCCTGGAGAACACCTACCGCTACGTCAACATCGCGCTGGTCGACGAGGTGGCCCTGTTCTGCCACGAGACGGGCATCGACATCTGGGACGTCCTGCACTGCGCCGCGTCCAAACCGTTCGGCTTCGCGCCGTTCAGCCCCGGACCCGGCGTCGGCGGCCACTGCATCCCCGTCGACCCCCGCTATCTCGCCGCCCGCGCGGAGTCCCAGGGCTTCGCCTTCCGTACCCTCGCCGCCGCCCAGGACGTACTGAGCCGCATGCCGGACCATGTCGTGGACCGCGCGCTGACCATCCTCGCCAAGACCGCGGGACGCCCCGAGGGGGCGAGAGCCCTGCTGCTCGGCGTCACCTACAAACCCGATGTGGCCGACATCCGCGAGACACCGGCACGCCAGGTGGCCGCGGGACTGCTCGCCGCCGGCGTCGAGGTGTCGTACCACGACCCCCATGTCCCCGAATTCACCGTCGGCGGGGTGCCGTTGCCCCGCACCGAGGATCTGCGGGACGCCCTGGACCGGGCAGACGTGGCCATCCTGCTCCAGGACCACGCCTGCTACGCGCGAGAGACGCTGGGCCAGGCCCGCTGCGCCCTGCTGGACACCCGCGGCAAGGCCGTGGGCAGCAGAGTCACCCTTCTCTGACCTCTCACCCCCGCCGGCTCCGCCCGGCACCCCTCCGGCCGATCCGAAACCGGCCCCCAGAGCCCGCGCACCGGCACCGCCGTGCGTGGACGCGGCCCTGCCCAGGCGCCGCAGTTCAGCACCACCGCAACACCATCGCGAACAAGGAGACACCCATGAGCACCGCTGCCGCCAACGAGCGTCTGGTCAAGCGTTTCGAGAAGTGGGACACCGACGGCAACGGGGTCCTCGACGCCGCCGACTTCAAGAGCGAGGCCAGCCGCATCGCCCAGAACCTCGGCAAGGACGCCGACGCGCCGGAGGTGCAGGAACTCCACAGCGCCTTCACGGGCCTGTACGAGTACCTCGCCGAGAAGGCCGGTGTCGAGGCGGGTGGCGCCATCAGCCGCCAGCAGTTCCTCGACGCCACCGGGGAGATGCTGTTCAAGGAGGGCGAGGCCAGCTTCAACCGCGCCCTGTCGCCCATCGTCAAGGCGCTCATCCGCCTGTGCGACGAGGACCACGACGGGCAGATCGACGCCCGCGAGTTCCAGGCGTGGCTGTCCGGCGTCGGCGTGCCGCTGTCCGAGGCCGGTCTGGCGTTCCAGAAGGTCGACACGAACGGCGACGGCAAGCTGTCCGAGGACGAACTCCTGACGGTCGTCCGCGACTTCCACTTCGGCCGACTCGAGGTCGAGCTGCTCGGCTGACCTGCCGGACCGCCCCCGGTCACACGGGGTGGCGCCACCGCCGGGCTCCCCGGCCGGCGTCACCCCGCGCGCGACGACACCGGTGAGAGCCGGACCCGTACGGGTCCGGCCGCACGTGGGCCCCGCACCCGGCTCCGGGTACAGGGGCCCACACGCGCGGTCAGGAACCCGGAGAGGCGCCACCGCCCTGCGTGAAGGTGACGGCCTGCTCCGGCAGCAGCTCCAGGTCACGGCCGCTGACCGAACGCCCGGCGTGGATCAGGATGTTGTAGTGGTTCGGCAGATGGCAGGCGTCGAACCCGAGCACCGTGCCGACCACCGTGTCCCCGACACACACCAGGTCACCTCGGTCGATCACCCCGCCGCAGCCCAGCTCCACGAAGCCCAGGAAGCCCACCCGGTCGATCCGGGCGCCGGGGTAGGGCTCCCACTGGTCCGTGGTGACCAGCTCGTGCACCTCACCGCGGCGTACACAGCGCGCCGCGTGCTCCTCCACCCGCATGCCCCGGTCCGTGCGCCGGTGCACCAGCACCTTCACCAGGGTGCCGCGCACCACCCGCTTCGGGCCGTCCTCCGCCGGGTTCACCGGTTCACCCCTCGCGCCGCGGGCAGGGCGCAGCCGTACGCCGCCTCCACCAACTCCAGCGCGTGCAGGCCCCCGTGCGCCCCCGGACCGGCCGTGCCGCGCCCGTCCACGAGCTCCGCGAACTCGCCGAGGATCGCCTCGTACTCGTGCCAGAGCGACCCCTTGAAGGCGGTGTGCCCGGCCAGCATGTCGGCGCCCAGCACCTCCCCGTCGGTCAACTCCACCTCGACGTCCTTGAGTTCCCCCGGGTACGACCAGTCCAGCTCGACCGATGCCATCGCCCCGGTACCGCCGCGCACGCGGACCACCGCCCGGCGGTCGATGGCCCGGCCGTCGCGTTCGATCGCGCATCCGGTGACCGTGAGGTCGCCCAGCAACAGCCGGACCACGTCGAGGGCGTTGGGGCCGTTGTCGGCCAGGCAGCCCCCGCCGCAGCGGGCGGGGTCCAAGTACCAGTCCTCGCCGCCGAGATGCTCCTCGATGCGCTCCAGGTACCGCACCCGGGCCGAACGGACCTCCCGGCCCGCGATCCGGCGCGCCAGATGGCGGACGGCCGTGTTGTAGCGGCGGTGGAACGCCGTCATCAGCGGAACCCCACCGCGGCGCGCCAGCTCCACCAGGACCCGCCCCTCGGCCGCGGTCAGGGCCAGCGGCTTCTCCACGCACACCGGGACACCGGCGTTCAACGCGTCACGGCACACGGGCAGATGGACATCGTTGGGGACGGCCACCACCAGGGCGTCCGGCCGGGCCTCGGCCAGCAGCACCCGGTGGTCGGTGAAGCGCGCCGCCGGGCCGGAGAACTCCTCCAGGGTCGTCGCGCGGGCGTCGCACACGGCGGTCAGCTCCCACGCGGGGAGCCGTTCGGCGGCGGCCAGATAGTAGGGGGAGATGGCGCCGAGGCCGATGACCCCGAGGCGCAGCGGCCGGTTCATCGGCGGCCCCCGAGCAGACCGAGGCTGGTCAGCTCCTCGTACAGATGCGGCGGCAGCGGGATGCCGTCGCGGCGGCGTTCGGCCGCGAGTTCCGCCTCCCACCAGCCCGGATAGCGCACCGGTTCGCCGTCGCGCACCGGCGGGCAGTCGGTGAGCGCGCCGAACAGGGACCGGGTCGTCGCCGCCACATCCGCGTCGGGGCGCAGCACCTGCGGGGCGATGGCGAGGAGGAAGAAGCCGATGTCGTCGTCGCTGCCGTGCGGCCGGCCGTCCCCCTCCAGCGCCGCGGGCGCGGGCCCGACGGCCGCACCGGAGACCACCGCGGCCAGCAGTTCCACGGCGATGCCGAGCCCGAAGCCCTTGTGCACGCCGGTCCGCGCGCTCCCGCCGAGCCAGCGCAGGAAGGCCTCGCCGCGGTCGAAGGCGGCCGGGTCGGTCACCGGCTCGCCCGCCGCGTCCTCCAGCCAGCCCGCGGGCACCGGCTCGCCGCGCCGGGCGGCGACCCGCACCTTCCCGGTGGGCGCGACCGTGGTGCTCATGTCCAGCAGGAATGGATGCCCGTCGAGCGCGGGCGCGGCGACGCTCAGCGGGTTGGTGCCGAGCATCGCGAGCGCGCCGCCCGGGGGCCGTGCGATGCGCTGGCCCCCGCAGTTGCTCGCGACCACGCCGATCATCCCGGCGTGCGCGGCGCGCGCGGCGTGGAACCCGGCGCACCCGAAGTGGGTCGCGCCGCGCACCGACACCAGGCCGATCCCGTGCCGGGCGGCCCGCGCCACGGCGTCGTCCATGGCCTCCGCCGCCGCCCACAGGCCGAGCGCCCGGCGGGCGTCCACGACCGCGCAGGCACCCAGGTCCGTGACGGTCTCCGGTTCGGCACGGGGATCGCAGCGGCCGGCGGCGAGCAACGGCAGGTAGAGGCGGCCGAGGTTGAACACACCGTGGGAGTCGAGCCCGGTCAGATCGCCGTGGCAGAGCGCGTCCGCGGCGAGCCGGGCCCGCGCGGCCGGGATGCCATGGGCGGCGAACAGGTCGGTGAGCGCGGCGTGCAGCTCGGCGTGGTCGACCAGGACAGGGGTGCGCTCGGCCGCCGCTCGGGGCGCGGGGGGTGCCGTCATCCGGATTCCTTAGGGGATGGGGGTCGGTTCTGTAGGGGGTGGATCTTCGCGGACCGGGGTTCCGCGCGGTCGTTCACCGTGGACCGGGTTTCCGCGCGGCGGTTCACCGTGGACCGGGTTTCCGTACGGTGGTTCACCGTGGACCGGCCGTCGGTGGCTCGTCCCGCCCCACCGGCGGACGCAGCTCCTCCGCGAAGGACGTGACGAGCCGGTGGACCACCCGGGCGAAGTCCTCCAGGTCGGCGAGGTCCACGAACTCGCCCGGCGCGTGGGCGCGATTGGCGGCGAGGTCACCGGGGCCCAGCACCACCGTGAACGCGTCCTCAAGGCCCGCCGCCCACACGGCGTCACAGGTGAAGCCGGGCTCGTCGGCCGGGGATCGCGCCCCGGCCCGGGCCAGGAGCGATTCGGCCCACGGGTCGCGGTTGTCCAGCGCGGGCAGCCCCTGCTTGTCCCAGCCGAGCCGGGTGATGCGGGCCGCGTCCCGCGCGGTGCGGGCGAACTCCCGTCCCGCGCCGAACAGTTCGGCGAAACGGTCGAGACCGTCGGTGAGCTGCCTGGTGAGTGCCGACTTCAGCCGGTCGCCGTCGGCGGTGGTGCGGTACGACAGGTTCAGCAGCAGCGTGCCCGTGCCGTGGACGCGGTTGTGGGTGTGGCCGGTGTGCAGCCCGGCGACGCACACCCGGGCACCGGGCACGGCCCCGTCCAGGCGGGCGGCGAGATGCTGGGCGAGGAAGCCGAGCAGCACGGTCGCGTTGTGCCCGGCGTCCGGGTGGTCGTCCACCGCGTCCTCGCCCGCCACGGTGATCCGCGCGGTCATGGCGGCCGTCGCCCGGGGCAGGGCGCGCAGCCCGGTCGGCTCGCAGAACACATTGAGCCGCCCGTGGTGCCCGGCCTCCATCAGCGGCCGGGTCCCGTAGGTGCCCAGCGCGCCGCCCTCCTCCCCGGCGACGGCCTGCACCAGAACGGTGACGTCACGCCCGACCGCGGGATGCGCGGCGGCGGTCGCGAGCCCCGCGAGCAGGGCGGTCGCGGGGCCCTTGGCGTCGACCGCGCCCCGCCCGGTGAACCGGCTGCCGTCGAAGTCCGGCGGGGTGTGCCCGGCGACGGTGTCCAGGTGCACGTTGAACATCACCGTGTCCGTGCGGGCGCGTTCGGGCCCCAGGCGCAGCAGCAGGCTGGGCTGACCGGCGAGGAAGCGCGGATCCCGGGCGGCGGCGCGCACCGTGGCCGGTACGCCGGGCCGGTCCAGGCACCCGGCGGGCGGCGCGGCGAGCCGTACCGTACGGAACCCGGCCTCGGCGGCGGCTGCCGCGTACCGCTCCAGGAGCTGCGGCAGCCGGGACGGGGGCTCGTCCGGGCCGGTCTCCAGCGGGTTGACGCTCGGCAGGCGCAGCAGGTCGAGCAGGAGTTCGCGGTACCGGCCGGTGAACAGAGCGCTCACGCCGGGCCGTCCGCGAGGTCCGCCAGCAGCGCGACCAGGGCCTGCCCGGCCCGCACGAAGAGATCGGCGGCGTCCGCACCGGCCCGGGTCAGCCCCTCGTGGGGCCGTACGGCGAGGTGCGGTTCGAGGGAGAGCGCCCCGCGGTAGCCGTGGGCGGCCAGGATCCGCAGGCACTCGGTGACCCCGGCGGTGCCCTCGCCGGGCAGCGTGTAGGCGGTGGAGCCGTCCGGCAGGCGCACCGCGTCCTTGATGTGCACGTGTGCGACGTACGGCGCGAGATCGCGCAGCATGGCCGGGGCGTCGTACCCGTGGGGGACGCCGTTGCCGATGTCGAACAGCAGGCGCAGGGCCGGGCTGTCGACCGCGCGCAGCAGGCGCAGCGCCCGGTCGGCCCGGTCCCCGGCCCAGCCCGCGCAGTTCTCGTGCACCAGCACCAGTCCCGCGCGCGCGGCCCGGTCCGCGAGGACGGCGGTGCGGGCCAGCGCGCGGTCGGCCCATTCCCGCTCCGGCAGGCCGTCGTTCGGGTACGACATGATCCGCACCAGCCGGCAGCCGAGGGCGGCGCACCGCTCGGCCAGCACATCGAGTTCGGCGAGGTCCGGGCCGAGGTCGCCGGTGACCGGACGCGACCAGTTCCCGATCCGGGACGCCACGGCGAGCACGGTGACCCCGTCGTCCGCGAGGCGCCGGGCGAGCGCCGCGAACGCGGTGGGGGAGAGGTCGGCGAGCGCGGTGCCGTCGACATGGCGCAGTTCGACGGAGGTCCAGCCCAGGCGTCGTAGCGCGGCCAGTTGACCGTCCATGTCGGGCGCGGCCTCGTCGCCGATGCCGGCCAGCGGCCCGAAGCCGGGGGTGCCGATGTGTCGCGGACGCATGTCAGCGGCTCCCGACACGGGCCGGTGGTACGGGAGTCGGCGTGACGGTGGCCGGTGGTACGGGAGTCGGCGCGGCGGCGGCCGTTGGCACCGCGTCCGGCCGCCCTACGACGGCACAGTGCTCGCGCGCCCCGCACAGCAGCCGCGCCGTCGTACAGGCGAGCGCGAAGCTCATCGCACCGGCCGTCCCCGACGCGAAGCCCCGGTAGGCGGCCGCCAGGAAGTCGGTCAGGGCGTCGTCGCGGAAGACCTGGTGCCCGGCCTCCGCGTCCGCGCCTCGGACGATGAGCTGGGCGTGGTCGTCGTCCTCGCTGAGCGGGAAGTGCGCCGTGGCCGTGCCGCCCTCGAACGCGCAGACCACGCTGCGCTGCCGGACCGCCGCGCCGAGATCGGAGCGCAGCAGGGTCGTCACCCCCGACCGGTGCTCCAGTTCGACATGGGCACCGCCGAGGGCGGGCAGCACGCGGTCCTCGCAGCGCAGGTCCCAGCACCGGGCCGCGCGGAGTTCGGCCGGACCGGCCAGGTCCAGGGCGAGCGCGAGGGAGTGGGGGATCTCCACGTCCAGCGCGCTCGGGTGCCCGTCGGTGGTCAGCGACCGCAGGAAGCGGGGCTTGTGCTGGTCCACGGTGATACGGCGGAGGGGTCCGAGCGTCTCGTCGCGGACCAGTCGGCGCAGTCGGCCGGTGAGCCGGGAGCCGGTCCAGTGCGAGACGACCACCACGTCCAGGTCCGCCCGCTCCCGCAGCCGTACCAGGGCGTCGAGTTCGGCCAGGGACGCGGCGAGGGGTTTCTCCACGACCAGCCGGCGGATCCCGTGTCCGGCGAGGCGCGCGATCACGTCGTACCGCAGCCGGGGCGGAGTGCACACATGGGCGACCGTCGCGGCGGGGTCGATCCGGGCCAGGGCCTCGTCCAGCGTGCCGAAGGCCGTGAGTTCACCGGCCGCGCCCGCGTTCCCCGGTGCCTCGGCGCGCGGGTCGCAGCCGACCACGGGCAGGGCGACGAGCGGATCACCGGCGGCCTCGGTGCGCCGGGCCAGCCGGGCGAGGGTCTTCAGATGCAGTCCGGACCCGGAGCGGCCGAGCCCGACCACGAGGGGCTGCAGCACAGGGCCTCCTGGGAGAAGCGGAGAGGAAGAGGACACGAACGTCTTTCGCGAGGCGCGCGGTCGTCTGTCGCGAGGCACGCGGTCGGTCGGGCAGGGCGCGCAACTCCGGCGCGCCGCCCGACTATTGTCGTCCCGGGGGGAAAGGGTCAAGCGATCCGGAACGCCGTTACCCACAAAGTGTGAAGATGATCCTTTCCTTTCTCCGTCTGCGGGAAGATCCGACTAGCGTGGCCGTTCCACAGAAACGACGGGACGGGTGAGAGTTTGCCTTCCAGTGGACAGCTTCGGGCGCCGGCCGGGGGCGTGGCACCGACCCCTCCGGGGGCGGCCGAATCGATTCCCTTCTTCTCCCAGGCCGCTACTTTCGAACAATTGTGGCCGTCCATCGAAAAGGCGTTGGGCGACGTTTTCGACAGCGGCAAATTCAGCCATGGGAAACAGGTCGGGCAACTAGAGACGGAACTCGCGCAGTACACCGGCGCCCGCCATGTGATCGGCGTCAACAGCGGGACCGACGCCCTGGTGCTGCTGCTGCGCGCCTGCGGACTGCGGCCCGGTGACGGGGTCCTGGTGCCGGCGTACTCGTTCTTCGCCACCGCCTCGGCCGTCGTCCTCGCGGGCGGGCGGCCGCAGTTCGTGGACATCGACCCGCGCACGTACGCGATGGACCCCGAGGCGCTCGACGCCGCCGTCACCCCCCGCAGCCGGTTCGTGATGCCGGTGCACCTGTTCCACACCATGGCCGACATGGCGGCCGTCGACGCCGTCGCCCGGCGGCACGGCCTGACCGTCGTCGAGGACAGCGCCGAGGCGATCGGCATGCGCCGGAGCGGAGTCCACGCGGGGCTGCACGGCAGGGGCGGCGTCCTGTCGTTCTTCCCCTCCAAGACGCTCGGCGCGATCGGCGACGCCGGGGCCGTCCTCACCGACGACCCGCGGATCGCGGACACGGTCGCGGCCCTGCGCCACCACGGCAGGGGCGGCCGTACGCTGAACGACTTCCCGGCCATCTCCACCGAGAGCGCGCTGCCGGGCGCGAACAGCAAGATGGACGACATCCAGGCGGCCGTCCTGCTCGCCAAACTGCCTTTGCTGGAGGCGCACATCGCGCGCCGCGCCGAACTGGCCGCCGCCTACACCGCCCGGCTGCGGGACGTGCCCGGCATCCTCCGCCTGCCGCGGGCCGTCACGGAGACACCCGACGACCGCGACGTGCACTACGTCTACCTGATCGAGACCGAGCACCGCGACGCCCTGGTCGCACACCTCGGCGCACAGGGCATCGGCACCGAGGTCTACTACCCGCTGCCGCTGCCCCAGCAGCCCGTCCTCGGCCACCTGGGCCACCGGCCCGGCGACTTCCCGCACGCGGAGGCCGCCGCCCGCCGCGCCGTGGCCCTGCCCTTCCACCCGGATCTGCGCCCCGGCGACCTGGACCGCGTCTGCGACACCATCGGCTCCTTCCTCGCCACGACGAGGACCACCGCATGACGACCACGCCCGCCACCGCCGTCCCCTTCTTCCCGCCCGCCCTCTTCGAGGCCGACCGTGCCGCACTGATCGGTCTGGTCCGCGAGGTGGGCCTCGATCCGGAGCAACGTTTCATCCTGGGCGCGCGCACCGCCGCCTTCGAGGAGCTGCTGCGCGCCGACCTCGGCGCCGCCGACGTGGTCGCCTGCTCCAGCGGCACCTCCGCGCTCTCGCTGGTGCTGCGGGCCATGGACATCGGCCCCGGCGACGAGGTGATCGTCCCCGCCTTCGGCTGCGCGCCCCTGGCCTCCTCGGTCGTCGCCGTCGGGGCCGTCCCGGTCTTCGCCGACATCCGGCCGGACACCATGACCATGGACCCGGACGCCGCCGAACGCCTCGTCACCGAGCGGACCCGGGCCGTGCTGCCCGCGCATATGTTCTCCGTGATGGCCGACATGCCCCGCTTCACCGAGCTGGCCCGGCGGCACGGACTGCGCCTGCTGGAGGACTCGGCGGTCGCCCAGGGCGGTGTGCTGCGCGGAGTGCCGGCCGGGCTGTGGGGCGAGGCGGGTGTCTACTCCTTCGTGCAGGTCAAGACGTGCGGGATGCCTGGTGAGGGTGGCGCGGTGATCACCCGGGACCCGGCGCTCGGCGAGCGGGTGCGGATGCTGCGCAACCACGGCCAGCGGCCCGGGCGGCGCTTCGTCCACCACGCCCTCGGCGTCAACAGCCGTTTCGACGAGATCCAGGCGGCCTTCCAGACGCACCGCTACGCCGGTTTCCCCGCACGCCTCGCGCGGCGGGCCGAGATCGCCGCGTACTACACCGAGCGTTTCACCCCGCTCGCCGACCGCGGTGTGACCCCGCCGCCGCCCGACCGCGACGGCCGCTGCTTCTACGTGTACACGGTCCTCGCCGACGCCCGGGAGGCCCTCGCCGCCCATCTCGCCGAGCACGGGGTGGCCACCCATGTGTACTACCCGAGCCCCCTGCCCGCGCACCCCGCCTTCGCGCCCTACGCCCCACCGGACACCCGCTGGCCCGCCGCGGAGCGGGCGGCCCGCCGCCATCTGTCGCTGCCGGTGCACCACTTGCTGACCGACACCCAGGTCCGGCAGGTCGCCGACCTCGTGTGCGCCTTCGCCACGGCGCACGGCTGACGGAAGGCGCCCCGCCGGTACGGAGTACGACGGCTGCCCGCCACCACGCCGTCCCGGCGCACGGCGGACCACCCGGCGCCGAGCACCGGTGAGATAGGGCGGACGCCCTCACCGAGCAGGCGACGCCTGGCGGCGGTGCGTCCCGGGTCACCGCCGCCCTGGGGGACCGCCGTCCCGGGTCACCGCCGACCCGAGGCGGCCGACGGCCCGGAGCGGCGCGCCACCCGCCGGTACGACGCGCCACCCGCCCGGCACCGACCGACCACCCGGCCGCGCGCGCCCGAAGACCCCCCGACCACCGACCACCCCTCCCAGAGACCCGACCCGAAAAGGCCCCATGACCGACAGCATCGTGGCCGGCCGTCCCACGGCCACCACCCACGCTCCCAGCAGGCTGCGCACCTACGCGCGGCTCGGCAAGCTGGACGTGTACGACTACTACCTCGGCATCTTCCTCGCCCTGGCCGCCGCCCTGTTCCCGCTCGACGCCTTCACCGCCCGCAAGACGCTGGTCCTCGCGCTGTTCCTGGCCGGGGAGATCGCCGTCCTCATGGCGATGGTCGCCCTGGACGACGTCACCGGGTTCCGCGACGGCAGCGACCTCGCCAACTACGGCCCCGACAACCCCCTGCGCAGCAAGGCACGCAAGCCCCTGGTCGCCGGGGCGCTGACGGTGCCCCAGGCGCTGCGCTTCGCCTGGACCTGCGCGGTCGCGGGCGCCCTGCTGTGGACGGCCGCCTCCGCGCTCGCCCCGCACCGCCCGCTGTGGGCGCTCGTCGCCGCGGGCGCCCTGTTCGTGGTGTCACTCCAGTACTCGTACGGTCTGAAGATCAGCTACCACGGTTTCCAGGAGGCGTTCCTGGTCGCCCTCGGCGCCGTGCTCGTGATCGTCCCCTACGGGCTGCTGACCGGGGAGTTCACCGGCTTTCTGATGGTGCAGGCGGTGCTGTTCGGGTTCGGCCCGCTGATGTTCGGGGTCTACTCCAACACCAACGACGTCGAGGGCGACCGGGCCGTGGGCCGTCCCACCGTGGCCGCGCTGGTCTCGGAGCGGGGCAACGCCGTCTTCATCGGGGCGCTGTCGGCCGCCGAGTTCCTCATCGGCGCGCTCGCCTCGCTCACCGGCACCGCCCCCTGGTGGTTCGTGCTGCTGATGCTGCCCGCGACCGCGCTGCGCACCCGGCAGTACCTGACCGGGTTCGTGCGGGGCGACATCATGACCGCCCGCCGGACCGGCTTCACCGTGCACCGGCTCAGCGTGGTCCTGATGACCGCGGCCAACGCCCTCGTCGGCTGGGGGGCCACCCGATGACACCCGAACTGGACGTCGCCGTCGTCGGCGCGGGCATCGCCGGACTGACCGCCGCCCACGAACTGCGCCGCGCCGGACTCTCCGTCCGCGTCTACGAGCAACTCCCCGACGTGGGCGGCCGGATGCGCAGCCTGCGCCACGAGGGCTGGACCGTGGACACCGGCGCCGAACAGGTCGCCTCCCACGGCTACCGCGCCACCTGGGAGCTGCTGCGCCGCCTCGGCGTCAGCCCCGCCGACGTGCCCCGGGTCGGGGGCGGGGTGGCCGTCTGGCGCGGCGGGCGCGCCCGCCCGGGCGTGGGGGAGCGCACCGCCGTCCTCACCGGCGCCGGACTCTCCGTCCGTGCCCGCCGCGACCTGGCCGCCTTCTCCGCCTGGTCCGGCCGCCGCGCCGCCGGGTTCGACGGCGACCGCCCCGAACGCACCCCGCTCGGCGCCACCACCGTGCGCGAGGCGACCGCGCGTCACCACCGCGACCTGCACGACTACCTCTTCCAGCCGGTCGCGGGCTGCTTCTTCGGCTGGGACACCGCCCGTTCGGCGGCCGCCCCGCTGGTCAGCCTGCTGCTGGAGGCCGGTTCCCCGAGCAGCTGGCGCACCTACCGGGAGGGCATGGACTTCCTCGCCCGCCGGCTCGCCGCCGAGACCGAGGTCGTCACCGGGCGCATCGTGCGCGAGGTGGTCGACACGGGCGGGCACGCCGTGCTGCGCTGCGACGACGGCGAGGTCAGGGCACGGGCCGCGGTGCTCGCCGTACCCGCGCCCGTCGCGGCGGCCCTGCGCCCCGAACTCCCCGCCGACGAACGGCCGTTCCTCACCGCCTGCACCTTCACCCCGATGCTGAAGGTCAGCTGCCTGCTGGACCGCCCGCTCGCCCCGGCCGCCCGCCGCCCGGTGCACATCCTGCTCACCCCGGCCGCCGAGGAGCAGACCCTCTCCGGTGTCGTCGTGGACCATGCCAAGGACCCCGGCCGCGCCCCCGACGGCCGTGGCCTCATCACCCTCGTGGCCGCTCCGCAGCGGGTTCCCGGACTCCTGGACGCCGACCCGGACGACACCGCCGACCTGCTGGTCCGGGCGGCCGAACGCTACGTCCCCGGCATCGGCGCCGCCCGCCGCCACCACTTCACGCACACCTTCCGCGACGGCCTGCCCGAAGCCACCCCGGCGGCCCTCGCCGAACGCGCCGCCTTCCTGGAGCGGCCGGCGCGCGCGGTGGAGTACGCCGGCGACTGGGTGATGCTGCGGCCCGCGTCCGAAGGCGCCGTCCGCGCGGGCGCGCTCGCCGCGTCCCGCGTCCTGAGCAGGCTCGGCCGGCCCCGCCCGGCCGGCCCCGATCGTCTGGAGAAGTCCGTTGCGACCGCATGACATGGGCACCCTGTTCGACGAGGCCGCGGCGGGCGGCGCCCGCACCGTGTTCCGTCTCGACCGGCCCCTCGACATCGCCCCGGACGCCGGAACCCGCTGGAGCGTCCCGGAACTCGCGGACCTCGTCCGGGTGAGTGCCGCCCGGCTCGCCGCCGCCGGAGTACGGGCCGGGGACCGGGTGGCGATCGTCAAGGACAACCACTGGGACTACGACCTGCTCGCCTGCGCCGCCGTCCGCGTCGGCGCCGTCCCCGCGCTGCTGTCCGCCCGGCTGGAGCCGGAGACCCTGCGCACCCTGCTGGAACGGCTGCGCCCGGCCGCGCTCGTCACCACCTCCGCGCTGCTCGCCCACTGCCGGGCCGCGAGCCCACCGGTCCGTGTCACCCTCGACGCCGAGGCACCCGGCGCCGTCCACCTCGCCGCGCTGGACGCCGGCCGGCCGGGCCCACCGGTACGGCGGGCCGACGACGCCCCCCTCGTCATCCACCACACCTCGGGCACGACCGGCGTACCCAAGCTGGTCGTCCACTCCACCCGCACCCTCGTGCACAAACTCGCCCGCTTCGAGGCGGTGCGCTATCCGGGCATCGGCATCCGCCGCGACGACGTCCTGCTCAACGCCAGCGCGTACGCACACGGACGGACCTTCTGCTGGACGGCGGTGGTCCTGTCGACGCCGCCCGCCGAGGTCGTCCTGCTCACCGGCGACGACCCGGACACCGCCGACCCGCTGCTGCGCGCCCACCCGCCCACCGTCGTCGAGGCCCTGCCCGCCACCTACGTCCGGATGCGGCCGCTCACCACCCGCCTGGACAACCCCTTCCGGCGGGTCCGCCTGTACATCAGCACCTACGACGCCGTGCACCCGCCCGTCCTGCGCGCCTACCTGAACACGACCCGGCACGCCCGCCCGGTGTGGATGCAGGGCTGGGGCCAGACCGAGACCGGCCCGCTGACCTTCCGCTTCCACACCCGGCGCGCCGCGCTCGCCCGGGACACGGACGCCACGGCCCGCCGCCTCGGCCGCCCGGTGCCGCGCCGGACCCGGCTGCGCGCGGTGGACCCGGAGACCCTGCGCCCCGTGCCGCGCGGCCGCCCCGGACTGCTCCTGGTGCGCACCGCCGCCCTCGCCGTCGGCTACGTCGCCGAGGACGAACGCTGGGACGCCAAACGCGTCGGCGACTGGTGGTCCACGGGCGACATGGGCGTGCTGCACCGCGACGGCAGCGTCAGCGTCCTGGACCGCGAGGTCGACAGCATGCCCGGCCTGAGCTGCCTGCGGACCGAGGACCTGCTGGAGGAACGGCTGCCCGGGGCTTTGGAATGCGTCGTCCTCGGCGCCACCGACGGCGATCCGCTGCCCGTCGTGGTCACCGCCGACGGCCGACTCGACCCGGGCGCCTGGAAAGAGGCCACGAACGGGCTACCGGCGCTGCGTGAACCGGCCGTCCTCACCTGGGACGATGTGCCGCGCACCGGCACCGGCAAGGTCCGCCGCGCCGCCCTGGCACGCCGCCTCACCGGCACCGGGCTCACGGACACCGGGCGCTGGACCTGACGGACGGCCCGTCCGGCCGCGAATCCGTCGGCCACCCCTCCCCACGGCCGCGTCGTGACCGGCCGCCCCTCTCGATCGACCCCTCGATGAAAGGAGCCACCCCCATGGCACCGCCGGCCCCCGCCCGGGCGGTCTTCGGCAACGGCACCGCGCACAGCCGCGACCAGCACCGCTGCCTGGAGGCCGCCTACGACCCGGTGACCCTGCCCCGCCTGGCCGCCGCCGGTGTCGGCCCGGGCTGGCACTGCCTGGAGATCGGCGCGGGCGGCGGCAGCATCGCCCGCTGGCTGGCCGAGCGGGTCGCGCCGGGCGGCTCGGTGCTCGCCACCGACCGCGACCCCCGCGACCTCGTCCCCGGCCCGCGGCTGGCGGTCGCCGCGCTCGACGTGGCCCGCGATCCGCTGCCCGAGGCGGCCTACGACCTGATCGTGGCGCGCCTGGTGCTCCAGCACGTGCCCTCCCGCGAGGCCGTCCTGCCCCGCCTCGTACGAGCCCTGCGGCCCGGCGGACTGCTCCAGATCGACGAGATCGACGCCTCCTACGAACCCCCGCTGCTGACCCCGGACCCGGCGGCCGGGGAACTGTACGTCCGCTTCCTGCGGGCCAAGTCGGCCGCGATGCGCGCCGCGGGCGGCGATCCGCACTGGGGGCGCGCCGTGCCCGCCGCCCTGTGCGCGGCGGGGCTGACCGGCATCGACGTCCAGCTGCACATCGGCGTCCGGCACGCCCAGGACCCCGGCCTCGGGCTCCAGTCGAACCACACCCGCAACCTCCGCGACCGGCTGGTGGAACAGGGCATGACCGACGAAGAGCTGCACCGGGTACGGCAGTTGATGCGGGACCCCTCCTTCCGTGCCGCCTCCAGCGTCTTCTACTCGGTGCAGGGCCGCCGGCCCGGCGAGGAGGGCCGGTGAGTCCGCGTACCGCCGTACGGCCGGTGGTCGCCGCCGCCGTCGCCGACCGGTTGCTCCGGCACACCGCCCCGGGTGTCCCGGGGACGCGCCTCGTCCTCGACTGGGCCGGGCCGGTCGGGATGGACCTGCCGGACGAGCGTGCCGTACAGGCCGCCTGCGGGCTCATGCACCTCCACGGCCGGGCCACCGGCGGACCGGCCCCGCTCGCCGTCGACTACGCCTCGGTGGTGGCCGGGGTCCTCGCCGCCCAGGGCGTCACGGCCGCCGGGATCGGACGGGCCCGGGGACTCGACCTGCGCGAGGTGCGGACCTCGGTCGCGCAGGGAGCGCTGCTGGCGGCCGGCCAGTACCTCGCCGCCGCTACGGCCCGCGAAGGAGACG
Organism: Streptomyces sp. WP-1; assembly: GCF_030450125.1. Lineage (NCBI taxonomy): Bacteria > Bacillati > Actinomycetota > Actinomycetes > Kitasatosporales > Streptomycetaceae > Streptomyces > Streptomyces sp. WP-1. Next base: position 7,389,646 of record NZ_CP123923.1, read on the forward strand.
GACCGCCCCCGACGACGGCGGCACCGGAGCCGTGTGCGGGCGGGCTCGCGACCCTGGAGACCTGCGACGGCGCTCGCGTGGAGGTGGAGACCCTCGACCCGCTGGCCTGGCGGGAGTTCTGGACCCGGCTCGGTGTGCCGCCCGCCGTCGCGGGCCGTGGCTGGCTGCCCTTCCAGCAGCGGTTCGCCACCGCCGTATGCCCGTTGCCCGACGAACTGCGCGCGGCCGCCCGCCGCCGCACCCTGCCGGACCTGCGGGCCGCCGCGTACGACACCGGCGTCAGCCTCCTCACCCTCGGCACCGACCCCGACCCGGCCGTCCGCCCCGAACCCTGGCGGTTCACCCCCGCACCGGCCGTCCCCCCGGCTCCCCGGCGGGGAACTCCCGTACCGGCCGTCCCCCCGGTTCCCCGGTGGGGAACTCCTCCGCCAGCGCACGCGGCCCCCGATGCTCTCCCGCGCTCCCTGCCGCTCGCGGGCCTGCGGGTGGTGGAGTCCACGCGCCGGGTGCAGGGACCCCTCGCCGGGCACGTCCTGCGAATGCTGGGCGCCGAGGTGATCCGGATCGAGCCACCGGGCGGCGACCCGATGCGCTGGCTGCCCCCGCTGGCCGGGGACACCTCCGCCCGGTTCACGGCCCTCAACGCGGGCAAGCGGGTCGTCGAGGCCGACCTCACGACCGCGCGGGGCCGGGAGACGGTACGCGCGCTGGCCGCCGAGGCCGACGCCTTCGTGCACAACTGGGCCCCCGGCAAGGCCGGCCGGCTGGGGCTCGACGCCCCCGACCTGCTGTCCGCCCGTCCCGCCCTGGTGTACGCCTGGGCCTCCGGCTTCGGCGACACCCTCGGCGACCGGCCGCCCCTCGGCACCGACTACCTCGCCCAGGTGCACAGCGGACTCGCCGCCGCCGTACGTCCGGCCGACGAACCCCCGGCCCCCTCCCTGATGACCCTCACCGACGTCCTCGGCGGACTGGTGTGCGCCCAGGGCGTGCTGGCCGCGCTGGCGCACCGGGAACGGACCGGGCGGGGCGGCCGCGTCGACTCCAGCCTGGTCTCCGCCGCCGCCCTGGTCCCGCGCCCCGCGCACCGGGTCCGCTGGACGGCACGGGACCGCCCTCTGCGCACCGCGGACGGCCATCTGTACCTCGGCCCCGAGGCCCGCGCGAACCCGGAGGCGGCGCGCCGGCTGCTGGAGCGCGCCGACCGCTCGGCCCGCACCACCGACGAGTGGACGCACCGCCTGGCCGCGGCGGGCCTGACCGCCACCCCCGTCCGCACCGACCTGGCCGCCCTGGCGGACGACCCCGCCTTCGAGGCGGCCGTCGCACCGCCGGATCCGCTCATCGGCCACGCCCGGCCGCACGCGCCCTGGGAGTTCGCATGACCACCGCCCCCGCCACCCTCCCCGCGGCCCGGCGCGGACGACCGGTGTGGACCTCACGCGCCGGCGTGCCCTTCCCCGACCTCGTGCCCCGGGCCCAGCGCCTGGCCTGGGTGTCCGAGGGCCTGTGCCCGGACGCCGATCTGTACACGCTGTTCACCGCCCGCGTCCGCGCACACCCGGACCGCGCCGCCCTGGTGGACGACACCGGGACGCTGACCTACGCGGCGCTGGGCGCCGAAGTCCGCCGTATCGCCGCCCTGTTCGCCCGCTCGGGCCTCGCCGCCGAGGACGTGGTGGCGCTGCGGCTGCCCGACGGACGCGACGCCGTGGCCGCCGAACTCGCCGTGTACGCGCTCGGCGCGGTCGCCCTGCCCCTGCCCCCGAGCGGCGACGACCGCGACACCCGGGCCCTGCTCGCCCGCTCCCGGGCCCGCGCCGCCGTCCTCGGCTCCGCCCGGCAGCTCCCGGCCCTCGCGGACCTTCCCCACCTGGTCACCCGGTACGTCCCCGGCCCGGACCACACCGACGCGCTCGGCCTGCACCCGCCCCGGCCCCGCGCCCCCGAGCCCTGGCGCCCGGGACCCGTCGACCCCTACGGGCCCGCCCGCATCCTGGTGTCGTCCGGCTCCGAGACCGAGCCCAAGATGGTCGCCTACAGCCATCACGCCCTCGCCGGCGGCCGGGCCCGCTACGTCCGCGCCCTGCACCCGGACCCCGAGGTGCCGCCCCGCCACCTCGTCCTCGTCCCGCTGGCCTCCTCCTTCGGCTCCCTCGGCACACCGGTCACCCTCGCCGTCCTCGGCGGCACCCTGATCGTGCCGTCACGGTTCGACCCGGCGGACGCGCTGCGACTGATCGCCGAGCACCGCCCCACCCATCTGTTCGCGGTACCCACCATGCTGCGCCGCATCGCCGACCTCCCGGCCCGACCGGGCGAGGACACCTCGTCGTTGCGCGCCGTCGTCTCCAGCGGCGCCGCCCTGCCACCGGCGATCGCGACGGCCTGCCACCGGCGCTTCGGCCGCCCGGTGGTGACCGTCTACGGCTCCTCCGACGGCGTCAACTGCCACACGGCGGGGGAGAGCGGGCCCCCGGGCGACAGCGTCGGCACCCCCGATCCCGAGGTGGCCCGTATCCGGATCACCGGCCCCGACGGCACCCCGCTGCCCACCGGACAGCGCGGCCAGATCGAGGCACGGGGCCCGATGACACCCCTGTGCTACGTCGACTCACCCGAGCTGAACGCCCGTTACCGCACCCACGACGGCTGGGTGCGCACGGGCGACCTCGGCCGCCTGGACGAGCACGGCAGGCTGCACGTCCTCGGCCGGCTCAAGCGCATCGTCGTACGCGGCGGCCTCAACATCAGCCTCGCCGAGGTGGAACACGGACTGGGCGGCCACCCGTCCGTCGCCGAGGCGGTCTGCGTCCCGGTGCCCGACCCGGACCTCGGGGAACGCCTGTGCGCCTGCGTCCGCCCGGCCCCCGGCGCGCCCGCGCCCACGCTCGACGACCTCACCGCCCATCTGCTGGCCCATGGCCTGGGCCGCCGGAAACACCCCGAACTCCTTTTGCCGGTGGACGAGATGCCACTCGGCCCCACCGGCAAGATCTGCTACCGGACGCTGACGGCGTGGGCGGCCCGGCAGCGGGACGGCGGGAGGCCGGGGGAGTGAGGGACCGCGTCCCCGGGGCCTCGGGAGGCGGCGACCGGAGGGCTCGGTAACCGGTCGTGGTACCGGAGACCGGCCCGGGGCCGCCGCCGACTCGACCCCTCAGAGCCGTCGCACGCGCGGCACACCGGTCGGCATCGGCAGCGTGAACTCCCCGCGCGCGTGCCGAGGGCGGCGACGAGAGCGTCAGCCGTACGACGCTGCCCGTGCGGGAACGGGGCCTGTTCCGGCGAGCCGAACCGGGCCGGGCCACCGGACCCCGGAAGGTGCATGCGGGCCGTCTCGGCACGCCGACCGGCGGGCGTGTCCCGGGGACCGACGGCCGCGCTCCCGCCGACCTCGGCGACCTACGCGACCCCGTCGTCCATGGTGTTCCACAGCCCCGCCAGGGTGCCGCCGTGCGCGAGGACCCGGGCGGTCTCCGGACCGGCGACCGCCATGCCGGACCTGGGCGCTACCGGCGTCGGGGCCGAGGACGCGGGTGCCGGGCGCCGCCTTGAGCGCCCAGCGCGCCGCGGCCCGCGCGTAGTCGGGACGATGCCCGGCGTACGCGACCGCGGCCGCGCCGAACGACGAGGTGGGCGACGACTTCTCGTCCTTGCCCACGCGCTCACCGAAACGACGCGGCCGGTGGACGGCCACCCCGCCGCACTGCTGCGGCGAGGGCCGTCCGACACACCGAGCGGCGGTGGATCACAGCGCCGAGGTCGTGCCCTCCCCGGAGGCGCTGCCCGCGAGCCACTGGCCCCAGTCCAGGTTGAAGTCCGCGTAGCCGTTGTCGGGGTCCGCCTTGGCGCGGGACGAGCCGGTGATGGTCACCGGGTCGCCCTGCTTGACCTGGCCGTAGAACCACTTGGCGTCCGACAGGGACAGGTGGACGCAGCCGTGCGAACCACGGGCGCTGCCACCGCCCGGCGTGGGGTCGCCGGTGGAGTAGTGGACGTACGTACCGCTCTGGGTCAGGTGCACGTCCCAGGGCAGGGTCAGGTCGTAGTAGTTGGGGCTGCCCTTGTCACAGCTGATGCCGACGCTGCAGGAGGTCATGTGGACCTTCTCCTGCTTGTCGATGACGGCCATCGTGCCGTTCCACGTCGGGTACTGGGGGCTGCCCGCGTTGATGGACAGGGTGCGCACCAGCTTGCCGTCGCGGGTCACCTTCATGGTGTGGCCGGTGACCGAGACGTCCGCGCGCACGTCGTCGCCGATCGTGAAGGTGTGCGTGTAGTCGCGCACGCCGTAGCGTCCGGCGCCGTTGCTGACGCCCTTCATGTCGGCGTCGATCTTCACCTTCGTACCCGAGGGCCAGTAGGTCTTCGGCCGCCAGTCGGCGCGCTTGTCGCCGAACCAGTGCCAGGCGCCCGCCACCGGGGTGGAGGCGCTCACCTTCATGTGCTTCTCCACCGCGGCCCGCGCCTTGGCCGCCACGGGATCGGTGAACACCACCGAGATCGGCATGGCCACGCCCACCGTGGTACCGCTCTGCGGGGTGATCGTGTCCAGCAGCATCGGCGGACCCGCAGGCTTCGTCGGCGAAGGCGAGGCGCTCGCGGTCGACTTGCCCGGCGCCTTCGCGTCACCGCCGACCGTGTCGGAGCCACTGCCCCCGCCGCAGGCGCTCGCACCCATCAGCACGGCACCCGTGACCAGTGCGATCCCTATGCTGCCCTTGCGCCGTCCCACTGCCTACCCCGCTCTCTCGTACCTTCGGCCCTGACGGGCCCGACTCCCTGCCAGACAAGGAGAAGGCGGACCTCAGTTGCGTGTCCCGCGCAAAGAGTGTCCCAAACTCCTCTGTGTGCCCGGACAGGGGAGTGGGTGCCGGTGCCGCCCTCTCCGGTCCACCGGACCCTGCCCCGGCCCGCCCCTCGCGAACCGCCCCCGCGCACAGGGACATTGGGCCCCCTCACCGGAGCCCTTCGGCCCGCGGCGCCGGGCGGCGCTCACCAGGAAAGTGGAGTCGTCAACGACAACAGGACAGCTGGGCATGCCAGAGGGGACCACCATCATGGCCGTGCACGAGCACTCCCACCGCCACCCGGGCTCGCGCCCGTCGTTCCGGAACGACCGGACCGCGACCGCGCCCGCCGCGCCGGCCGGCATCGACACGCACACCGGGCAGGCCCGCGCTCTCGCGGCCCTGCGCATCCTGACCGGGTTCGTCTTCCTGTGGGCGTTCCTCGACAAGACCTTCGGCCTCGGCTACGCCACGGCATCCGGCAAGGCGTGGATCGACGGCGTGTCCCCGACGAAGGGCTTCCTCGCCTCCGTCGCCGCGGGCCCCCTGCGGTCCACGTTCCACGCGTGGGCCGGCGCCGGCTGGGCCGACTGGCTGTTCATGCTGGGCATGCTCGGCATCGGCGTGGCGGTGACAACCGGCGTGGCCCTGCGGCCGGCCGCGGTCGCGGGCACCGCCATGATGGCCCTCATGTGGGCCGCCGAATGGCCGCCCGCCCGGCATCTGGCCGACGGCTCGCCGAGCATGTCGACGAACCCGTTCGCCGACTATCACCTCGTCTACGCGGTGGCGCTGATCGCCGTGGCGGCCACCGGCGCGGGCACCGCCTGGGGCCTGGGCCGCCGGTGGGCCGGGCTGCCCGTCGTACGCGACCACGCGTGGCTGCGCTGACCTCGGCCGCGGGCCCGCCGGGAGGCTTCCGCCCGGCGGGCCCGGCCGCGCGCTGGCCTCCGCCGCTCAGCAGCCGTCGTGCTCCGGCTCGAACGTCATCCGGCTGCCGGCCCTGACCACCTGGGCATCCGCATAGGTTTTCCTGGTGACCCGGTACCAGACATGGTCCCGGGACCGCTTGCCGCCCACGTCGTCGAGCATGACGCACCAGCGTTCCTGGCGGATCACGCGGCGGTACGTCTCCGTGCCCTGCCGCACCTTCGTGCACTCGGTCGTGGTCCTGGTCGTGTACCAGGTGCGCTTCCTGCCGCCGCGCCCGGACGTGTGCCGCACCCGCTCGGATCCGGAACGGCAGCGCTTGACCAGGTGCGGCCGGGTCACGAGCCTGCTCGTCGCCGGAACCCGCCGGGTGGTGTCCAGCAGCCCCGACACCTTCCGCGGCTGGCCGGAGCAGCCCCCGAGCACGGCCGCGAGGACCAGGACCACCGCGACGAGCGCCGTCCGGCGTATGTGGTGCCGCACCTTCCTCCTCCATTCGCCGCCCCGGGGAGAGCACGACCATCTCGCGCCCCCGGCCGGTGCGGGCCCCCGGGAGTATGACCGACCACCGCCGAATCCCGAAACGCGCCCCGGGCCGACCGAGCGGTCCGAATATCGGGGAACCGCTCACACGGGCACGGCGATCACCCCCGCCGACGCCCCACTGGTCTGGTGGCCCCACGGCCTCCTCGGCGCACCGCACCTGCACACCCTGCGCGACGTCCTGCCGCACGTCATCACCGAGACCGCGTGCCACGCCGGCCGTCTCGACGCGGCCCGCGAACTCCTCGACGGCCGCCGCCGGCTGGTCCTCACCTGAGGCTCCCGGGCCCCGGTACGAAATCGAACGCCGAGGCCCGGTTCCCCCGCGTGCTGGCCTGATCATGTACGGGCGCGGCGCGGTGATCGTCTTGCGCGGCCCGCCGTGTCCCGCCCCGGCTCCCGCGAGGGTGGCGCAATGCCGCCTATCGGCCCGATAAACCGTGTTCAATTTTTTATCACCGCTTCGAAGGAAGCGCGCCGGCATTCCGGAGACACGGCCTGACCGGCCATTACGGTCCTCTGCGTGGGCGGATCCCGGAGATCCTCCGCTTCACCATCCCTCCCTTTCGCGGTCCGCGCCCCCGTGCGCGCCGGCCGCCCTGTCACGCAAGGAGAGGCCCACCGCGATGACCGTCGACAGCAGCCCGGAGCCCCGGACCGTACCGCAGCAGTCCCTGAGCACCGCCGCCGCCCGCAACCTCGCCACCACCACCAAGTCCGCCCCGCAGATGCAGGAGATCACCTCCCGCTGGTTGCTGCGGATGCTCCCCTGGGTCGAGACCAAGGGCGGCGCCTACCGGGTCAACCGACGGCTGCGCCACACCCTGGGCGACGGACGCATCGAGTTCGTCCAAGAGGGCGCCACCGTCCGTGTGATCCCCCGCGAGCTCGGTGAACTGGCCCTGCTGCGGGGCTTCGAGGACCTCGACGCCCTCACCGCCCTCGCCGACCGCTGCACCCAGCGCGACTTCGCCGCCGGCGAGGTCCTCGTCGAACGCGGCACGCCCGCCGACCGCCTCCACATGATCGCCCACGGCCGTGTCAGCAAGACCGGCCAGGGCCAGTACGGCGCGGAAGTCGCCCTCGCGGTACTCGCGGACGGCGAGCACTTCGGCGAGGAAGCCCTCCTGGACGGCGACTCCCGGCACCTCTACACGGCCACCGCCGAGACCTCCGGCACCCTTCTCACCCTCTCCCGGGCCGACTTCGCCGCCGTACACGACTCCGCGCCGAGCCTGCGGACCCACATCGAGCGGTTCAGCTCCACCACCCGCAGGCGGCAGAACAAGTACGGCGAGGCCGAGATCGCGATGTCGGCCGGTCACGTCGGCGAGGCCGAACTGCCGCACACCTTCGTCGACTACGAGCTGAACCCGCGCGAGTACGAGCTCTCCGTCGCGCAGACCGTCCTGCGCGTCCACACCCGGGTCGCCGACCTCTACAACGGGCCGATGAACCAGACCGAGGAGCAACTACGCCTCACGGTGGAGGCGTTGCGCGAGCGCCAGGAGCACGAGCTGATCAACAACCGTGAGTTCGGGCTGCTGCACAACGCCGACTTCCAGCAGCGCATCCAGCCCCGCTCCGGGCCGCCGACCCCGGACGACATGGACGAACTGCTCACCCGCCGCCGCGGCACCAAGTTCTTCCTCGCCCACCCGAGGACGATCGCCGCGATCGGACGCGGGTTCACCGCCTGCGGCCTCTACCCGGACCATGTCGACGTCGGCGGCCAGATGGTCCCGGCCTGGCGCGGGGTCCCGATCCTGCCCTGCGACAAGATCCCGATCAGTGAGGAGCAGACCAGCTCCGTCATCGCGATGCGCACGGGCGAGGAGAACCAGGGCGTCATCGGCCTGTGGCAGACGGGCCTGACGGAGGAGCACGAGCCGGGCCTCTCCGTGCGCTTCATGGGCATCAACGAGCAGGCGGTCACCTCCTACCTCGTGAGCATGTACTACTCCGCCGCGGTCCTCGTCCCCGACGCGCTCGGTGTCCTGGAGAACGTGCACATCGCCCGCAGGCGGGGCTAGGGCCTCACGGAACCGTTTCGCGAGGAGGCCCCCAACCCCGGCCCGCGCAGCACGTGTCCGTCCTCCTCCCCGCCGTAGCAAGGAGTCGCCGATGCCCGCTCCCCGGCCCCTCGGACCAACCGTCACCGGACCAGCCGCACCCGCGCAGCAGCCACCCACGCACTCGATCCAGGCGGCCGTCTCCACGCCCACGGACCCGGCCGCGTCGCCCGCCCCCGCCCCTGCCCGCGCCGCCGACCCCGGTCACCAGCGGATCCTCGGCGGACCGACCGGCCTGGGCACGTCCTCACTCTCCCTGGCCCGCGCCCTCAAACCACCCGCCTCGGCCCCGCACCCGGCAGTGACCCCCCACCCGGCAGCGCCCCCGCACCCGGCATCGGCACCGGAATCGGAACAGGCATCCCCCGCCCCCTCCTCCGCCGAAGGCCCGGTCGTCCCCGGTCTCTACCACCACCCCGTCCCGGAGCCCGACCCCGGCCGTGTCGAGGAGGTGAGCCGCCGGATCAAGCGCTGGGCCGAGGACGAGGTCCAGCTCTACCCCGAGGAGTGGGAAGGCCAGTTCGACGGCTTCTCCGTGGGGCGCTACATGGTCGCGTGCCACCCCGACGCCCCCGACATCGACCATCTGATGCTCGCCACCCGGCTGATGGTCGCCGAGAACGCCCTCGACGACTGCTACTGCGAGGACCACGGCGGCTCGCCCGTCGGCCTCGGCGGACGCATCCTCCTCGCGCACACCACGCTCGACCACCTCCACACCACACCGGAGTACGCCCCGGCGTGGGAGGAGTCACTGGGCTCCGACGCGCCCCGGCGCGCGTACCGCAGCGCGATGGACTACTTCGTCCGCGCCGCCACGCCCTCGCAGGCCGACCGCTACCGGCACGACATGGCCCGGCTGCACATGGGCTACCTGGCCGAGGCCGCGTGGGCGCAGACCGAGTACGTGCCGGAGGTCTGGGAGTACCTGGCGATGCGCCAGTTCAACAACTTCCGCCCCTGCCCCACCATCACCGACACCGTCGGCGGCTACGAACTGCCGGCCGACCTGCACGCCCTGCCGACGATGCAGCGGGCCATCGCCCTCGCCGGCAACGCGGCCACCATCGTCAACGACCTCTACTCCTACACCAAGGAACTCGACAGCCCCGGCCTGCACCTGAACCTGCCGGTGGTGATCGCGAAGCGCGAGCAACTTTCCGAACGCGAGGCGTACTTGAAGGCCGTCGAGGTCCACAACCAGCTCATGCACGCCTTCGAGGCCGCCGCGGCCGACGTCGCCGCGGAGTGCCCCCTGCCCAGCGTGCTGCGCTTCCTCAAGGGCGTGGCCACCTGGGTCGACGGCAACCACGACTGGCACCGCACCAACACCTACCGCTACAGCCTGCCCGACTTCTGGTAAAGAACGGAAACACCTGTGACCACGGAAACGACCCCCGGCCTCTCCGCGACGATCCCGGCCCCGGCGACCCCCTACCAGGAGGACATCGCCCGGTACTGGAACAACGAGGCGAGGCCGGTCAACCTGCGCCTCGGTGACGTGGACGGCCTCTACCACCACCACTACGGCATCGGCGCCGTCGACCGTGCCGCGCTCGGCGACCCGGAGCACCGCGAGTACGAGAAGAGACTCATCGCCGAGCTGCACCGGCTGGAGTCCGCCCAGGCGGAGCTGCTCCTGGACCACCTCGGCGCCGTCACGAGCGAGGACACCCTCGTCGACGCCGGCTGCGGGCGCGGCGGCTCCATGGTGATGGCCCACCGCCGCTTCGGCTGCCGGGTCCAGGGCGTCACCCTGTCCGAGACACAGGCCGAGTTCGGCAACGGGCGCGCCCGGGACCTCCGTATCCAGGACCACGTCCGCTCCCACGTCTGCAACATGCTCGACACCCCCTTCGAGAAGGGCAGTGTCACCGCCTCGTGGAACAACGAGTCCACGATGTACGTCGACCTGCACGACCTGTTCGCCGAGCACTCCCGCTTCCTCAAGGTGGGCGGCCGCTATGTGACGATCACCGGCTGCTGGAACCCGCGCTACGGCCAGCCGTCCAAGTGGGTCTCCCGGATCAACGCCCACTTCGAGTGCAACATCCACTCCCGCCGGGAGTACCTGCGCGCCATGGCCGACAACCGGCTCGTGCCCCAGGCCGTCATCGACCTGACCCCCGACACGCTGCCCTACTGGGAGCTGCGGGCCACCTCCTCGCTGGTCACCGGCATCGAAGAGGCGTTCATCGAGTCCTACCGCGACGGCTCCTTCCAGTACGTCCTGATCGCCGCCGACCGCGTCTGACACCCGGCCCTCCCGACGGTCCTGCGCCGAACCTGCGGGCCGGGTTTGGCAAGCTGGCCGCATGAACAGTGCTGGTGAGCGGGTGTCCGCGGCGAGGATCCTGGTCGTCGACGACGAGCCCGAGGTGCGGTACGCCGTCGAGGACGGCCTCGCGGTGGAGGGCTACGACGTGCGCGGGGCACAGGACGGGCCCGGCGCGCTGTCCGCCGTGGCCGAGTGGGAACCCGACGCCGTGGTCCTCGACGTGATGCTGCCGGGCCTCGACGGGCTCGCGGTCTGCCGGCGGCTGCGGAACCTCGGCGACCGCACCCCGGTCCTGGTCCTCACCGCCCTCGGCTCGGTGCGCGAACGGGTCGACGGCCTCGACGCGGGCGCCGACGACTACCTGGTCAAACCCTTCGCCCTGGACGAACTCGTGGCACGCGTACGGGCCCTGCTGCGCCGCTCCGCGTCCACCGGGCCCGTGGCCGGGACGGAGCTGTCCTTCGCCGATCTCGTCGTCGATCCGGTCACCCGCACCGGTCGGCGCGGCGCACGCACCGTCGAGTTCAGCCGCACCGAGTTCTCCTTGCTGGAACTGCTGCTCCGCCACCCCGGACAGGTGCTGCCGAGAAGCGTGATCCTGGACCGCGTGTGGGGCCACGACTTCGGGCCGGAGTCCAACTCGCTGGCCGTGTACGTCGGTTATCTGCGGCGCAAGCTGGAGGCCGGGGGCGAGCCCCGGCTGGTGCACACCGTGCACGGCGTCGGCTACCGGCTGGACCTGCCGTGAGGGCCCTGCCGTGGCGCCGGGCCGGACGGACGGGCGGCCGGTGGCCGCGCCACCGGCTGCGCACCCGGCTGACCCTCGCGGCCTCGGCCGCCGTCGCCGTCGTCGTGGTGGGGGTCTGCGCCGCCGCGTTCCTGGTGATCCGTCAGCAGCTGCTGCACCAGCTGGACCTGCACCTGACCCAGTCCGCGCGGCTGGCCGCCCAGCAGTACCGCCGCGAGCCGCCCGGCGTCGTCCAGGGCGAATGCCGCTACCTCGCCGCCCCGGCCTGCACCCAGCTGGTGCCCGCCCGCGCCGGAGACGACCCGGCGGACCCCTATCTGCTGCCCGTCACCGGCGCCACCCGCCAGGTCGCGGCCGGTACCCGCGGCCCGTACTACAGCGAACTCCGCCTCGCCGGCCACCGCGCCCGGATGCTGACCACTCCACTGCGGGCGGGCCGCGCCCTCCAGGTCGCGGTACGTGCCGACACCGTCGACCAAGGGGTACGGCAGGCCGCCGCACTGCTCGGTGCCGTCGGCGCGGCCGGTGTGGTCCTGGCCGGGGGGCTCGGCTTCTGGGTCTCCCGGACCGGCCTCGCCCCCGTCGCCCGGCTGACCGCGACCGCGGAACGCATCGCCGCCACCCGCGACGCCCGCCACCGCATCGAGCTGCCCCCCGGGCGGGCTGCCGCCGACGACGAGATCACCCGGCTCGCCGCCGCCTTCAACACCATGCTCGGGGAGCTGGAGAAGTCCGTGACCGCGCAGCGCCGACTGGTCGCCGACGCCTCCCACGAACTGCGCACCCCCCTCACCGCGCTGCGCGCCAACGCCGACCTGCTGGCGCGCTCCGACCGGCTGACCGGGGCGCAGCGCGAGCGGGCGGCCGGCGCGCTCGGCCGCCAGCTGCGCGAGGTCACCGTCCTCGTCAACGACCTGATCGAACTGGCCCGCGACGAGGAGCCGGACCCGCTGGTGGAGGACGTCCAGCTGGCGTCGGTCGTCGCCCACGCGGTCGACGCGGCCCGCGACCACTGGCCGGACGCCCCCTTCCGGCTGCGGATCGCTCACGACACGGAGACCGTGACGGTGGCGGGCGTACCGGCAAGGCTGTCCCGGCTGCTGTCGAGCCTGCTCGACAACGCGGCCAAGTTCAGTCCGCCCGGCCGCCCCGTCGAGGTCACCCTGGCCCGCGAGGCGCACGGCGTGGTCCTGGAGATCCGGGACCACGGGCCCGGCATCGCCGCCGAGGACCTGCCCCACGTCTTCGACCGCTTCTACCGGGCCCGCACGGCCCGCGCCCTGCCCGGCTCCGGGCTCGGGCTCGCCATGGCCCGCCAGATCGCCCGCGCGCATCACGCCGACCTCACCGCGGGACCCGCGCCCGGCGGCGGCGCGCTCTTCCGGCTGCGGATACCCGACTCCGCCGGGCCCGACGGCCTCTCACAAGTCTCTTATCCCGGATCACCACAGTGACGGACCATGAAGGCGAGGAAAATCAGGAAGACCAGGAAGAAGGCCGTCGCGCTGAGCGGCGCCCTCGCGGTGCTCGGCGTGGTCGGCACGGCCACCGCGTTCGGTGACGGCACCGGTGACCGGCAGCGCGTCGAGGTGCACGGGGGCCGGGTGACCGTACCCGTCGCGGGCGGACACGCGACGGTGGACACCGCCTCGCTCGCCGTGCGCGCACAGGCCGACGACGGCAGCGGCTGGCAGCTCTCGGCGCCCGCGGCGGACGGCCTGGGCCCCGCAGGGAAGGTGTCGGTGCGCGGGAACGAGGCCACCTGGCGCTACCCGTCGACGGGCTTCACCGTGACGGCCGCCGCCCGCGACGGACGCCTGGCGGTGTCGGTGCGCTCCGCCCGCGAGACCACGCTGAACTGGCCCGTGACCGGCGGCGACCCGGCCACCCGGGAGATGCAGATACCGCGCGGCGAGGGCCTGTCGGTACCGGTCGCCGACCGGTGGTGGAACTCGTCGAAGGCCGGGCTCGCCGGCAGCGAGGCGGGCCTCTCCGACGGCCTGACCATGCCGTTCTGGGGCACCAGCCGCGCGAGCGGGCACGGTTCGAGCTACATCGCCGAGTCCGACATCGGCAGCACGCTGACGTTCGTCTCCTCCGGCGGCCGTCTGCGCGCCGAGGCACGGCACGCGTTCTCGGCGCGGGAGGGCACCGGGAACTACAAGATCACCTTCGCGCTCACCGACGGCTCGCCGGTGGCCGCCGCCCGCGACTACCGCGCCTGGCTGCTCGGCCACGGCGGCATCACCACCCTGCGCGCGAAGATCGCCGCGAACCCCGGGGTGGGCAGGCTGGTGGGGGCCTTCCACGCCTACACCTGGGGCCAGGCACGCACCGCCGAGGGCGTGCGCCGGCTGCGGGACCTCGGCATCGGCCGGATGTGGCTCGGCTACGACGCCGACGGCTCGCCCATGGACGCCAAGGCCGTCGCCCTCGCCGAACGCTCCGGCTACCTCGTGGGACCGTACGACTCCTGGGCCAACGCCCAGGACCCGGACTCGGCCGACACCCCGGTCTCGAAGTGGCCGTCCCCGGTGTGGCCGGACGCCTGCGTACGGGACGCGGACGGCAAGCCGGTCACCGGCTTCGGCGGGCGCGGCTGCTACGTCAGCTCCGAGGCCCTCAAGCGCGCCGAACCGTCGAAGCACTATCTCGCCGAGCGGACCCGGGAGATGACCGCCAACGGCGCCGACAGCTACTTCCTCGACGTCGACGCGGCCGGCGAGCTGTTCACCGACCGGTCCCCGGCGCACCCGATGACCCAGGCGCAGGACCGCCGGAACCGGCTGGAGCGCATGGCACGGCTGTCCGGCGACGGGAAGCTGGTCCTCGGCTCGGAGAGCGCCGGTTCCTGGGCGAACAAGGTGGTGTCCTTCAGCCACGGTTCCGGCACGCCCGTCACCGACGGACTGTGGGCGCTGGAGCGGGACCGGGCCACCTGGGGCGGTTATGCGCCCGCCGGGGCGCCCGGGGTCTACTTCAAGCCCGTCCACCTGCCGGACGACATCGCCAAGGCGATGTACGACCCGAGGTACCGGGTGCCGCTCTACCAGACCGTGCTGCACGACTCGGTGATCAGCACCGAGCGCTGGGAGCTGTCCTGGTCGAAGCTGCCGGACCAGAGCCGCACCCGCGCGCTGCTGGCGATGCTGTACAACGTGCCGCTCAACCTGGTCCTCGACCAGTCCGAACTGGACGAGCACGGCAAGCAGATCGCCGCGCTGCAAAAGTACTTCGAGCCGCTGCACAAGGCCGCGGCCACGCTGCCGATGACCGGCTTCAGCCGGCTGACGCCGGACAGCCTGGTGCAGCGGACGGCCTTCGGCGACGGCGCCCTGACCGTGACCGCCAACTTCTCCGCCACGACGCACGCCGGCCTGCCCGGCGGCTGCGTCGACGCGGTGATCAAGGGCGGAAAGGCCCGGCGCATGTGTCCGCCGAGCCTGTGACCCCGAGGGTCCGCCGGGGCGCCGCGCCCCGGCGGACCGACGGGCGGCCGAGCACCGGCCGCCCGTCGCCGGGGCCGGTCAGCAGGTGCGGAAGGTGTAGTCCTCGGAGCCGCGGACCGAGACGTCCAGGTCGCGCCGGACGATGCCGAGCTTCGAGCCGAAGCCCGAGCAGGCACGGCTGAAACCGCTGTCCTTGTACTCGATCACGAAGACCCGGTCGGCGTACGCCTTGGCGTACTCACCGCACTCGTTGTACTGCCCGCACTCCTCGGCGACGGCGAAGTCGAAGCCGATCTTCGTGCGGTCCGGGAGCATGTCGGCCGTGTTCTTCTGCCCGATGGCGAGACCGGCGGCGTGCGCCCGGTCGGCCAGCAGCTTCGCGAAGGCCGAGTTGTCCGCCTTCGTCAGCCGTCCGCCGGAACGCTCGTAGGAGTCGAGGTTGTCCGGCTCGACGGCCTGGAAGCCGCTCTTGGCACAGCCGTCGATCCAGCCGCCGACGACCTCGGCGAGACGGGAGCGCTTGTCGGCCGTGGACGTGTCCAGGAGCGCCTCGTCCCAGTCCTGGTCGAGCACCGGACGCTTGCCCTTGTCCCGCAGCACCAGGTCGGGGTGGTTCTTCGTCCACCAGCTCAGCGCGTCGGGCTGGGCCTGGAACGCGTTGACGTAGCACAGGTTGTAGAGGCCCTTGGCGGGCTCCGCGGACCGGTCGCGCGACACGGCGGTGACGCCCTTGGCCGGGGTGTACGCGCCGCCGATCTGGTAGTCGAACGTGGCGTTGGCCGCGGGGAGCACCACCTTCGGTGCCGCCTTCGCGGCCGGGGTGTCCGCGAAGACGTCGGACAGCGTCAGCCCCGCCCCGAGAGCGGCGGCGACCCCGACCGCACCGGCGACGACGGTGCTGGTGCGGCGGAAGAAAGGTACAGCGGAGTGCTTCGACACACGGACTCCTGTGCAACGGTCGTACTGACGCGCACATCCTGGGCCGCCGACCATGAGGATTTCATGAGGGACGCGGTGTCCGGCGGTGCCCGGCCGACCGCTGGAGCGGCCCCAGCGTCAGCACGAACGCCGAACCGCCGCCCGGTCTGCGCCGGACCGTCACCTGCCCGCCGTGCGTGGCGGCGACCTCCCGCACCAGCGACAGCCCGATGCCGGTGCCGCCGCCGTCGGAGCGGAACCGCTCCAGCAGGCCGGGCAGTCCGTCCGGGTCCACCCCGGCGCCCCGGTCCGCCACCGTCACCGCCGTACCGCGCACCATGACGTCCACCTCGGCGCGGTCCTCGGGATCCCCCGGAGTCCGCCCGTGCCGCAGGGCGTTGGCCAGCAGATTGCGCACCGCGATCCGCACCAGTGCCGGATCCGCCGTCGCCACCGACGCCTCCAGCGAGGTCGTCACGGTGTGCCGGGAGACCGGCAGTTCCTCGCAGACCTGCTCGACCAGCTGGTCCAGCCGCAGCGGCACCGGCCGGAACGTGCCCGTCGACTGGAGCCGGCCACGGGTGAGGATGTTGTCGACGACGTCCGTCATCCGGTCCGCGGCCCGCCGCAGCCGCGGCAGATGCGAGTGCAGACCTCCCGGATCGGCGTCCGCGATGTCCACCGAGCCTCGCATCACCGCCACCGGGGTACGCAGCTCGTGCGCCGCGTCCGCGAGCAGCCGCTCCTGTGCGTCCAGCGCCTCCCACGCGGGCCGCATGCTCCGCCCCGACAGCACGTATCCGGTCACCGCCGACAGCAGGACCAGCAGACCCGAACCGGACAGCACCGCCACCGCCAGACGCCGGTGCTGGGCCTGCCCCTTCGCCGGGTCACCGGCCACCACCACCGCGCCGGCCGTCTTCTGCGACTGGTCCTGGTAGTAGGGCAGCGCCAGCAGGTACACGGAACCGCCTTCGCCGGTACGGGCCCGTGTGCTCTCGGTGTCGTCGTGGGCCATCGCCCGGTGCGCGATCCGGTCGACCGCGTCCGCCGCGACGTCCACGCCGGGGCCGCGCGAGGTGAACACCCGCCGCAGCCGGTCCCCGTGCGCCTGGAGCACGATCACCTGCGCGCCCGCGCTGGTCGCCTCGTCGTCGTACAGGCCGTCCAGCTGGATCCCCGCGTCGGTGTAGTAGATCAGCGACACGGCCACCGCCGCCCGCCGGTGCATGTCCTCGTACTCGGCGGACTGCCAGGACCGTCCGTCGGTACGGATCACCAGCCACGACAGCGCGCCCACCCCGGCCAGCGTGATCAGCGTGTACGCCAGTGTCAGCCGCCACTGGAGCCGGCCGAGGCGGCGGCGGGCCGGGGACGGACGCGCGGCGCGCCGCGCTGTGGCGGGCCGGCCGTGCCGCCCGGTCAGGAGCCGGGTCAGGAGCCCGCGCCGCGGTGCCCGGCGCGGGCGTCCCGCCGAGCGCTGTCCCTGGTGGTCGCCCGTCACTCCGGATCCGCGCTGCCGGTGAACCGGAACCCGTGCCCGCGCACGGTCCGGATCGGCGAGGGCGGTCCGAGTTTGCGGCGGAGGCCCGCCACCACCGCGTCCACCACGTTCGAGAGGGGGTCGGCCATCTCGTCCCAGCACTGCTCGATCAGCGTCGAGCGGGTGACGACCTCCTCGGGGCGCAGGAGCAGCTGGCGCAGCACCGCGTACTCCTTGGGCGTCAGGGACAGCAGGATCCCGGCCCGGCGCACCTCGCGGCGGGCCTCGTCCAGCTCGACGTCGGCGTGGCGCAGGTGCACGGGCGTCCGGTCCGGTGCCCGGCGGACGAGACTGCCCACCCGCAGCACCAGCTCCACCATCGCGAACGGCTTCGCCAGGTAGTCGTCCGCCCCGGCGTGGAAGCCGTCCACCCGGTCCGGGACCTCGTTCATCGCCGTCAGGCACAGCACCGGCGTCGTCCAGCCCCGGCGCCTGCGCTCCCGGAGCGCGTCCAGGGTGTCCCCGGACGGCACCATGCGGTCCAGGACCACGCAGCCGTACGGCGCGAGGTCGAGCAGGACGTCCGCGTCCGGCCAGTCGGGGACGGCGTCCACGGCGTATCCGGCGCCCCGCAGCCCGGCCTCGATGACATGCCGGAGATCTTCTTCGTCCTCGACCAGGAGCACGCGCATGGTTCTGACTCGTCCTTGGGGCTCGGGCGGCGCGAGGGGTCGGGGTGCGGGGGTGCGCCGGTTCGCCGGAGGGGGGCTGGGGACCCGGCGAGGACGACATAGTAGACAGCCGGCGAGAATCCGGCGGTGCCCGGGTGGCCGAGGAGGAGGGCGGGGACGAGCGCACCGATGCCCCCCTGCGTCCGGAACGGAACGGTGGTGTCGGCCCACGCCAGGTGGCTTACGGCCGCGTGCCGTCGGGCCTGCGCACGGTCGGTCGGCACCGCGCGTCCGGCGCCCTGCTCGGCCGCTGCAACGCCGTGAGCCGCCTGCTCGGTCGGGGCGCCGTACCGCCCTCCACGTCTCCCTTCATCAGCACCTCGCCCAGCAGTGTGATGTGGTGCACCACCGTCCCGCCCCGCCGCTCCTTGGTGGTGAGGCCGGCGTCGGCCAGGATGCCGGCGTGCTGGCTGGCGGTGGCCGGGGAGATGCCGAGGGCGGTGGCCAGTTCGGTGGTGCTCAGGGGGCCGCCCGCGGCCAGGGTGCAGAGCGCGGCGGCCCGGGTCCGGCCCAGCAGGGCCGTCAGCGCGGGCGGCGGGCTGACCTGGTCGTCCATGAGCAGGTGCCGGTCGCCCGGTATCGGATAGATGAGCACGGGCTGCTCCTGCGGGGCCTCGAAGCCGGCGATCACCAGCCGCCCGGACGCGAAGACGGCCGGCTGGAGCAGCAGGCCGCGCCCGCCCAGGTCGACCTCGGTCAGACAGGGCGACATCGGCAGGGTCAGCACGGGCCGCTCCCACCGGATGTCCGGGCGCAGCGTGGACAGCACCTCGTCCAGGCCCCCGGCCGCCAACCGCCGTGCCCGGTACCGGTGTTCGGCCGCCACCAGCAGGTCGATCCGCTCCCGGTAGGGGGTGATCGCCGCCGCCTGGTACTCCGCCGTCAGTTCGCCGAGCAGCACCCGCGATCTGCGGTCCCCGGCTGCCAGATCCCTGGCGAACGGCGTCAGCCGGCGCAGCCGGCCCAGCCCGTTCACGTAGGCGCGGCCGGTCCGGTCCAGCCCGGCCGCGGTGGCCTCGGCGGTGTCGCGGGCGTCCTGCCGTACGGTCAGGAACTCCGGCAGGTCCGTCGTCGAGAACAGATCGAACAGCATCGCCGAGCGTGGCCGCCAGCGCCGGCCGAGCTGCTCGCGCCACTGCCCGAGGCTGCCCTCGGACCGGCGGGTCGCCAGCATGTGGAGGCTCAGGACCAGTTCCGAGGACATGTCCGCGGCCGGTGCGATCCGGGTACGCGCGAGGTCCTGATCGGTGAAGCGGATCTTCAGCACCTCCCGATCCTGGGCTCGTCACCGCCGCACGGCAAGGGATTCGACCAGAAACGAAACCGTGGCCCCGGGCGCTCCCGCCGACGCATCGTCATCGGCAGCTGAACGCAGACGGCCGGACGGCGGACGAGGAAGGTCCGCCGCCGGGCCGGTATCCGCGCAATTCCGAGGAGAGACACCGATCATGCGTATGCACACCTGGACCCGCCGTACCGCCGCCCTCACCCTGGGCGCGGCCGCCGCCCTCGCCCTGACCGTCGGCTCCGCCGACGCCGCCGGCAACCTCGCGACCGGCAGCAGCGGCCCGGCCGTCGCCTGCCTCCAGCGCGCCCTGGACGACGTGGACGGCGCCGGCCTCGGCCAGGACGGCCAGTTCGGCACCCTCACCCGCAACGCCGTCGTGCACTTCCAGAGCGAGCACGGCCTGAGCGCGGACGGCGTCGTCGGCCCGAACACCGGTGCCGCCGTCAAGAACGCCGTCAGCCAGGCGTACTACGCCGCCCACCGCGCCAACGACCCCTCCCAGGTGGAGCTCGGCAACTGGACCTCCACCTGCGGCGGTCAGCTGCCGGGCTGATCCCGGGGCGGACAGGGGGCCGGCACGCGGGGGTGGTGCCGGGCCCCTGGCCGCCGTTGTCCCCGCCGCACCGCCGATTGATAGCGTGACCTGGTTCGCGAGGGGATCGATCGGAGGGTGCGGTGGCCACGGAGGTCGTCGTCAGGGAGGGGCTCACGTACGGGCCCAGTGGCAAGCTCCTGGACGTGTATCAGCCCGCCGGCGCGTCGGAGCCGGTGCCCGCGGTGCTGCTCTGGCACGGCCGGGGCCCCGACGAACGGGACGTCCTCGCGCCGGTCGCCCGCGCGGCGGCGGAGCGGGGCGTCGTCGTACTGGTGCCGGACTGGCGCCCCGACGCCCCGGACGGCGGCCGGGCGCACCTGCGGGAGTCGGCCGACTTCGTACGACGGAACGTGACCGGTCTCGGCGGGGACCCGGAGCGGATCGTGCTCGCCGGCTGGTCCCTCGGCGGCAAGGCGGCGGTGGGCGTCGCGCTGAACCCCGAGGCGTTCGGCGGCTGGCGGCCGCGAGCCGCCGTAGGGATCGCGGGCGCGTACGGTACGGCCGCCCCGAGCACCGGAACCGTCCCGATCGAGGACCTCCAGAACAGCGGCTCGCTGCCGGCCGTACCGGTGTGGCTGGTGCACGGCACCGCCGACCCGGCGGTGGACGTCGAGCGCTCGCGCGAGCTGCACACGGCACTGATCGGACACGGCCGGCCGGCGTCCCTCGACGAGGTCGCGACCGATCACGCCGGGGTCATCATGACCGAGTTCGTGCCCGAGCGGCAGCGCTGCCTGCCGAGCACCGCCGGCCACGCCGTCGAGGCAGGAGCGCGGACCGCCGACGTACTGGCCCGCGCCGCCGGAACCACCGTCCCGGGCCCGACCTCCAGACGGTGATCACCCGGGCCTCGCTCACCGATCCACGACGGGGAGTTGGGCGAGTGCCACCGGGGCGGATGGCCGAGCGGATGGCCGAATGGAGCCGCAGCCGACGGGCGGAACGGCAGAGTGGCCCCATGACGACCCCAGACGCCAAGGCCGACCTCCGTCGATACCTCCAGTCCGCCCGTGACGCCCTGCTGTGGAAGCTCGACGGACTCTCGGAGTACGACGGCCGCCGCCCGCTCACCCCGACCGGCACCAACCTCCTCGGCCTGGTGAAGCATGTCGCCACCATGGAACTCGGCTACCTCGGCGACGTCTTCGGACGGCCGTCCGGCGAACCGCTGCCCTGGCTGGCCGAGGACGCCGAGCCGAACGCGGACATGTGGGCCACCGCCGACGAGTCGCGCCGGTTCGTCGTGGAGCTGTACCACCGCGCGTGGGCGCACGCGGACGCCACGATCGAGGCGCTGGCGCTCGACGCGACCGGCAAGGTGCCGTGGTGGCCGGACGGCAGGAACGAGGTGACGCTGCACCGCGCCGTCGTCCACGTGATCGCCGAGACGGAACGGCACGCCGGACACGCCGATATCGTCCGGGAACTCATCGACGGCGACGTCGGCGTGCGCCAGGGCAACGACAACATGGCCTCGGACGACCCGGCGTGGTGGGAGGACTACCGCGACCGCCTGGAGCGCGCGGCACGGGACGCCGACCCGGACACGGCACCGCGGGCCTGAGCACGAACGGGGGTCGGGGCGCACTGGTGTCCGCTCCCGGTTCCGACGCATTCCGCCCGGCGCGCGGGGTACCCGCGGTCAGGTACGAAAGGCACTGCGGGAGGTAACTCATGGGCAAGCTCGGGGACATCGCGAAGAAGGCCAAGGAGATGGCCGAGAGCCACCCGGACCAGGCCGACAAGGGCGTCGAGCGCGCCGAGCGGCTGGTCGACGAGCGCACGGGCGACAAGTACGACGCCCAGACCGACAAGGCCGCGGACGCGGTGCGGCGCTCCTACGGCGGCCACGGCACGGCCGAGCACTGACACGAACCACCGACAGCCGGGCCCCGGGGCACCTCGCCCCGGGGCCCGCGCGCGTGACGGCGCCGTCTCGGGGCACCCTCCCGTCATGGAGGAGAGCCGCACCACCCGTCCACCGACCCCGCCGACCCGCGCCTTCGTGCTGGGCGGCGGTGGCGCCCTCGGCGCGTACGAGGTCGGCATGCTCAAGGCCCTCTTCGCCGCGGGCATCCGCCCCGACCTCGTCGTCGGTACCTCCGTCGGCGCGATCAACGGCGCCGCCGTCGCGGCCGATCCGTCCAGCTCGTCCGTGGCCCGGCTCGCCGACCTGTGGACCGGCCTGGGGCGTGCCGGGGTGTTCTCCGGATCGCTGCTGGGCCGGCTGGGCACCGCCGCGCGCAGCGGCACGCACCTCTACCAGGCCACGCCCCTGCGCGAGTTGCTCACCTCCCATGTCCCGGTCGCGCACATCGAGGAGCTGCCCCTGTCGTTCCAGTGCGTCGCGGCGAGCATCGAGCGCGCCGCCGAGCACTGGTTCGCCGAGGGGCCGCTGGCGGACGCCGTGCTCGCCTCGTGCGCGGTGCCCGGACTGCTGCCGCCCGTCCGGATGGACGGGGAGCACTACGTCGACGGGGGCCTCGTCAACAGCATTCCCGTCGGCCGCGCCGTGGCCCTCGGGGCGACCGAGGTGTACGTCCTCCAGGTGGGCCGCGTCGAGCGGGCCCTCTCGCCACCGCGCGCCCCCTGGCAGGTGGCTCTGGTGGCGTTCGAGATCGCCCGCAGGCACCGGTTCGCCCGTGACATGGCGGACCTCCCGGACGGGGTCACGGTCCATGTGCTGCCCTCGGGGTCGGGCCACGACGAGGGCACGGCGACACTGCGGCAGCTGCGGCACCGTAGCTTCGGGCGGACCGCCGAACGCATCGAACGCGCCTACGCGGCCTCCTCCCGGTACCTCGACACCGCGTTCGGCTCACCGTGACCGGCACGGGAGCACCCCGCGGGCGCCCGGCGCGCCTGGCCGGTGCGGCGGTCACCGGTCTGCGCCGCGCGACCACCATCGCGCTGCTGCTCGCGCTCGTCCCCGTCACAGCCGGGCTCCTCGTCGCCGCCGGAGTGCTCTGCGCCCTGCTCGCGCCCGTCACCCGCGAGCCGTGGCGACCCGTGCGGATCACCGGCTTCGCCCTGCTGTACCTGCTGGCGGAGCTGGGCGGGCTGGTCGCCGCCACCGTGCTGTGGGCCCGGCGGCTGCCCGACCGGCGGCACCGCGAGCAGCGCCGCGTCGCGGACGCGTTCGCCGTGCTGGAACGGCTGCTACGGCTGTTGCGGCGGGCCGCCGATTCGGTCTTCCGGCTCCGGCTGGAGGTGACGCCCGCGCCGGGAGCCCCGTCCCGGGACCCGGCGGTGCCGCTGCTGGTCTTCGTACGGCACGCCGGCGTCGGCGACTCCTTCCTGCTGATGCAGACGCTGCTCGGCCAGGCCGGACTGCGCCCCCACATCGTCCTGAAGCGGACCCTGCGCGCCGACCCCGCTCTCGATGTCCTGATCGGGCAGGTACCCCACTGCTTCCTCCCGTCCCTCGACGGCCGCGACGAGGAGGCGATCGGGGAGCTGGCGGCCGGTCTGGGCCCGGGTGACGCGCTCGTCGTCTTCCCGGAGGGCGGCAACTTCACGCCGCGCCGACGGCGGCGGGCGATCGCCTCGCTGCGCCGCCGGGGGCTGCCGGGCCGGGCGCGCCGCGCGGAGCGGATGCGCCATGTCCTGCCGCCGAGGGACGCCGGTGCCCTCGCCGCGCTCGCCGCCGCGCCCACGGCCGATGTCGTCTTCGTCGCCCACACCGGCCTGGACGTCGTCCACTCGGCGCGCACCGCGTGGACCCGGCTGCCGCTGCGTGACACCGTGCGGGCGCACTGGTGGCGCATACCCGCCAGCCGCATTCCGCGGGGTGACGGCCCCCGCAGCGAGTGGCTGCTCGCCCAGTGGGCCCGCGTCGACCGCTGGGTGGCCGACCACGCCGCCCCGGGCGCGACGCACGCGTGAGGCCGGGCGCCTCACCCGACCGACCTGGCCGGGCGGGTGAGCAGGTGCAGGAGCTGCTCCATGGGCCCGCGCCGGAACCGCCGGGTCCACGCCGTCGCCAGGAGCATGGTGGCCGCGATGAGGACGGCCAGCACCGCGAGGGCGGACATGCCGTCGCCGTCGATGGCGGGGACGTACCAGACGTCGTCGAAGAACCACAGCGCCAGGATGTGCAGGACGTACGAGGTGAGCGCCATCATGCCCACCGCGGCGACGGGGCCGGCCGCGCGGGCGAGCCGGGGCGTGCGTTCCGCGACGGTCAGGCAGGCGGCGACCACGGCCACGGCGACTCCCGTGCCGCCGACGACGGAGAGCGTCGTCTCGCTGTGCGGGACGGCCACCAGCAGCCAGGCCGGCGGGGGGCGGCCCCCGGGTTCGCCCGCGGTGTCGGACCACCACCAGGGGGACGACGCCGGGCTGTGTGTGGCGGACGCGAGGGCGGGCAGGGCGTGCGGGACCAGGCGCAGGGCCAGCCAGGAGCCGCCGTAGCCCAGCAGCGCGAGTGCCCCGCCGGTCAGCGCGAGCCGTGACCGGGCGTGCGGGCGGTGCAGGTCCAGCCGGGCCAGCGCCATTCCGGCGAGCAGGAACGGTATCCAGGTGAGCACCGGATAGTCCCCGGTGAACAGCAGGTCCATGGTGCCGCCCGTGCCGGTGAGGAGGGCCAGGGGGTCGTGGGCCGTGATCGCGTCCGCCCAGCCGCCGTCCGCGACGGCCGCCCGGATCCCGTACAGGGCCTGGGGGAGGACCAGGGCGGTCACGGCGGCGAGGAGGGCCAGCGTCCCGGCCCGCAGCCGGTACAGCGGGAGCGCGGCGAGGAAGAGCACCCCGTAGTAGCTGAGGATCACGTCGACCTCGGTGCCCAGGGCGGTCAGCGCGTAGCCGAGCGCCAGCAGCACGACGGCGCGGATCACGACCGTGGCCACGGCCTGCCGGCCCGCCCGGCCGGTACGGGGCCCCGGGCGGCCGGTGATGATGATCAGGGAGAATCCGGCCAGCAGGGCGAAGAGGGCGGAGGAGCGGCCGCTCGCCGCCTCCAGCAGGAACCCCACCGGGCCGCCCACCGCCGGGTCGGGACCGACATGGACCGCGAACATGCCGAAGACCGCGAGCCCACGGGCCAGGTCGATCCCGACGAGCCGCCCCGGCGGGACGCTCCCGGCCCGGACGGGAGCCGGGGCGGCGCGACCGGCTCGCGCGGGCGGCGGTGGCATACGGGACGACGAGGCCGGGAGCGCTTCGGGGGCCGGTGTCGCTCCGCGAGCCGGTGTTTCGGGGGCCGGGGCCGCTCCGCGAGCCGGTGTCGCGGTGGCCGGTGTCGCCCTGCGGTCCGGCGCCGTTGGGGTTGGTGTCCCTCTGCGAGTCGGTGCGGTGGGGGCCGGTGTCGTTCTGCGAGCCGGTGCTTTGCGGGCCATGTACCGATGGGTTCACCGCGGCACCGCCCGAACCACTCCGGCAGCCGTCCCGAGACCCCCCGCCACGCGTCCGCAAACACCTCCGCCCACCGGACGGCCGCCCGCCCGCCGACCGGCCCGGGGCGCCCCCGCCGACCGGCTGAGTCCGTGCCGCCGATCGGCGGGTACCGCGCGCCGCCCGTCCCCGGCGGGCCCCCGCGGGGGTAGGCATCGCACGGAGGCAGGCGACGAGCGGAGCGCACGTGGTCCGGGTGATGGTGATCGATGACGAGGCCCTGATCCGTACGGGTTTCACGCACATTCTCAACGCGGCGGACGACATCGAGGTCGTCGGCGCGGTGCCCGGCGGTCTGGGCGTGCACGCGGCGCGGGAACTGCGGCCCGACGTCGTCCTGCTCGACATCCGGATGCCGGACGTCGACGGGCTGTCCGTGCTCGCCGACCTGCGCCGCATGCCCGAGCCCCCGGTGGTCGCCATGCTCACCACCTTCGACGCCGACGACTACGTGGCCACGGCACTGCGCTCGGGCGCGGCCGGTTTCCTGCTCAAGGACACCGACCCGGAGGAGCTTCCCCACCTGGTGCGCACACTGGCACAGGGCGGGACCGTACTGTCGTCGAAGGTCACGCGCAGGGTGGTCGACGGCTACCTCGACCGCGGTGTGCGCGAGCCCACCGCGGTCCGCCTCACCGACCGGCTCACCGAGCGCGAACGCGCGGTCCTCGCCCTCATGGCCGAGGGACTGGCCAACACCGACATCGGCGAGCGGCTGCACCTGAGCACCGGCACCGTCAAAGGCCACGTCACCAATCTGCTCGGCAAACTGCGGGTCGGCAGCCGGGTCCAGGCCGTGCTGATCGCCGAGCGCGCCGGTCTGCTCTCCCGGGAAGGGGGCGACGGCGCCCGGTGATCCCCCGACGGCCCTCGGACCGGCAGCTCGATGTGCTCCTCGTCGGGCTCGCGCTGGTCGACGCGCTGGCCCATGTCGGCATCACGGACCAGCCGTCCGCCGCCTGCGCGCTGCTCGGCGCGCTCGCCCTCGGCGCCCGCCGCCGGCTGCCCCTGACGACCTTCGCCCTCACGCTCCCCACCGCCCTGGTCACCGACGCGGTCCTCGCGCCCATGGCCGCGCTGTACACGCTCTCCTCGCTCAACCGCCACCGCGTCCTGCTGGCCGGCTGCGCCCTCACCTATGCCGTCATCGACTACCTGCCCTGGCCGTGGTCCTCCCTCGACGCCACCGAACTGTCCCAGACCAACAACCTCTTCCACCTCAGCTACACCCTGGCCACCGCCGCCGCCCCCGTCTTCCTGGGCCAGCTCGTCCAGGCCCGGCGCGAACTCTCCCTGCGCCTGGCCGACATCGGCGCGGCCCGCGAGCAGGAACGGCTGCTGACCGCCCGGAGCGTCCTCGCCGAGGAACGCGCCCAGCTCGCCCGGGAGATGCACGACGTGGTCTCCCACCAGGTCAGCCTGATCGCCGTACAGGCCGGAGCGCTCCAGGTGGGGAGCAGGGACACCGAGACGAGGCGGGCCGCGGCCACGATCCGCCGGCTGAGTGTGCAGACCCTGGACGAACTGCGGCACATGGTCGGCGTCCTGCGCGACTCCGGCGGCGGCCCGAGCGAACTGACACCGCAGCCGTCCCTCGCCGACCTGGAGCGGCTGATCGACGCCAGCGGCATCGAGGCGAAACTGGAGACCGATCTGCCCGAGGGCCTACCGCCCGCGTTGCAGCGCGCCGTCTACCGCACCGTGCAGGAGGCGCTGACCAACGCGCGCAAGCACGCCCCCGGTGCCACGGCGACCGTCCGCATCGTCCACCGCGGCGACCGCGTCCGCACCACCGTCACCAACACCGCCCCGCTCCGGCGGGCACTGGTGCTGCCGAGTGCCCAGCACGGTCTGGTCGGCCTGGCGCAGCGGGCCGAACTCCTCGGCGGCAGCGTCGTCTCCGGCCCCACCGCACAGGGCGGTTACGAACTTCACCTGGAACTCCCTGTCGGACGCAACCGCTGACCTCCCGGCCGAGTGACAGGGCCCGGCGGGGCGGGTCGTGACCGCGGGCCACGCGCAGCCCGTACGACGTGCTCACCGCACCGGAGCCGCGCCCACCCGGCCGTTACGATCAGCGGATGATACGGGTGCGCCCCATGCGTGAAGAAGACATCCACGGCGTCTCGACGATACGGGTGAAGGGCTGGCAGGCCGCCTACGCGGGGATGGTGCCGCAGGGCTACCTGGACGCGCTCACGGTCGCGGAGGACGCCCGCCTGCGACGCGACATGTTCGAACGCGCCACGGACACGGTGCTGAACCTCGTCGCGGAGGAGGACGGCACCGTCGTCGGCTGGGCAGCGCTGGGCCCCTCCCGCGAGGACGACCGCGAACCCTCGGACGGTGAACTCCTCGCCCTCTACGCCGCTCCCGACCGCCTCGGCACCGGCATCGGCAGGGCCCTGATGCGGCAGACGCTGACCGCCGCCCGGGAACGCTCCTTCCAGCGCCTCGTCCTCTGGGTGCTCGCCGCCAACACCAGCGCCCGCCGCTTCTACGAACGCGCCGGCTTCCTGCCGGACGGCGGCTCCTCGGACTGGCCGGTCGACGGAGTCGCGGTGCCGGAGGTGCGCTACGTCAGGGACTTGGCACCACCGCGTCCGCTCCGCTGAGGCCGGGTCGCCCGGCCCTGGCTCGCCCCACTGCTCTGCGGTGCGCGCCGGCCGAACGGAGCCCGCTCGGTGGGCAACGCCGGGCCGCCCCCGTGGCGGCCGGCGGGTCATTGGAGGGGCGCGAGAGTGTGGGTGAGGGTCGTGAGGGCGCGGTGGGTGTGGGTCTTGACGGTGCCGACGGTGACCTGGAGGAGGATGGCGATCTCGTTCTGTTTGAGGTCGTGCCAGTGGCGGAGGACGAGGGCCTGCTTCTGACGGTCGGGGAGCTGCCGGAGAGCCTGGTGGAGAGTGTGGTGGTCGTGGTGCTGGAGCGCGGTGGTCTCGGCGGACAGGACGGTTTCGGTGGGGGTGGCTCGGGCGTGGTGGTGGATGGTGTGCTGGCGCCGGTGATGCATGCGGGTCAGGTTGTGGATGGTGGTGCGGAGATAGGCGGTGGCGGCTTGCTTCTGGTGCAGGTGCTGCCAGCGCTTGCAGAGCTGGAAGTAGGCCTCGGCGACGATGTTCTCGGGGTCGTCGGCCCCGAGGCTCGCGGCGAGGCGGAGCAGGGACGTGTACTGGGTCTGGAAGAGCCGGGTCAGAACCGTCTCCCGGTCGCCTTCCTCCGCGTCCCGGCCCGGCCTCGACTCAGGTCGCGGATCCCGTTCCCGCTCCGGTGACTGCTCCGGTAACTGCTCCGGTGTCTGCTGTGGTGCGTCGTCGTTCGTGGACGCCGCCGGTGCTGGTCCGTCGGCGATGGTCGCGCGTGCTGTGCGTCTGGTGCCGGTCATGAAGTGTTGACATCCCCTGTTGCGTAGCCGCGCCACGGCCCACGACCCCTGGATCTCCCTGCCTCCCCGGCGTACTGCCGAGCTGCCCAACACCACTGTTGTTACGTGGAGTTGGAGTGCAAGAGGGAGTAAGCGGCCTGCTGGTCCCTGGCGTTGTCCGGCTCGTTGCTGTCAATCCGTTCCCGGGTCAAACCGCTGTGCGCGGTGATCTGCTGTCAAGTCGGCGCGTGCGGTGTTCTCCTGTCGAGTCGGTGCGTGGTCGCTTCGACGGCGTTCGGTGTCCGGATTCGCTCCTTCCGATACCGGCCGACCGCTCCCCGCCCAGCACGTCGCTGAGGGAGGTGCGTGTCCCCGACCGGGGTGCGCGAAGGCCGATTCGCGCCCCGGCCCGCACACCGTCCACCGGCTTCCTCCAACCTCCCGGCCGTAGGGACGCGCGGGCGGTGGGACGGTGATCGCGCCTGGTGAGCGGGCACACCGGCGCGTTCCACGGCCGGCGGCCCTGCCGCTTGTGCGCCGCTCCCGGCGCGGGTGTGCCGGCGTACGAGGAGGCGACTCCTCCGGCTGGTTCCGTGCGCAACTGTCCCCATCCTGTGGGCCCCCGTCGTTGCGTTGCTGTGGTGGTGCCTGCGTGGCAGGATCCGGCCGAAAACTTACACCTTCGTGTCAACGTTCTGTGGGTGCTCCGCAACTTCTACGTGAGGGTCTCGTCCACATTGATCAGAGGGGGACATGCGGAGTGAGCGTCGAGGAGTCCGGGATGGACGACGGGATGTGGCTGACGACGGAGCAGGCGGCGAGACGGCTGGGCGTGAAGCGGGAGACGATCTACGCGTACACGAGCCGGGGGCTGCTGCGCAGAGCGAGTGACGGGGCGCGGGGGAGCAGGTTCCGGCGCGACGACATCGAGCGTCTTGCGGCGCGGGGGCGCAAGACGCGGGAACGGGAGGGCTCGCGGGCGGTACTGGAGTCGAGCATCGCGCTGATCCGTAACGACCGGTTGTTCTACCGGGGTTACGACGTGCTGCTGCTGAGCCGGGGGATGGGGTTCGAGAACGTGTCCCGACTGCTGTGGGGAGCGAGCGTGGAGGCGCTGCCCGCGGTGCCGCGCGCGTGGGCGTTCCCGCGGGAGTGGCGGTCGGTCGCCGATGTCGACCGGGAGCGTTTCCCGCTGCCGTTGGACCGGATCGTGTCCGGGTTCGCCGCCCTGTCGGGGGCCGGGCACAGCAGTGTGATCGAGGAGGACTGCACCCTTGAGGCGCAGCGGCTCATCGCCTACGCCGTGTACTGCGCGACCGGGGTGCCGCCGGTGGAACGCGGCGGAGTGGCCGGGGCGTTGGCACAGGGGCTGCTGCCCGCGTCGCGGTGGGCGGTGATGCCGCCCGCGCTGGTGTCCCTCGTGGACGTGGCGCTGAATCTGGCGGCGGAGAACGGGCTGGCGGCGCCGACGGTGTGCAGCAGGATCGTCGCCTCGGTCGGCGGCGACATGAAGGCGGCCGTACTGGCCGGGCTGTGCGCGATGCGGGGCACCGCACCGGGCGCGGCGGCGTACCGGGTGGAGGAGCTGCTGGGCCGCTACCACGAGAATCCGGGCTGTTCACAGGTGGCCAAGCTGATCGCCTCGGACCAGCCGGTGCCGGGGATCGGGCATCTGGCGTTCCGGCAGCGGGATCCGCGGGCGGCGATCCTGCTGGAGCGGATGGCCGCGGAGTGGCCCCCGGACACCGACCTGCCCGCGGGCGGCGCGCTGCGGATGGCCGCCCTGCGCGAGGCCCTCGCGGACATCCGCGAGGCCGGCCTGGTCCCGGTCAACCTCGACTTCGCCGTGAGCGCCCTGTGCTTCGTCGCCGGTATGAGCCCGGGGGCGGGGGAGGCCCTGTTCTCCATAGCCCGCATCTCCGGGTGGGTCGCCCATCTGCTGGAACAGCTGACCCAGAACACCAACTTCCGCATGCACTTCGTGTACACCGGCCCCGTCCTGCGGGGCAGCAACGGCTGACCCTCGACCCGTCCACGGGCGCCGCCACGACCGACGGCGGCGCCCGCACGCCCCGAGCGATCCCGGGCCGGGCGTGTGGCCGAGGGGAGAACCGCCCCGGCCGCCTCCGGTCTGTGCCGCGGTGCCAGGCGGGCCCGCCTCGGCGCCCTGGGGTCGCCGATGACGGGCACCGCGGCGTTCACGTGTCACGTCAGATCAGGCGCCGCTCCCCTAGGAGCTGTCCGGCGGATCATGGGCGGAGCCATAAGCGGATCGCTGCTGCGGTGACCGTGCCGTGGAAGACGTAGGCCCGTTTCTCGTAACGGGTGGCGACAGCGCGGAAGTGCTTGAGCCGGTTGATGGTCCGCTCGACCTCGTTGCGACGCCGGTAGCGCTCGCGGTCGAACCCGACGGGTCTGCCGCCCGTGCTGCCTCTGCGCCGACGGTTGGCCCGCTGGTCCCTCGGCTCAGGAATCGTGTGTTTGATCCTGCGTCTTCGCAGGTAGCGGCGGTTGCGCTGGGAACTGTAAGCCTTGTCGCCGCTGACGTGACCGGGCCGGGTCCGGGGCCGTCCGCCCAGCGGCCGGGTGACTCGGATCCGGTCCAGGACCTCGATCATCTGCGGGGCATCGCCCCATTGACCCGGCGTGAGCAGCAGGGCCATGGGACGGCATCCACCCTCGCCGGCGAGGTGGATCTTGCAGGTCAGACCGCCCCGGGACCGTCCGAGTCCCTCATCGGGGCGGTGGTGCCGGGGCGTCGTCCTTTTTTCGGAACCCGCGGCCTGGCCCTGCGGGCGCCGGCCGCGTGCTGGTGAGCCCGGCAGGACGTCGAGTCCACTCCGACCATCGACCAGTCGATCCGCCCCGCAAGGTCGGCGTCGGCCTGGACAGCTTGCAGGATCCGGTCCCAGGTGCCGTCCGCCGACCAGCGGCGATGCCGTTCATAGACCGTCTTCCAGGACCCATAGCGTTCCGGCAGGTCACGCCACGGGACACCGGTCCGAACCCGGAACAGGATCCCGTTGATCACTGTGCGATGGTCGCTCCACCGGCCTCCCCGACCGCCCGCGGACGGCAGATGCGGCTCGAGCAGCGACCACTCGCGATTCGTCAGATCCCCCCGACCCATGCTCGATCCAACGAGCAGCCAGCCAGAAAGTCACGTGATCCGCCGGACAGTGCCTAGTTCGGTCACGTATCTGGTGATCAACTCCTGTGACAGGTGGGGGATGTCGTCCGTCCCGTCGAGGGACGCGGCCCGGACCGCCGCGCGGAACCGGTCCGCCGGCAGGGCGGATCCGCGCAGCGGCTGCTGCGGAGTGGCGAAGGCGTGCAGCAGGGGGAGCAGCGACTGCTGCCGCTGACGGTCGGGCAGCGCACGCAGAGCGGTCTCGAAGCGGCCGAACCACTCGGCGTAGTCCGCCACACGGGCCAGCGGGTGGCCCGCTGCCGACAGCCAGTCGACGAACGTGTCCAGCGAGATGCCGTCCTCGTGCGGGTTGACCACGTTGTACGTCCGGTGGCCCGCCCGTGCGTCGTCGCCCAGCGCGGTGACGGCCCGGGCCGTGAAGTCCACGGGGAGCGCGTCGTAGTGTCCGCCGCCGTCGTCGCCGGTGCCGCGGGCGTAGAAGCTGCCGGGCGCCGTCCCTGTGGCCAACAGGCTCAGCAGCAGGCGGGTGAAGACGTCCGAGATGTTGACCTGGCCGGCGTAACGCGGGTGGGCGAGGATCAGGTTCGAGCGGAAGACGGCGACCGGCAGGCCGAACGCGTCGTGCGCCTCGCGCAGCAGCACCTCACCGGCCCATTTGCTGGCCGCGTACCCGTCGGCGTACGCCCCCTGGAGATCGCGGGTCGCGCAGGCGGTGCGGATGTCCGCCGACTCGTCGGCCGCTGCCTCGTCGCCGAAGACGACGGCGACCGTCGACAGATAGGTGAACTGCTTGATCCGGGACGTGACCGCGAGCCTGATCAGTTCGGCCGTTCCCCCTACGTTGGGGCCGAACAACTGGTCATAGGGCAGGAGGTGGTTGACCTGTGCCGCCGGATGGACGATCAGGTCCACGGTGTCGGCCAGTCGCCGCCAGGTCTCCTCGTCGAGCCCGAGGCCCGGTTCCCCGATGTCGCCGGGGAGCACGCGCAGATGCCCGTCGGCGGCCTCGCGGTAACGCCTGAGGAGTTCCGGGTCGCCGCTGTCGAACGCCGCGTCGAGCCGTGCCCGGGCCGCCTCGGCGGAGGAGCCGCGGACCAGGCACACCAGCGTCCCGTCCCGCTCGGCCAGGCGCTCCAGCCATTCCAGGCACAGGAAACGGCCGAGGTAGCCGTTGGCGCCGGTCAGCAGGACGGTACGGGCCTCGGGCAGCGGACCGGCCGGCCGGTGCGCGGCGGTGCGGGGGTCGAGGAACGCGTCCAGCCGTAGATCGCCCGCGTCGAGTCGCGTCGCGGCCGGGCCGTGGACGCTGTCGGCGGTGGGGCGACGGTGTTCCGACGCGAGCGCCCGCTCGATGTGATCCGCCACCTGCCGAAGGGTGTTGACCGGACTGATGACCACGTCCACGGGGACGTCGACGTGGAAGATCTCCTTCAAGGTCTGGGAGAACGACAGTGCCGTGAGGCTGTCACCGCCGAGTTCGAGGAAGCGGATGCCGGGCGCCACGGCGGCGTCCTCCTGCCCGAGAAGCGCCCGGACCGTCCGCAGCACGGTGTCCAGGACCGGCACGTCGGCGCCGATGCGGCGCAGTGCCTCCAGCTCGGTGGCCTCACGGTCGGACAACTCGGCGTACAGCGCTTCGAGACGCTCGCCGTAGCGCTTCGTCAGGGCCGGTCGCAGCGGCTTGCGCACTCCGGAGAGCAGCCCGTTCTCCTGACTGAACGGCTCGCTCTCCACCAGGAGATCCCGTGGCACCTCGTAGGAGTTCAGTCCCGCCTCGGCCGCGAGGCTCCGCAGCGATTCCCGCAGCACCGCCCTGAGACGCCGGGGGTCACCGGCGGCGCTGTCGAGGGCGTCCCGCGTGGGTACGACGACCGCGAGCAGACAGGGGCGGGCACTGTTGCCGTACAGGAAGATCTGCCGGACGGCCGGACTGCCGCCGAAGAGCGCCTCCAGCCGGGAGACGGTCACGAACTCGCCCTGCGACAGCTTGAGGACGTTGGCGCGGCGGTCCACGTACCTCAGCTCGTCGGGACCGACGCGGGCCATGATGTCGCCGGTGCGGTAGAAGCCGTCCTCGTCGAAGACCTCACGGGTGGCGTCCGGGCGCCGGAAGTAGCCCGGCACGAGCCGCTCGGACCTGATCAGCAACTCGCCCCTGGGATACGGCGAGTCGGTGCCGAAGTATCCCAGCTCGGGAACGTCGGCCAGCTTGTGGCCGGTCACCGGCGGGCACAGCACGCGGCCGTCGAGGAAGACGATCCCGGCCTCCGTCGATCCGTAGCCGTCCAGCAGCCGCACGTGCAGGCAGCTCTCCACGAAGGCCGTCATCTCCGTGCTGAGCGGAGCCGAGGCGCTGACGGCCCATAAGAGGCGCCCGCCCATGACCTTTTCCCGCAGTTCCTCCGTCACCTGCTCCTCGGACTCGGTGGCGTCCCGGCCCGTCTCGTCACGGCGGGACAGCTCGTCCCGGTGGTGGCGCAGAAGCATGTCGGCGATGCGGGGCACCATGACGAACTCGGTGGGGCGCACCAGGGAGAGATCTTCGAACAGCGTCGACAGGTCGCCGGCCGCCGGGAAGCAGACCAGGCCACCCTTGGCGAGCGTGCCGAACAGCACGCCCCTGCCGATCATGTGACTGAGCGGCAGATAGTTCAGCACGATGGCGGGCCACGACGCCTGGCCGGGCACGAAGTCGACCCAGAACTGGCTGACCACACGCTCGGTGTACATGGCGCCCTTGGGGGTGCCCGTACTGCCCGAGGTGTAGATCAGCGTGCTGAGCGCGTCGGCCGCCGACGTCGCGGGAACCCGTGGGACCGAGGGCAAGCCCCGTCCCCGGTCGATGACCGACGCCAAGGTGTCCAGGACGACGCCCCGGCCGCGCGCGGAGCCCAGGGCCTCCTGGTGCGCGGTGACCTCGGGGCGGTGGCCCACGACGACGATCCTGCCCAGCGAGGGGGCGTTCGCCGCGATCCGGAGCGCGACGTCCAGATGGTCGGCGTCCACCGCGAGCAGCCGCGGTCCGGTCTGCTCGATGATGGGGCCCAGGTGTTCGGCGGAGGCACCGGCCGGCAGCGGAACGGACACCGCGCCGGAGCGCACACAGGCCAGCTCCACCACGGTGTACTCGATGCCGGGGCGACCGAGAACGGCTACGAAATCCCCGGGTCGCACGGGGAGTTCGGGGTGGTGCCGCCACTCGGAGGCCACGGCGCCGGCCCGTTCCCACAGTGCGCCGTAGGTGAGCGTGTCGAACCGCTTCAGCAGGCGCGGCGCGGTGCGGCCCGTCTCCGGGTCGGTGAACGGCTCCGTGGCCCGCTCGCCGAGAGCGGGGCGGTCCGCGTACGCCTCCATCACCGTGGCCACCAGGGCGGCGAGGGGCAGTCCGGGCCGCCGGATCGCCTCGGTGACGGTGTCCAGGGGCGCGGTGTCGCGGAACTGCGCGTCGGTTGCGTACAGATGGGCGCCTCGTCGGCGGGCGCGGGCGTCCAGTTCGTCGGCGGGGAGTCGGGAGAGGGGCATGGGGCATCTCCTTCTGTGACAGGGAAATCCTGTGGATGGGGGCGGCGTTCGGGCACCACGTCCGCCCGAGAGCTCACTGCTCTTGCGTCGCTCCCGGTGCGCCGTTCTCGTGGTCGCGGGTGAGCCGGACGACCGCGGCCGCCGCCTCGCGCGCCTCGCCCACGTCCTGGGCCTCGATCGCGTCGACCAGCCGCCGGTGCAGCCGGGCGTGGTCCTCCGCGTGGGCGGCGTCCCAGGTCAGACCGCCCAGGGACGAGGTGAGCGCCGTACCGAGGTAGTCGTACACCTCGACCAGCAGCTCGTTGCCGCTCGCGCGGACCACGGCCCGGTGGAACAGCGCGTCCACGCTCGTGGCCGCGGCGGTGTCCGCACCGGCGGCAGCCGCGTCGGCGTCGGCCAGCAGCTCCCGCATCTGCCGCAGCTGTGCCTCGTCGCGGCGCAGGGCCGCGGCCCCCGAGGCGTACTCCTCCAGTACGGTGCGCAGCTCCAGCACGTTGTCCCGCTGCGCGGCGCTCGCCCGCCGCACCATGACCGACTGGAGCTCGCTGGACGAGCGGACATAGGTGCCGTCCCCGGCGCGGGGCTCCAGCAGCCCCAGGTGCACCAGCGCACCGATCGCCTCCCGCAGCGTGCTGCGTCCGACCCCGAGTTCCTCGATGAGGGCCTGTTCCGAGGGGATCCGGGACCCCACCGGCCAGCCCCCGGCCTCGATGTGCGAGCGGAGACTGTCCACGAGCTGGGCGGACAGACTGGCCGTCCGGCGCGGTGCGTTGATGCGTTTCATGGGAACAACCTACACAAACATCAGACGTTTGAACATCATGCTGATGACGCTCCGACGCCGGGGCCCCTGCCGGGCCTGCCCGCCCGCCCCGGCGAGCCGTTTCCGTGACCGCTCCTTCGCTTTGTGTCACCGTCCCGCGAAACCGCTTTCCCTCGCCCTGTCGCGGACCTGTATCGCCGCTGTGTATGCGCGCCCCGTTTCGCCGGTTGTGGATGTTGATTGATTTGCTAATCACGATTGACCGGGTGCGGGGCGCTGCGGAGACTGGGTAATGATCGAGACCGGGCTGCGATCTGCGTCCGGCCGGTAAGCGGCGGCTTTGAATGGAGGTGTCATGGCGGGCCTGATCCTTGAGGAATCCGAGTCTTCCCTGGCCGAGGTGGCGGGCATTCTCGGTGACGGCGGTGTCGTTGTCGTCCCGAGCCGGACGAATTATGTGCTGATCTGTGACGCGGAGAACGAAAAGGCGATCGCCCGTGTCTTCGAGGCGAAGAAGCGCACGAAATTCGGCCCGCTGACACTCGCGGTGCCGAGGATCGAGGACACGGAAAAGTACGTCGGATTCCCCGAGGGATTCGGGCTGCCCGAACTGAAGCGGATATGGCCGGCGGAGATCTCTTTCATCTTCGATCTCACGTACGCGTTCTCGCCGCGGATGACGATGGGCGCGAACACCGTCGCGGTGATGTACCAGCGCTCCTGCGCGCTGAACCGCCTCCTGGAGGTGTTCGGCCGGCCGGTCGCGCTGACCTCGGCGAACCTCTCGGGGCAGGGCAACTTCGTCGTCACCCGCGAGAAGGCGATCGCGGACGTCGGCGGCGCGGTGGACGCGGTCCTCGTCAACGACCGCGACGACGAGTGCGTCGATGTCGAGGCCGAGGGTGTCAACCCGTCGAACACCATCGTGGACTTCACCTTCGAGCGGCCCTACCTGGTGCGCGACGGCGCCTACCCGCCCTCGCTGCTGCTGCCCGTCATCCCGGACCTGGTCCTCGACACCGACGCCTACAAGGCCGCGCTGGCCGAACGCCTGAGCGTGGCGCTGTGAGCCACCCGGCCCACACCGCCGACGCAGCCCACGGACACACGAACTAGGGGACGACCTGGATGAGCAGGACAGCGCACGAGACGCCCGGGGTACCCGAGCCGCGGACCGCCGCCGGGAAGAACGTCGTACAAGCCGAACTCGCCATCAGCGAGCCGGTGATGGGACGCCCGGCCGTCGCGGCGGCGGATCTGGCACGCGAGGGCTACCTGGTCTACGACCCGGGCCTGGCCGACACCGCGATATGCCGGTCCGAGATCACCTACATCGACGGCGACGCGGGCATCCTCCTCTACCGCGGCTATCCCGCGCAGCAGGTCGCCGAGAAGTGTACGTTCCTCCAGACGGCCCACCTGCTGACCGCCGGTGAACTGCCCACCGGCGCCCAGGAGGAGGAGTGGCTGTCCCGGATCGCGGCCAGCACGCTGCCCGGGAACCCGATCTGGGGGCCGCTGTTCGACGCGATGCCCGCCGGGACGCATCCCATGGCGATGCTCGCCGCCGCGACCTCCGTGATGACCTCGCTCGCCCCCGACGGCGCGTCCTCCATCGAGCAGGCCGGCTTCGATCTGCTCGCGACGATGCCGGTCCTGGCCGCCCACGCCTTCGCCCGGATCGAGGACCGGCCCCGGCGCCCGTACGACCCGTCGGCCGGATACGTCGAGAACTTCCTGCGCATGTGCTTCGGTGACGGCCCGGTCGCCACCGACCCGGCGATGGTCCACGCCCTGGAGACCCTGCTGGTCCTGCACGCCGACCACGAGCAGAACTGCTCCACCGCGACACTGCGCCTGGTCTCCTCCAGCAACGCCGGATTCTTCTCCTCCGTCAGCGCGGCCCTCTCCGCCCTGTGGGGGCCCCTGCACGGCGGCGCGAACCAGGCCGTGATCGAGATGCTCCAGGCCATCCGCGACGACGGCGGCGACCTGGGCAAGTACGTGGCCAGGGCCAAGGACCGCAACGACCCCTTCCGGCTCATGGGATTCGGCCACCGGGTGTACCGCACCTTCGACGCCCGCGCCCGCGTGATCCGCGAGGTGGCGCGCGAGGTGTGCGGGAAGGCGGCCCACGACCCGCTGCTCGACATGGCCCTGGAGCTGGAGGAGATCGCTCGCAACGACGCGTTCTTCCTCGAACGCAAGCTCTACCCGAACGTCGACTTCTACTCCGGCCTGATCTACCGGGCCATGGGCTTCCCGGTCGAGATGTTCACCGCGCTGTTCGCCGTCGGCCGCGCGCCCGGCTGGATCGCCCACTGGACGGAGGCGGCCACCGCCCCCGAGCGCCGCATCGGCCGGCCCGCCCAGCTGTACACCGGGCCCGGGACCCGCGACCTCCAGTTCTGACCCACCGCCCCACCCGCGCCCCCGCCGTGCACACGGCCACCGAAGGGCGCCCCGCGGACGGCTGCGCGCGTCTCTCCCTCACCGAGGCGCGCGCAGCCCCTCGCCCGGCCCGGCGGCCCCGCGCCATTCCGGTTCCCGCCATTCCGCTTTTCTCCCGTCCGGCATCCCGCCCGTTTTCCGGCGCCCGCCCCGTGACCGTGTCCTTTCTTTCGTCGCACGCCATTGTTTCGTGCTCTTTTCCGTGGTGTTCCATGTGGCTTTCCGTCGTACGGCCCTCCGCACCCGACCGGCACCTTCTTGCTTTCGTGTATGGATCAACTTTCACTGATACTGATTCGCCGATCAACCTTGACCGGATTCTTTCCCTGCGGCGAATATCTCAGTCGAGCGCCTTCGAGATCCCATGAGCGTCTGAGTTCCGTGGGGCGAGGGTGCAGTCGATCCCCCAGGGGGAGGGAAAGGGTGACAGTGTTCATTCCGGAGCAGCGGAAAGAACCTTCAGAGAACGAATCCCGGGCCGCCGCGGCGGAGACACTCGCGGAGTTCGCACACCAGATATACCGCGACGGAATTCCGTCGTCCGTCCAGGAGTACGTGACGAAGCTGATCATCGATCAGCTGGGTCTCCAGCTGGCCTGTTCACGGCTTCCGTGGAGCCGGGCCGCCTACGACTACGTGCGCGAGTTCGGCGCGACGGGCTCGTCGACCGTGCTCTTCCACGGGCTGCGCACGCACCCCGAGCACGCGGCGTTCGCCAACGCGACGTTCGGGCACGGGCAGGACTTCGACGACACCTGCCAGATGGTGCAGACCCACGCGGGCGCCGTCATCATCCCGGTCGCGCTCGCCGTCGCCGAGGAAGTCGACGCCACCGGGGAGCAGCTGCTGCGGGCCACCGCCGCCGGCCTGGAGGTCATGCTCCGCGCCGCGCACGCGGTCTCTCCGGACTGCCTGCGCCGCGGGCACCACACACCGCCGGCGGCCGGCCCCTTCGGAGCCGCGATCGCCGCGGGTCTTCTGCACGGCCAGAACCCGCAGGAGCTGGCGCAGTCGCTGGCGATCGCGGGCAGCTTCTCCGGCGGCCTGATCGAGTACACCCAGTCCGGGGGCTCGGTCAAGCGCATCCACACCGCCATCCCGACCACCGCCGGGATCCGCGCGGTCGCCCTGTCCCGGCGCGGCATGACCGGACCCCTGACCGTCCTGGACGGCGCGAAGGGCTTCGTGAACGTCTTCGCCGACAAGGGCAGCGTCGAGCGCCTCACCGACCGGCTCGGCAGCCGGTACATCATCGAGAAGGTGGGCCTGAAGTCGTACAACTGCTGCTACTTCATCCACGCCCCGCTGGAAGCCTTCCAGTTCCTCATGCGGCAGAAGAACCTGACCCCGGACGACATCGCCGAGGTCACGGTGGGACTGTCCGCGCACGGCGCCGTGCACGTCGGCACCATCGTGCACCCCGTCGACCCGCTCGGCGGCCAGTTCAGCGTCCAGTTCACCCTCGGCATGGCCGCCTACGGCGAACTGCCCGGCCTGGACAGCTACAGCGACGAGCAGCTCGCCGACACCCGCTTCCACGCCTTCGCCGACCGGGTGAAGGTCGAGACCGACCCGGTGGCGGAGGCCGAGTACCCGGAGAACTGGGGCGGCGTCGTCACCCTGACGACCACCGACGGGCGCACCTTCCGCCGCCGCGTGCGCTACGCCACCGGAACCCCGCAGAACCCCATGACCGGCGAGGAGGTCTGGGGCAAGTTCTCCCGCATCACCGCCGACGCCCTGGCGGGCGAACAGGCCGTCCGCATCCGCGAGATGGTCGGCGACCTGGCCGCGCTGGACTCCGTACGCCGGCTGACCGCGCTGCTGGTGCGGCGCGCCCTGCAGCCCAGCCGCTGACGCCCTGCCGCCCCGGCGGGGCCCCGGCCCCCCTTCACCCCCGAAAGCCGCCCAGGCCACCGGACCCGTCCCCTTCAAGGAGAACCGCAGAAGATGAGCGCCCCCCAGGCACGGCAGAACACCCACTTCGTCCGCAACGGCAAAGAGATCCACGCCTACCTCGCGCTGCCCGCCTCCGGCCGCGGGCCCGGCGTGATCCTCATCCAGGAGTGGTGGGGGCTGACCGACCACATCGCCGATGTGGCCGACCGGCTGGCCGAGGCGGGCTTCGTCGCCCTGGCGCCCGACCTGTTCGGCGGCCGTACCACCCACGACTCCGACGAGGCCGGGAAGATGATGAGCGACCTCCCCCTGGAACAGGGCGTCGCGGACCTGGTCGGCGCCGTGGACTGGCTCCTGGAGCACGAGGCCGTCAAGGGCGACGCCCTCGGCACCGTCGGGTTCTGCATGGGCGGCGGCTTCGTGCTCGCGCTCGCCGCGGCCGCCGGCGAGAAGATCGCCGCGGCCGTCCCCTTCTACGGCGTCTTCGCCGGCGAGGACCCCGACTTCTCCGGCATGAAGGCCGCCGTACTGGGCCACTTCGGGGAGAAGGACACCTACGCCCCGCCGGAGCGCGCCCAGGACCTGGCCCGGCAGATCCGCGGCCAGTCCGGCGCCCCCGTCGAGCTGCAGTTCTACCCGGCCGGTCACGCCTTCCACAACGACGAGAACCTCCTCGGCACGTACGACGAGACCCAGGCCCAGCTCGCCTGGAAGCGCACCCTGACCTTCCTCACGGAACAGCTCACCGTCCCCGCGACCGCCTGACCGGCAGCGGACCGGCCCAACCGCCCCCGGGCGGCGGGCCGGTCCCCGGGACGGCCCGGCCACCCGCCGGGTGCCCGGCCCGTCCCGCAGCCGACCTGATCCACCCCGGGGCACCGGCCACCCAGCGGCCGGTCCGCCCGGGCCGACCTCCCGGGGCCGGCACCGTGCGGTCACGACACCCGTACCGACACGGACCGGCCCCCGCCGGAGCATCCCGCCCCGGCCCCGCATCTCTTTTCCTGACGCAGAGGTGAGACATGCCCGCTCTCGACGCAACGCAGCTCGACCAGTACGCCGCCAAGGGCTACCTCGTGGTGGAGAACGTCCTCAGCGCTTCCGAACTCCAGGAACTGCGCGAGGTCACCGACAGCTTCGCCGCCCAGGCCGGCGACGAGAACGCCGACCGCCGCATCCTCGACATCGGCGAGCACGAGGGCCGCCCCTACGTGCGGCGCGTCAAGTCGCCGCACCGCCACCACCCGGTCTACGACGCGACGGTGCGCCACCCCGGCATCCTCGACATCGTCGCCGGCCTCCTCGGCGACGACCTGCGCCTGTACGGCAGCAAGATCAACCTGAAGCTGCCCTCCGGCACCGGCGACGCCATCCAGTGGCACCAGGACTGGGGCTTCTACCCGCACACCAACGACTCCCTGGTCGCCGTCGGTGTCCTCCTGGACGACATGACCGAGGAGAACGGACCCCTCCTGGTCGTGCCCGGCTCGCACCTGGGGGAGGTGTACTCCCACAACCAGGGCGGCCGTTTCGCCGGCGCCCTGGACCACACCCAGATCAAGGACATGCTCGACAACGCCGTCCAGCTGACCGCGCCCGCCGGGTCCATCACCCTGCACCACGTGCGCGCCGTCCACGCCAGCGGCCCCAACCGCTCCACCGGCTCGCGCCGCGTCATCTTCCAGAACTACGCCGCCGCCGACGCCTGGCCGCTCGTGGGCTGCGGCGCCCCCGGCGACCGCCACCTGTGCGCGGGCGGCGACTGGGACGCCTACCAGGACCTCCTGGTGCGCGGCCAGGACCGCCAGGTCCGCCTCGCCCAGGTCCCGGTCCACCTGCCGCTGCCCGGTGCGAAGGACTCCTCCTCGGTGTTCACCACCCAGAGCGGCGCCGACAAGAACTACTTCGCCTCCTCGGGGGCCATGGAGTGAGCAGCGCCCGCCGGTCCGCCACCCCGTCCGGAGCCGAGGCCGCTCCGGACGGGGCCGGTGACACGCCCCGCCCCGGCGCCCTGCGCGCCCTGTTCGTCTACCGGCTGATCTCCCGCGCCTACTTCCATCTGCCGGTCCTGTTCGCCTTCCTCTACCTGCACCACCTCGGCATCGCCCTCGCGCAGACCCTGCTGGCCCTGTACGGGTTCACCGTGATGGTGTCCGGGGCGTTCGTCGGCCGTTTCTCCGCCGCGTTCGGCCCCCGCACCCTGCTGGTCGGCGGGGAGATCGTCAAGGCCGCGGGCCTGCTGCTGATCGGCACGGTCGCGGGCGGCACGCCGGGCCTGGTCGCGGGACAGATCCTCAGCGGCTTCGGCTACGCGCTCACCGCGAGCGTCGAGTCGCCGCTGGTGGGCGTCCTGGAGCCGGACCGCGAGCGGGCCTCGAAGATCCAGGCCCGCACCCAGAGCTGGATCTTCGCGGTCGTCATGGGCTCCGGCATCGCCGGCGCCGTGATCTTCCAGCACACCCGCCTCACCGTGTTCCTGCTGTCCGCGCTCGCCTGCGCGGCCGCCGCCACCGCCGCCACCGGTGTCGGTTCCGTACGGCTCCCCGCCGCCCGTACCACCCCCAACGCCGACGCTCCGGCGACGAGCGGGGGTTGGACCGGCGGGGCGGGATGGTGGATCGCCTACTACGTGTGCCTGCGCGGTGTCGCCCTGGCCGCGTTCGTCGGCTTCATCCCGTACCTGCTGTTCGTGCGCACCAAGGTCTCCCTCGCCCTGTTCGGCGTCCTGCTCGCGGTGTTCAACGTCGCGGCGCTGCTCGTCGCCCGCTGGACCGCGAAACTGCTGCGCACCACGCCCGCCGCCCCGCTGCTGGCCGCCACCCTCGCCTGTGTCGCCGCCTCGCTCGTCCTGCTCGCGACGACGTCCCGCCTGGTGCCGGTGATCATCGCCATCGCCCTGCTGGGCCTCGGCGCGGGAGCGGCCCGCCCGCTCACCCAGGACGGCCTGTCCGCGCTGGACGGCCCCACCCGGGGCCGGGTGACCGTGCGCATGGAGCAGCTCACCGGAAGCGCCAACACCGTGGTCCTGGTCCTCGGCGGACTCGGCCTGGGCGCCGGACACGCGCCCGCCGTCATGTGGGGCGCGGCCGCCGTCGTCGCCGTCACCGGCGCCGTGATCCTCGCCGCCCGGCCCGGAGCCCGCACCGCGAACCCGGCCCAGGCACTGAACTGACCGGAAAAGGCACCCACCCGATCGAGGAGGAACGAGCGATGACCACCCTGGACAGCACCGCACCCGCCCTCGGCACCGAACCGCCCGGCGACCAGCCCGGCCCGGCCACCCCCCAACAGCCCGGCTCGGGGGTGCCGTCCCGGCTCGGCGAGGTCTGCGCACGCGGCCTGTGGCTCGCTCCACGCCCCCTCCACCTCGCGGGATACCCGGACGACCCGGACGACGCCCACATCGTGCGGGGTCTCGACTGATGACCCCTCACCAGGCGGCGCCCCAGGTCCCGGTGCTGCACATCGGCTGGATGCCCCGGGCGGTGACCGCGCTGGCCCGTGCCGTCGGTGTCGCCGGGGCGCCGCTGCCGCCCGCGGGTTCGGATCAGACCTCCGAAGAGACCGTGATGAGTGATGAGTACCGGGCCCAAGAGTCCCGTGACCGCCCGGATCGAGTCCGCGAACACCTCCGTCGTCCACGCGACCACGTCCGTGGCCCACTCGCGCCCGTCGCAACGGAAGGCGAGCGCGTGGCGCAGCCCTCGGACTGCACCACACCGGCGAGGGGACGGGCGAGCCCCGGAATCGTCGTCCCGGCGGACTTGAGGGGCTTGATCTCCATATGCCGGTACGTGCGTTCAAGCGCCGCCTCG
This sequence comes from Streptomyces sp. WP-1, assembly GCF_030450125.1. NCBI lineage: Bacteria > Bacillati > Actinomycetota > Actinomycetes > Kitasatosporales > Streptomycetaceae > Streptomyces > Streptomyces sp. WP-1. The sequence continues at coordinate 7,433,827 of NZ_CP123923.1, forward strand.
CGGACCCGTGGGCGCGAACCAGTCGGCCGTCTCGGCGAGTTCGACGCGGGCGTCCCCGGCCCGGTGCAGCGGCACGAGGGCGTGGATGCCGGTGAGGCGGACGGTGCCGATGCGATGGAGCGCGTCCGACAGGACCATGATGACGGGCAGGATCGGCAGGCGCCGGGCGCGCCGCTTCCCGCCCGGGGTGTGCGCGGGCCGGGGGAGCGAGGACTGCGACCAGGCCGGCTGACGCACCCGGCCGTCCTGAGTCCGCACACCGCCCGCGTCGTCGTGATCCAAGGGGGTTGGTGATGAAGACTCCGGGGCCGGCGCCGTCCGTCGCAGCGTGCCCGGTCCCGGTCATCGCGAGGCGGACGCCGGGCTATAGTCACAGGGTCGCGAAAAACGATGTCCCCGCGGATCCATCCCGCCGGACATCGCGCATACATCGACGCAGATGGTTCTGATCGGTGAGCGTCTCCTTGCCGAGACCGGGCATCCCGCCCGCTTTCGGCGCTGACCATCGCCGACGTGTGTCGGCGCGACACAGGAGCGCAGCATGCGGAAGACCATCGCCATCGTCGGAGCCGGACTGGGCGGGCTGACGCTCGCACGAGTGCTTCAGGCCCACGGCGTCGCCGCGACGATCTACGAGAGCGAGCCGTCGGCGGAGACCCGTGCACAAGGCGGCCTGCTCGACATCCACGTGGAAACCGGACAGGTCGCGCTTCGCGCAGCCGGTCTCTACGACGAGTTCCTCACCCTGGTCCGCCCGGGCGAGGACGCCAAGCGCGTCGTCGACCGCCACGGCACGATCCTGTTCGACATGCCCGCGAACCCCGACTCGGCCCGCCCGGAGGTGGACCGCGGGGAACTCCGGCGCCTGCTCATCGACGCGCTGGCGCCCGGGACGATCAGGTGGGGCCACAAGCTCACCTCGCTCCATCGCCGCGCGGAGGGCGGCTACGACCTGGCCTTCGCGGAGGGTTCCGCCACCCGCGCCGACATGGTCGTCGGCGCGGACGGCGCCTGGTCGAAGGTGCGTCCGCTGCTTACCCCCGCCACGCCTCGCTACAGCGGAACGTGCTTCGTCGAGATCGCCCTCGCCACCGACGGCGACCAGGACTGTCGGGCGAGCGTGGCCGCGATCGGCAGCGGCACACTGATGGCGGTCGCGCCGGGCAAGGGCATCATCGCCCATCGCTACGCCGACGGGCGTGTGCGCGGATACGTGGCGCTGAACAAGCCCGAGGCGTGGATGAGTTCGATCGACTTCGGCGACCCGTCCGCCGGTCTCCGTCGACTCGCCGACGAGTTCGACGGCTGGTCGCCGCTGCTGACCGCCTTCGTGACGCACAGCGACGCGGAACCGTGGCTCCGGCCCGTCTACGCCCTGCCCGTCGGGCTCACCTGGGACAGGATGCCCGGCGTGACGCTCGTCGGCGACGCCGCGCATCTGATGTCGCCCTTCGCCGGGGAGGGGGCGAACCTCGCCATGTACGACGGCGCCGACCTGGCGAGCGAGCTGATCGAGCAACCCGACATCGAGGCCGCGCTCACCGCCTACGAGGAGCGGCTGTTCCGGCGCGGCAGTGAGGCCGCCGACCGCTCGGCGAAGAACCTGGAGGTCTTCTTCGGCCGGGAAGCACCGCGGAGTGTGGTCACGCTGTTCGATCACTCCTGACGCCTCGGTGACGTCGGCGACTCGCGTGAGCGGTTCGACGGGGTTGCCGCCCGATTCGGGGAGGGCGGCGAGATCATCTGCGGGCGCGGGTGCGTCATGCTCGGGCGCTGCTGGTACGGGCTCGCCGCAGCGGGGCTCCCGCCCGGTGGAGACTGGCGAGCGCCTGCCGGTAGGAGGCGATCAGCCCGGTCTCCAGGTAGTCGACCCCCAGGTCCTGGCAGTAGCGGCGGACGATGGGCCGGGCCTTGCGCAGATGGGGGCTGGGCATGCTGGGGAACAGGTGGTGTTCGATCTGATGGTTCAGGCCGCCCAGGGCGAGGTCGGTGAACCAGTTGCCGCGTACGTTACGTGCGGTGAGGACCTGGCGGCGCAGGAAGTCGGGGCGGTCGTCGCCGGTGAGGATCGGCATGCCCTTGTGGTTGGGGGCGAAGAGGCAGCCGAGGTAGAGGCCGAACAGGGCCTGGTTGACGGCCAGGAACGCGATCGCCATGCCGGGCGGGAGGACGAGGAACACCGCGGTCAGGTAGGCGGCGGTGTGCCCGTAGAGCAGCGTGCCGTCCAGGGCGCGGTTCTTCAGGGCCCGGTTGCCCAGTGCCCGCGCGCTGGAGACGTGGAGGTTGACCCCTTCGAGCAGGAGCAGGGGGAAGAAGAGGAGCGCCTGGCGGCGGCCGAGGATCCTCGGCAGTCCGGTCGCGGCGCGCGCCTGGTCCTGGGACCACACCAGCAGGTCGGGGGCGATGTCGGGGTCGAGGTCCTCGTGGTTGGGGTTGGCATGGTGGCGGGTGTGTTTGTCCTGCCACCACCCGTAGCCCATCCCGATCGCGGCCCCGGCGACGCGGCCGGACGTCTCGCTGGGCCGACGCCGGCGAAAGACCTGGCGATGCGCGACGTCGTGGGCGAGCAGAGCGACCTGCCCGAACATCACGGCGAGGAACGCGGCCACCGCCAGGGTCCACCAGCCGGCGCCGATGACGACGAACGCGCTCCAGCCACCCGCGTAGGCGACGGCCACGGCGATGGACCGGACGGTGTAGTAGCCGGGGCACCGGTCCATCAGACCGGCCGCGTTGATCTTCTTGGACAGGCGGGCGAAATCACTGCCGCCGCGGGGAGGCGGGCGGCGGAGGGGGGTTTGCGCGGTCATGCTGCTGATGCGTCCTTCCCGGCTCACGGGCCGCGTCCGGCTGGGCGGTGCATACCGGATGCGCGACGGCGTCCGGGTACCCACACCCCTGCCGCTCAGCCCGGCAGCCCGCTGTTCGTCGGTCGGACTCTGCGGAGGTCGCGGGGCTCGACGTACGGCCCTCCCCCGGAGGGTGGCCGCTGCCGATGAACCTGCCGCGCCGGCAATCGGGGCGAATCGGCATGATCTTGGTGCCCGGAACGAGCCTCGGGCCCGCCCCGGCCCGCACCTGATCGCCGATCCCCTCGTCCCGTACTAACAGGACGTTTGCGAGTGTGCAGGCCGGTCAGGGAGTCCGGTCGGGAGGGGTGGCGGGGGAGTGCGGTGCCGCCGTTCCCTGCTCCGCGAGGTGGGTGTCCATGGTGGCGTTCAGGTCGGCCATGAACGTCTCGAACTGCTCCAGGAGCCGGGGCGGGTAGTGCGACATCGTGGTGTCGAGGCGGCCGGCGAGCGGGCCGAAGAACTCGTCCGCCCGCTCCTGGATGTGCCCGCCGCTGCGCAGGGTGACGATGCGCCGGTCGGAGTGTTCGCGGACGCGGGTGATGTGCCCCGCCGCCTCCAGACGGTTCAGGAGCGCGGTGGTGGCTCCCGTGGACAGGGAGATGCGCTCGCTCAGCCGCGCCGGTGACAGGGGGGTGCCGCGCTCTTCGGCGGCGGCGATCTGCAGGACCGCGGTCGCGTCGGTGGAGTGCAGGCCCAGCCAGGCGGCGAAGCGCCGGCTGAGTTCGGCGTAGTGGCCGCCGTAGATCCGCAGCGCTTCCATCAGCCGCTCACGCTGTGCCGCGACGCCGTCGCGCATCACTTCCTCCATGAAGGCCCCTCCGCCGTTCTCTCCGCGGTGCGGTCCACCGACCGGGCCGCTTTGACAACCTACCGTGCCCACTTTACCTTCATCATAGAAATACTTCACCATGGAGGTAATTGGCGTGCGTGACCCGTTCCCCGCCCCTGACCGGACCACCGAGCCCTACCGATGGCGGTGGCTGATCCTGGCGGTGATGCTCGTCGCGGAGATCATGGATCTCCTGGACGCCTCGATCGTCAACGTCGCCGGTCCGGACCTGGAGAAATCACTCGGCGCCGGTCCCGTCGGCCTGCGGTGGGTGATCGGCGGCTACGCCCTCACCCTCGGCGCCGGGCTCGTGCTCGGCGGCCGGCTCGGCGACCGCTATGGGCGGCGTCGCATGTTCCTGCTGGGCCTGACCGCCTTCACCGCCGCCTCGCTGCTGTGCGCCCTCGCGCCGGGCATCGGGTCGCTGATCGTCTTCCGGCTGGTGCAGGGCGCCGCCGGCGCGATGCTCCTGCCGCAGGGTCTCGGCCTGCTGCGCGAGAACTTCTCCGGTCCGGAACTCACCAAGGTCTTCGCGGTCTTCGGCCCCGTCCTCGGGCTCGGCGGCATCATCGGCCCGGTCCTCGGCGGCTTCCTCGTCGAGGGCGACTTCTTCGGCCTGGGCTGGCGGTCGGTGTTCCTGGTCAACCTGCCCATCGGCATCGCGGCCCTGATCGTCGCCGCGAAGTTCGTGCCGAGGAAGGCCGGTGACCGCACGGTGAGCGTCGACTCGGCCGGTGCGGCGCTGGTCGCGGCGTCCTGCGCGCTGCTCGTCCTGCCGCTGAACCAGGGGCAGGAGGACGGCTGGCCGCTGTGGACGTGGCTGTGCATGGCCGCCTCGGCCATCGGGTTCGCCCTGTTCGCCCTGCACCAGCGCCGTACCGCAGCGGCGGGCCGTGAGCCGCTGGTCGCCCCCGGCCTGCTGCGCAAACCCGCCTTCACCGTCGGGCTCGGCGGCATCGCCCTGTTCTTCGCCGGGCTCGTCGGCACTCAGCTCGTGCTGACCCTCTACCTCCAGATCGGCCGGCACTTCACCGCCGGTGACGCGGGACTCGGCAACCTGCCGCTCGCGGTGGGCACGGCCATCGGCGGCGCGGTCAGCGGCGCCGTCCTCGCCGACAGGATCGGCCGCAAGGTCCTCCAGACCGGCCCGCTCGTCCAGCTCGCCGGCGCGGCCCTGCTCTGGGCCGAACTCGACGGCCTGACCCCGGGCTCGTTCACGATCTGGGACATCGCCCCCGGCGTGGCCGTCTCCGGTATCGGCGCCGGCATGGTCATCGCCGCCCTGTTCAGCTTCGTCCTCGCCGCCGTCGATGACGACGAGATCGGCTCCGCCTCCGGAGTCCTGTCCGCCGTCCAGTCCCTCGGCGGCTCCCTCGGCGTCGCCGTGTTCGGCTCCGTGTTCTTCGCCCGGGCCGAGACCGGCGACTTCGGCGGCGGCTTCCAGCGCGCCCTCATCGTCCAGGCGTGCCTCCTGGCCGCGTTCCTCGCCGTCACCTTCCTGCTGCCCGAGCAGGGACGCCCCGAGAGCGAACAGCACGGCATCGCCGCGGACACCCCCTCCGACATGTCGCAGGCCGCCGGGTGACACCCCGCCGGAGACCGCCCGCACCGCGACGGCGGCTCCCGGCCGGACCGACCGGGCCGCCCCCGGGCGTGCCCCGAGAACCAAGGCCGTGCCCGGGACCCGGCCCGGCGCCTCCAGTGGCGGCTGCTCGCCGATCATGGCGCCGCGCTCCGCCGTCGAGACATCGCGGTCCCGGGGGTGGGTGGCCGTACGCCGGAAGCGGCACCCTCGCGGCCGTACGGCCCGTCCGCCGCGCGCGCTGGTGCCGCGGCCCCGGAGATACGAGCGCCCCGGCGTTAGCCCGCCGGATCAGGGGGCGCCGGGCAGGCGCAGGGCCAGCAGGGCGATGTCGTCGGTGCTGCCGGCCGGCACCCGGGCCGACAACTGGTCGCACAGGGTGTCCAGCGATTCCTCCGCGAGGGCGAGGGCGTGGCGGCGCAGCCGTCGGAACCCGGTGTCCAGGTCGCTTCCGGGGACCTCGATCAGGCCGTCGGTGTAGAGCAGGAGTGTGGAGCCCGCGGGCAGGGCGTGGGCGGCGGTCGGCCGCTGGGCACCGCCGAACTGGGTTCCCAGCAGCAGCCCCTGACCGGCCTCCAGGTACTGCGCGTTGCCGTCGGGAGTCAGCAGCAGGGGCGGCGGGTGCCCGGCGCTCGTCCAGTACAGCGTCCACGGACCGGTGTCCGGGCCTTCCAGCCGGGCCAGGACGAGGGTGGCCATCGGCACGGTGGTGATGGCGTGCATGGCGCTGTCGAGACGGTCCACCACGGCACCGGTCGGCCCGGCGTGGTCCCAGGTGAGGGAGCGCAGTATGCCGTGCAGCTGCGCCATGCCGGCCGCCGCGGTCAGATCGTGGCCGACCACGTCGCCGATCACCAGGGCCAGGGTGCCGTCCCGGAGCGTGAACGCGTCGTACCAGTCGCCGCCGACCTGCGAACCGGCCGGCGCGGGCTGGTAACGAGCGGCCAGCTGGACCCGGCCGTGCCCGGGCAGCGGGGCGAGGAGATTGTGCTGCATGGCCTCGGCGACCTCGCGCTGGCGGCCGAACCGGCGGGCGTTGTCGATGACCAGGCCGACCCGGCGCCCGATGTCCCCGGCCACCTCCAGGTCACCGGTGCCGAAGGGCCGGGCCGGATCGGTACGCACCAGGGTCAGGGCGCCCGTTACCTGCCGTCTGGTGCCCAGCGGCACCGTGATGACGGAGGCCGCGCCCGTCGCCGTGAGGAAGGCGCTGTGCACGGCGGCCAGGGGGGAGCCGGGCAGTACGCCCGCGCCCGCCCGCTCCTGGAGCACGGGAGCGCCTCCGTGCAGCACCCGGACCAGGGGTGAGGCGGACGCCTCCCCGGCCGGTGGCGGAAGCTGACCGTGCCAGTCCTCCTGACCGGCGTCGCGGCCCTCGGGCCCCGTCACCGCCACCCGGTGCACCTGCCGGGGCCCGGCCAGGAGATCCACCGCCGCCCAGTCGGCGAGCCGGGGGACCAGGAGCCGGCTCAGCCGGGCGAGGGCCTCGTCCACCTCCAGGGTCTGCCCGAGCACATCGGTGATCTCCGCGACGAGGGTCAACCGTTCGGCAAGGCTCTCCAGCGCGCTCGTACGGGCGGCTCGTTCCGCCTGGTCCGTACGATCCGCCTGGTCCGTACGGTCCGCCCGCTCCGCAGGCGCCGAGCGCTCGCCGTGGGCACAGCGGTCGGCGGTGGTCCCGGCGACCAGGACGACCATCCCCTGGAGGACACCGTCCCGGATCAGGGGGGTGGCCGACCACGAGACCGGGACGAGCCGTCCGTCACCCCGGAGCCACCAGTCGTCGCCGCGCGCCGAGCGCGCCCCGGCCGCGGCCCGCAGCAGCGGACAGTGTTCCCTCGGGATCCGCGCGCCTGCCGGGTCACGGTGGCACAGGTCGTGCAGATCCTGCCCGTGCATGGCCGTGGCCGGCCGGTCTAGCAGCCGCGCGGCGGCCGGGTTGACGGCGACGACGCGTCCCGCCGGGTCGGTCACGGCCACGGCCTTGTCCAGCTGCTCGACGACCCGGCGCCACAGGTCCGGATCCGTCGCCGACAGCCACTTCCGGTGTTCTCCGTCCGGCCTCATGCCCTCCACCACACCACACTGCCCTTCCTCGCGGGCCGTACTCCGCCACCGGGATCCGGCGCGCGGCGCACCGGAACTCCGCTGCTCCGATGGTCCCGTTCGGGAACCCGGCCGTACGGTTGCCACGGCGGCCCTGGACGAGCGGCGCCCTCCGCACCCGGGCGGGACGGCGGGAGAGTTGAGGCCGTCCCCCCCCCCGGGTGCGGCGGGCCCCCGGAGACCCGGTGCGGGAGACCGACCGTATGGCCGGCCTGGTCCGGTGAGGAGATGCGGGACGTCGCCGCCTGAGCCGTACGTACGGGCCCGGGGGCGTCGGCACGGTTCCTCGCGGCCCCTGGGCACGGCGGCCCCCGTCGGCTATTTCACCCGGAGCCGGAGCCGGAGCCGGAGCCGGTGTCGCCCGCCGCCTCGTCGGCGGCACGGCGGTACTCGGCGTTGATGCGCTGCGCTTCCTCCAGCTGGTCCTCAAGAATGACGATCCGGCACGCGGCCTCGATCGGGGTCCCCTTGTCCACGAGTTCGCGGGCGCGAGCGGCGATCCGCAGCTGGTACCGCGAATACCGGCGGTGTCCCCCCTCCGAGCGGAGCGGAGTGATCAGCCGGGCGTCGCCGACGGCGCGCAGGAAGGCCGGGGTGGTGCCGAGCATCTCGGCCGCCCGGCCCATCGTGTACGCGGGGTAGTCGTCGTCGTCCAGACGATCATTCAGGGGATTGTCCGATGTCATGTCACCTCGCTGTGCAACGCGTCGAGGGGCCCGGCGCCGTACGGCACCAGGGCCCCGGGGAAGATTCAACACCATCGGCCGTCCCCGCCGCCGCCCCGGACCTTCTCGTTCCGGTGCCCGGCCCGGCGGAAGGAAGCGGGGACTGAATAAACTCTGCTGTCATGTGGAACCCTGATGAGTTGCTCATGGCCATTGCCGCCGCGGTGGAGTCCGAGCGAAGCAATCAGATGTCGATGACCGTGGTCGTCGGCGGCGCCGTGATCACCGGTCGGCTGGCTCCCGAGGCCGTATGGCGGGAGCGGGTGGCGGAGGTGCTGAAGGACTCGGACCGTCTCGGCCCGTTCTCCGACGTCTTCGCGCGGCGACCGCCGCACAGCCGGCCCGGTCGCGAGGAGGCGCCCGCGTACCTGCACTTCCATCTCGCCCGGATCCTTCAGGGCAGCCTCGGGATCCCGCAGTCGGGCGGGATGTACCGGGTGGCCGTCAAGGACGTGAGCGCGTGGACCGTGGGCGACCTCACCTACGTCGACCAGTGAGGCGCCGTCTCCGGGGCGGTGGTGTCTCCCGGGCGGTGACATAGCGGTGGGGGCTCTGCCGACGCGCGTCGGCAGAGCCCCCACCGGGGGACCGAGATGGTGGTCCGCTCCTCGCCAGGCCGAACGGATACCGGGCGACGACACAGCGCACGAAGCCATGGAGGCCGCCACACCCGGCTCCGCGAAACGGGGCAGGCCTCACAGGGGAGCGGTCGCGGGAGGAGTCGTGACGGGCCCTCAGGCCAGGTGGATCAGGACGACACGGCGAGGACGCCCGGAACCCGGCCGTACGTACCGCGGCCACCGGTGCGGGCCCCGGCGCGGGAGCCGAGCGGGGGCAGGGAGCCGCCGAGGACGTCCCGCAGACGGATACGGTCCGTGTACGCGGCACTCTCGCGCAGCACGGTGAGCCCGACCAGGGTGATCAAACCCGTGCTCCGGTCGTCCCCGTCGCACACGGTCAGGTAGTCGACCCGCGCGCCCGCCATGAGGGCCAGAGCCACCTCGACGGTCATGTCGTCCGGCACCCGGGGACCACCGGGTCCCGCGATGTCGTCAACCGTGGTCACGCGTACTACGTCGCGGTAGTGCGTCCGCGCTGGCGTCAAGAGGGTCTCCTTCGGGAGGGGCCGGTCGGCTCGGTGGCCGGTGCGGTCGCCGAGAGGCCGCGGGGCGCGCGGTCGTCGGACGTGCGCGGTGGTGCGGTTGTCGTAAGGCCGCAGGGTCGCGGTTGTCGAAGCCCCCGGGGCTACCGGGAGGCCATGGCGGCTCCGGGGGCCGCGCCGGCCCGGGTGGCAGTGCCGTCCCCGGACTGTCGCCGTGCCCCGCGGCCCGTCCCGGCACCGCCCGGCCGGCCCTGACCGGCACGGCTCCGGCGGTACCGGGACCGCGAGGACGTGGGCCGGGCACGTTCCACGACCGGCGCGGTGATGACCACGGGAATGCCGGAGGGGGCCTGCGCGCCCGTGATGCGGCTCAGCTCCGCCTCGCCCGAGCGGACCGGGGTGACCTGCGGGGTGATACCGGCCGAGGCCATCAGCCGGGTCATGCCCCGGCGCTGGCCGGGGGTCACGAGGGTGACGACACTGCCGGACTCACCGGCGCGGGCCGTCCGCCCGCCACGGTGCAGGTAATCCTTGTGGTCGCTGGGCGGATCGACGTTGACGACCAGGTCGAGGCTGTCGACGTGGATACCCCGGGCCGCGACGTTGGTGGCCACCAGGACGGTGACGTGTCCGTCCTTGAACTGGGCCAGGGTCCGGGTGCGTTGCGGCTGGGACCTGCCGCCGTGCAGGGCCGCGGCGCGGACACCGCTGTCCAGCAGGTGCTTGGTCAGCCGGTCCACGGCGTGCTTGGTGTCCAGGAACATGATGACCCGGCCGTCCCTGGCCGCGATCTCGGTGGTCGTGCGGTGCTTGTCCGTGTCGTGCACATGGAGGATGTGGTGCTCCATCGTGCTGACGGCACCGGCCGACGGGTCGACCGAGTGGACCACCGGGTCGCTCAGATAGCGGCGGACCAGCCGGTCGACGTTGCGGTCCAGGGTGGCCGAGAACAGCATCCGCTGGCCGCCGGGGCGCACCAGGTCGAGCAGGGCGGTGACCTGCGGCATGAAGCCCATGTCGGTCATCTGGTCGGCCTCGTCGAGCACCGTGATGCCGACGTCGTCGAGCCGGCAGTCCCCGCGGTCGATGAGGTCCTTGAGCCGTCCGGGCGTGGCGACCACCACCTCCGCGCCGGTACGGAGCGCACCGGCCTGCCTGCCGAGGGACATGCCGCCGACGACGGTGGCGAGCCGCAGCCGCACGGACCGGGCGTAGGGGGCGAGCGCGTCGGTGACCTGCTGCGCCAGTTCCCGGGTGGGGACGAGGACCAGGGCCAGTGGCCGGCGCGGCTCGGCGCGTCGCCCAGCTGTGCGGGCCAGCACCGGGAGCCCGAAGGCCAGGGTCTTGCCCGACCCGGTGCGACCGCGCCCGAGCACGTCCCGGCCGGCCAGGGAGTTCGGCAGGGTCGCCGCCTGGATCGGGAACGGTACGCTCACGCCTTCCTGCCCGAGGGTGCTCAGCAACTGCCTCGGCATGGCGAGATCGGCGAAGGCGTCGACGGCGGGCAACGCGGGTGTGACGGTCACCGGCAGTGCGAACTCACCCTGGAGGGGCTGTCGCTTTCCGGCCCCGCCGGACCCGCCGGAGCGGCGCGCGGCGGAACTTCCTCCGAAGCGGTTGTACGTTCGAGTCGTGCGTGTGCGGTTCATGCGGAACCTTCCTCGATGCGGGCGCGTGTCAAGGAATTTCCGCAGCAGAAGGAGCGGCGCAGAGAATCGCGAGAACGAGCCGAAAAGCAGGGTCGGATCGACCCTGAAAAAAACGAGCTGGGGCCCGCACCCCAAGGTGCGGGCCCCAGCTGTGAAGTATGCGTCAGTGCCGCTGTGTCAGGCGGGAACGATGTTCTCGGCCGTCGGGCCCTTCTGGCCCTGCGCGATGTCGAACGACACCTTCTGGCCTTCCTGGAGCTCGCGGAAGCCCTGGGCGGCGATGTTCGAGTAGTGGGCGAAGACGTCGGGGCCGCCGCCGTCCTGCTCGATGAAGCCGAAGCCCTTTTCCGCGTTGAACCACTTCACGGTGCCAGTAGCCATTTTGTTTCCCTTCGGAGACGGTGTCGGGAACACGCCCTGTGCGTATTCCGTGTCGCCGTGATGATCGGCCGTCGGAAATAACTTCTGGCAACCACACCTGCAACTGATGACGACAGTAGCACGTCGATGGCGGCCCGATCACGAGAATATTTCTGTGCGGAGTGCGGCCGCAGGAATAGTCATCGGGCACCGCAGTGATTTCTCATGTCGCCACTACAGATATTGAAAACGGGCGAGGCGGGTGCCCGGCGGCACGGTCAGCCGCGCCACTCCACCAGGAGCAGCGTGGCGTCGTCGGTGGTGTGTCCGCCGCGCGCTCGCTCGAGATGGCGGGACAGGCAGCGCACCACCGCCCGGATCCCGCGGCCGGTCCTCTCCAGGTGATTCACCCGGTCGACCAACTGCTCCTCCCCGAACGGCTCTCACCCGCCGTGTGTTCCTCGGTCAGCCCGTCGGTGAAGCAGAGGAGGCGGTCTCCCGGTTCCAGCCTCGCCTCGCTCATCCGCGGGTCCGGACCGCCGAAGCCGACCGGGAGGGTCGTCGGGCCCGTCAGCCGGCATGCGACACGGTGATCTCGTACGAGCATCGGCGGCGGGTGCCCGGCGTCGACCCATTGCAGATGGCCCGTCGCGGTGTCCAGCTGCATCATCTGCGCGGTGACGAAGTGTTCGGAGCCGAACTGGTCCGCCACGGCGCGGTCCATGAAGGAGTAGATCTCCGGCAGCCCGATCCCGGCGCGGTGGGCATGCCGGTAGGCGCCGATGGTCACGGTGGCCATCGTGGCCGCGTCCAGGCCGTGCCCCATCGCGTCGATCATGGCCACATGGAGGACGTCGCCGTTGAGGGCGTAGTCGAAGCCGTCACCCGCCACGTCGTAGGCGGGCTCCAGGATCCCGGCCACCGCGATGCGCGGCATGATCATCGCCAGCGGTGGCAGCAGGGCCCACTGGATCTCGGCGGCGACGCTCATCGGTTCGCCGCGTCGTACCCCGAAGAAGAGGTCGGAGTAGCCGTGCTTGGTCACCAGCAGATCGGCGACCAGAGCGGCGATCCTGTGCAGCAGGCGGCGGTCGCCGTCGTCGACGCTGTCCAGCGTCACCGCCATGACCCCGACCTGATCCCCGCCGTCCAGCAGCGGCAGATGGACCCGCACCCCGTCGGCCTCGGCCGCCTCGACGGGCCGGGCGTCGAGAAAGCAGCGGCCCGCTTCGGAGCCGTCGATCCGGTGCGGTTCCCCGCCCACGAGGCCGTCACCGGGCAGCGGGGCCGGCAGCAGCTGGCCGTAGTCCTGCAGCAGCACCTGGGGTCGGCGGGCCCCGAGCCGTTCCACCACGTCGGCGACCAGGGGACCGATGAGGTGGGGCGGCAGCTCGTGCGCGCTGTCGAGGATCTGTCCGAGAAGAGTTTCCCCGAAGCTCTCGGAGCGGTCCGCGCGCCGTCCCGCCGTCGCCTTTCCCCCGCTGTGGTTCGCCTTGCGCGGGAGGCCGGGCAGGGATGACAAAGGGTCTGTCGGTGCCATCGCTCCATCACGGGGTCGTCGACGCCCGGTCCCGCCGGTCGGACGGGACCGGCCGGCTCCGGTTGCTTCACCTCGGTCCGGCTCCTCCCTCCGACTCCCACAGGGCCTGTCCGTCGGGGCCGCTCTCGGTGAGGGCCAGCAGACGCCGGGCCGACAAAGGGTTCGCGGGGTCGGAGGCCGCGGCCAGCAGCTGGGCGGCCGCTCCGGCCGGCTCGTCCGGGGGGACGACCAGCAGTTCCCAGCGCCCTACGGTCCCGCAGTCCACGGTGATCGCGTGCGCTTCGGCGGCTCCGTCGGTCAGGGCCACCTCGATCACATGCCCGGGTGCCGTCATCACCTTGTGCGGGGCGTCCGGCCAGGCCGCGGACTCCACGGTGACGCGGGTGACGGCGCCGGTGCTCGGGTCCAGGGAGCCGACCAGCGCGGGCAGTTCCAGCTCCAGCGCGTCGCAGCGCGGCCACCACGCCCCGTCCAGCGGGCCATGGCTGCCGTCCGGCGTGAGGCGCAGGCGGGGCAAGGGCATCCGGTACGTGTGTCCGGCGCCGGGCGCCGTGTCTTCGGGGGGCCTGCTGCTGGCGTCCATCGCGCGATCCCGTCCCGGGCGGCCCCCGGATGCCCGTATCGTCACTCGCCGGGAACGGCGCCGCAGCGATCGCGGGCCCGAAAGCTCTCGGTACCTGCCAGGCTACTCCCGGCCCTGACGTACGGCGCGGCGGGCGACGTCGCACCGGGACGCGGCCCTACGGCGCACCAACGGGCCACGGGACCATCCGGACGGTACGACCGCCCGGCTCATCGCCCCACCCGAAGGATCAGCGGCCCGCCGGGACCGGCCCTTCGGCAGGCAGGACCAGCACGCAGGGCGCGACGGGTCCGGGCAGCCCGACGACCTCGCCCATGTTCTTCCAGCCCCAGGACGAGAAGGCGGACTGGCCCGCCCGGTCGGCGGGATGGAGCAGGGTGACGCCGAGAGGGACATGCCGGTCCGCCAGCAGGCGCTGTTGCAGGCAGCGGGCTATCTCACGGTTCTGGGTGTGCGGATGGGCCACGACCTGGGTGACGACGACGAACCGCGCGCGTGAGGTGAGCCGCTGGACGATCCCCTGGAGCGTCGCGTCGGACCCCCGGCGGCCGGAGCCGTCCGGGCCCACCGGGAAACCGAAGGCGCACCCGACCAGCTCCGTCGTCTCGGCGACCGACAACGTGAAGCCGGGACGGCGGGCGGTGACCGCGAGGCGGCGCAGGAAGTCCGTACGGTCGTGGTACGCCTCGCCGGGCGTGCCCGCGACGGACACCGCGGCCAGGTCCGCGATGTCCTCGCCCATGTCCTCGGCCTGCCGCCGGGTCAGCCGGCGCACGCGGATCGCGTCCTTGAGGGGCCGCCGGCCCGGCCGGTGAGCCGGTTCCCCGGGCGTCCCCGTCACGGTGAGCGTGTCCGTGGATGCGCCGGACGCGCCGAGCGGTCCGGGACTCGCGGGAGCCGCGAGGAGGGGCGAAGCGGGGTCGGTGGCCGCGAGGAGCCGGACGATCTGGGCGCACGCATGGTGCAGCCGCAGCCGGGTGTGCACCCGCCCGGCGCGCCGGGAGGCCGACATGAGGACGTCCAGGCCCCGCGCGTCGCAGGAGCCGACCGTGGCCAGGTCGACGTCGATCACGGTGACCCCGTCCAGCAGGCACTGCTCCAGCGCGGCCCGCAGCAGCGGCGTCGTGGCCGGTCCGATGTCCCCGGCGAGCGTGACGAGCGTGCGCTCCCCGCGGTTTCGCCGGTGGATGTCCAGCGGGGAGAGAGTCATCGCAGGGGACATGGTGCCGACCCGTCTCCGTGCCGACCACTGGTGCGGCCCGGAAGTCCGTTGCTCGCCGGGGACGACCCGGCGTGGTGGCCGGAGTGCGTGATGCCCTCGGTAGGTCCACCGTACGCCGCCCGTGACCGGAAACGGCTGTGCCGCAAGGTGCCAGGAGTACGGTGGGGAGGGTCGAGGGTCCTTCGTACTCCGGTGACAGGGCTGGTCTCGTCCTCGGCGCGCGGCACGGCAAGGGCCGCGCGACACCGCACGGGCCGCCCGGCGGCCCGGGACAGGTTCCGCCCGATGACCACCGAATTCGTGCCGCCGCGCCCCGCGCCCTCGACCCAGGACGCCGCGGACGGTCCGCCCGCCGAGGGCAGGGTCGAGGTCCGCATCGTCTCCCCGGACGCCGAAGCCGCCCGCCAGGTCGCCGACGCCCTCCGGCTGCTGTTCGCCGGGGGCGAGCAACGCAGCTACCCGGCGTTCCCGTCGGGCACGGGGACGCGCCTGCACCTCACGCTCGACCCCGCGCGAGGCGCCCGCCCGCTCCGCTCCTGGCTGGAGACCAGCAGACCACAGGCCGACCGCACCCACCCGGGCGAGACCGCGCCCCGCCCGGCGCCGCCGGTCCGGCCCGCGCCCGCCGAGTCCCCGGCGAAGGACCCGGCCGAGGCGAGCCCCCGGCCGCCCTCGCCTCAGGACTCCGCATGACCATCACCGCTCCCTCGCTCCCTCCGCCCGCCGCCCGGCTGCGCCTGGGCGTGCGGCCCGGGTGCGGCGTCGCGGTCCGGCGCGTCGACGGGGCCTGGTGGCCGCGTTCGTACGATCTGACCGCCGAACTCCCCGGACTGCTCGCCGCGCTGCCGCCGCGCTGGGGGCACGTCACCAGCGTCCTCGTGAACGGCGCGATGTGGTCGCTGTCCGGTGACGGCGTGCCCGTCGAGGACCGGCCGGTGCACCCGCGCGGGAGGGGCCCGTCGCGAGCCGGGGACACCGTGTGCCTGCTCACTCCCGGGCGGGGCCGCCGGGACCTGCTCGTCGTGCCGCCCGCCGCCACGGCGGAGGAGGCCGAACGGCTCAGGGGAGGGCCACGGCGCAGGCTCCGCGCGCGGAACGCCCTGCCTGACCCGGCGTTCGCGGGGCCGACCTGCGCGCCCTGGCTGACCCCGGGCGGGTGTCGCCCTGCGGCGGTGGCTCACGGTTGCCGGCGGATCGCTCCCGGGGAGGAACCGTGTTCCGGGCGGGGCGCGGTCATGTCGAGCAGGAGCAGGGCGTCGTGGTCGGGGGTGCCGGGTTCGGCGGTGTAGACGCCGATGCGCTGTCCCGGAGTGCCCTCGACGTGCAGCGACTGGGAGGTGAGGGTGACCGTGCCGATCTGGGGGTGCCGGAAGGTCTTCTGCGCGGGTTTGCGTCCGGTCACCTCGTAGCGTTCCCACAGGCCCGCGAAGTCGGGGCTCTTGAGCACGAGTTCGCCGACCAGGCCGGTCAGGTCAGGGGCGTCGGGCGCGGTGCCGGCGATGGCGCGCAGGCGGGCGACGCAGCCGGTGATCTGGCGGTTCCAGTCGGGGAAGAGGTCGCGGGCGGCGGGGTGCAGGAAGAGATAGCGGGCGAGGTTGCGCTGCGTGACCGGCCAGTCGTCCAGACCCGCGTAGAGGGCGAGGCCGCCCGGGTTCCAGGCCGGCACGTCCATGCTGCGGCTGATGACGTAGGCCGGGTCCGGGCGCAGCGATTCCAGCAGCAGCTTGAGATGCGGGCGCACCGTGCGGCTGGGGGCGGGCGGCGGCTGCGGGGCGTACCGGGCGGCGCGGGCGGCGAGTTCGCGCAGGTGCTGGTGCTCCTGGTCGTCCATGTGCAGGGCGCGGGCGAGGGAGTCGAGGACGGCGGGGCTGGGGCGGGTCTCCTTGCCGCGTTCCAGTCGTACGTAGTAGTCGATGCTGATGCCGGCGAGGGTGGCCAGCTCCTCGCGGCGCAGGCCGGGGGTGCGGCGGATGCCGGTGCCGACGGTCAGGCCGACGTGTCCGGGACTGGTCTGGGTGCGGCGGGCGCGCAGGAAGCGGCCCAGCTCGGCGCCCTCGCCGTGCGTGCTCTCGGATGCCATGACTCCAGTCTCACCCGCTGGGACCCGCCGCGCGGACGGGAGGGGGCCCTGTCATTACCCCCGAAGAGCCCGCCCTGCCGAACCGGAGCGATCCGGGCGAGGGTGAGGAAGGAAGACAGCCGCCGCCCCTTTCGCCGCCGCCCGGGCTCCCACCGGCACGACCTACCGGGCCGGGCGAGGCGGGAGACCGGGCGACACCCCTGTAGCGGAAGAAGGCGAGATGCGGTACATCAAGCTGCGTGACCTGGAGGTCTCCCGGATCGGTCTGGGCGCGATGGGAATGTCCCACGGCTACACCGGCTCGGGCACCGACGACGCGGAGTCGATCAGGACCGTGCACCGGGCGCTGGAGCTGGGCGTCACACTCATCGACACCGCCGAGATCTACGGCCCGTACACCAACGAGGAACTCCTCGGGCGGGCGCTCAAGGGGCGCCGGGACAGGGTGGTGCTGGCCACCAAGTTCGGCCTGGTCTCGCACCGAGGCGACGGCCCGTGGAACCTGGACTCCAGCCCGGCCAACGTCCGCGCCGCCGTCGAGGGCTCCCTGAGGCGGCTGGGCACCGACCACATCGATCTGTACTACCAGCACCGGGTGGACCCGGACACGCCGATCGAGGAGACCGCCGGCGCGGTGGCCGAGCTGATCGCCGAGGGCAAGGTCCGCGCGTTCGGCCTCTCCGAGGCAGGCCCCGAAACGATCCGCCGCGCCCACGCGGTCCAGCCCGTCACCGCGGTGCAGTCCGAGTACTCGCTGTGGACCCGCGGCATCGAGGAGCGCGTCCTGCCCGTCCTTCGGGAGCTGAACATCGGCCTCGTACCCTTCTCCCCGCTCGGACGCGGCTTCCTGACCGGTACGGTCCGCTCCGCCGAGCAGTTCGACGAAGGCGACTTCCGCCGCGGCAACCCGCGCTTCACGGGCGAGAACTTCCGGCGCAACCTCGTGCTCGCCGACGAGGTCGGGGCCCTGGCCGCCGAGGCCGGCGCCACACCCGCGCAGGTCGCGCTGGCCTGGCTGCTCGCCCAGGGCGACGACATCGCCCCGATCCCCGGCACCAAGCGCGTCGAGCGGGTCGAGGAGAACACCGCCGCCGACGCGGTCACCCTGACCAGCGGGCAACTCCACAAGCTCGGCAGCCTGCCGCCCGCCGCCGGCGCCACCCACACCGCGGACCAGGCGCGGATGCTCGAACGCTGAACCTCCCCACGACCCAGCCCCCCTTTTCCTCCTGGAGTAGTAGCTCTCATGCGTGCGGCAGTGATGTACGGAGCCGGCGACGTCCGCGTCGAGAACCGGCCCGACCCGAGGATCGTCCGGCCGACCGACGCGGTGGTGCGCACGCTGGCCGCGTGCGTGTGCGGCAGCGACCTGTGGCCCTACCGGTCGATGCCCGCCACCGGCACCGGCCGTCCCATGGGGCACGAGTTCCTCGGTGTCATCGAGGAGACCGGCGCGGACGTGACCGCCCTGAAGACCGGTGACCTGGTCGTCGCCCCGTTCACCTACAGCGACAACACCTGCGACTACTGCGCCAAGGGGCTGCACATCTCGTGCCGCGACGGCGGCCGGTACGGCGTCGACGGCGGACAGGGCGAGGCCGTCCGCGTCCCGTACGCGGACGGCACCCTGGTCAAGGTGCCGGCGGCCGCCGACCCCGTGCTGGTCCCGTCGCTGCTGGCGCTGTCGGACGTGATGACCACCGGCCACCACGGCGCGGTCACCGCCCGCGTCGGCCGCGGGGACACCGTGCTCGTCGTCGGTGACGGCGCGGTCGGCCTGTGCGCGGTGATCGCCGCGCGGCGGCTCGGCGCCGAGCGGATCGTGCTCGCCGGCCGCCACCAGGCACGCACCGGTCTGGGCCGCGAGTTCGGCGCCACCGAGGTGGTCGCCGAGCGCGGCGAGGAGGGCATCGCCCGCATCCGTGAGCTGACCGGGGGAGTGGACAAGGCGATCGAGGCCGTGGGCACCCGCCAGGCCCTCGGCACCGCGCTCGGCGCCGTGCTGGACGGCGGCATCGTCAGCCGCCTCGGCGTCCCCCAGTACGTGGAGGGCGCCATCGGCCCGGCGGAGTTCATGCGGAACATCACTCTGACCGGTGGCGCCGGCCCGGCCCGCGCCTACATCGAGCAGCTGCTGCCCGACGTCCTGGACGGCACGATCGCCCCCGGCCGCGTCTTCGACGAGACCTTCCCCCTCGACCGGGCCCCGGACGCCTACCGGGCCATGGCCGACCGCCGGGTCCTCAAGGCCCTCCTCCGCCCCTGAGCACCCGCCTCCCCGCCGACACGGCATTCGCTCATGCGGACCGTCACCCTCGACAACGGCAGTGAACCGGGCGATCAGGAGCCGCGGCCTCCTCCGGGCGTGCGGATCCAGTCCGGGGGCGGCTTCGGCGAGGGCGGGAACGACCTGCTTGCCTTCAGAGTGCGATCACGATTTTGCCGTGAACATGCCTCTCGGCCTGCGTCGTCACGGCTTCGTGGATCCGCTCGACCGGGAAGGTCGCCGCGATCGGCACCGTGATCGCGCCGGAACTGATCGCGTCGGCGATCCGTTCCAGGACACCCGGACCCGCGTCGAGGGCGCCCGCCGTGCGCACACCGGGCGGCGGGGCGGGGCCGTCGGCTACGACGGAGATCCGCTCGGGTGCCACGCCGAGCTTGAGAGCGGTCTCGGCGGCCTCCCTTCCGAACAGGTCGGTCGCGGCGGTGATCCCCTCGGGCGCCAGGGCCCGTACCCGGTCCGCGAGGCCAGGGCCGTACGCCACGGGTTCGGCGCCGAGCCCGCGCAGGAATCCGAACGTGCTCTCGGAGGCGGTGCCGAGCACCCGGGCACCCGCGAGCCTCGCCAACTGCACGGCGAAGATGCCCACGCCACCCGCCGCTCCTCCGATCAGGACGGTGTCCCCGGCGTCGAGCCCGATCGTGGCGAGCGCGGCGGAGGCCGTCAGACCGGAGACCGGAAGCGTGGCCGCCACCTCGTCGCCGACGCCCGCCGGGGTGGGCCAGAGGTGTTCCGTAGGTGTCTTGACCAGCACGAAATCGGCGACGGACCGGCCGATCGCGGCCCCGTACACCCGGTCGCCGATCGCGAATCCCGTGGCCTCGGCGCCCACCTCGTCCACCACACCGGCGAAGTCGCTGCCGAACCCGGCCGGCAAGGTGATGCCGAACCGCGCCGCCATGTCGGGCTGGGTGGTGATCTGCCAGTCCATCGGATTCAGCCCGGCGGCCGTGACCCTGACGCGAACCTCGTCCGGCGCGGCGTGCGGCTCGGGTATCTCCCGCAGTTCGAGTACTTCCGGACCGCCAAAGCGCTGATAACGGACAGCTTTACTCATCGGTGACCTCTCCTGGCCAGTGATGGGACTTGGTCTTATCGACCGTACACCAGTGATGGGACCAAGTCCCGTACACTGCTCCCATGGCTCGCTGGCAACCCGACGCACCCGGACGACTCGCCGCCGCCGCCCTCGACCTCTTCGAGGAGCGCGGCTACGAGAACACGACCGTGATCGAGATCGCCGAGCGCGCGGGGCTCACCAAGAGCACGTTCTTCCGGTACTTCCCGGACAAGCGCGAGGTGCTCTTCGACAGGGGCACGGTGACCGGTGTGCTCGTCGAGGGAATCGCCTCGGCGCCGCCGACGGCCGGGCCGCTCGACGTGGTGGCGGAGGCCCTCGACGCGCTCGGCCGGACGTTCTTCACCGCCGAGCGCCGCGAGTACAGCGGCCGGCGCCAGGCCGTGCTGAACGCCAATACGGAACTGCGGGAACGCGAAGCCCTGAAGAGGATCGACCTCACCGCCTCGATGATCGAGGCCCTCAACCGCCGCGGACTGCCGCTCCTGACCGCGCGCGTGGCCGCCCAGCTGGGCACGCTCGTCTGGGAGATCGCCTACGACCGGTGGATCGACACCGGCAACAGCGAAGACTTCGGCCCGCTGGCCCGGCAGGCGCTCGCCGAAGTACGCGCAGCCGGAGCCCTGCGCCAGGGTCCGTCTTCGGGCCACATCGGCCCTGATGACGACTCGATCCAGACGGATTCGCCGGGGTAGAGCGGGAAGCGGCTGTGCTCGGCCCGCCGGCGCATCGTCTCGCCCCGGCAGGTGGCGGTGAGGGCATGTCGTCCCAGGTCAGAGGATGGGTTCGGTGGTGGGTTCTGGACTGCTCGGGATTGCCGGGGTAGCGGTCGACGCTGATGCGGCTGATCGGAGCGTCGCCGCGCGCGGTACGCGCCGGACTCGGCCCGCGCATCCCGATCGGGGTGAACTCGACTCGGCCGACTTCCGGCGCGGCGGGATGACGGAAGACGGGTCGACCGAGGTGATCCTCGCCCTGACCGAGGCTGGCATCGACTTGCTGGAGATCTCCGGCTCCCGGCCCGGGTGCGAGTCAGCGGTACATCAGGGGGCGGTCAGCAGCCCCTGGCACTGTTGTTCCTGTCGCCGGCGCGGGAGACCGAATGCCGGAGGCAGGGAGAGGTGCCCGGAGTGGTTGATCGGGGACCAGCGAGCTCGCCTCACGGTCGGGCCCCTCTGGGGCCCACGCAGGTTCGAATCCTGCCCTCTCCGCCCAGCCCGTTGCCGCCCATCGGCTCCGCGCCCAGGTGCGTGGATTCCCTCGCGCCTGCTCGTACGGATGAGTTTCAGGTGGATGAGTACGCCGTTGCGGGGTAGAACAGCAGTTGGCTCGTGTGGTTGCGCGAGCCGGAGCACGCCCGGTTGAAGGGCTGCTCCTGGGCATGACATGAAGGATCGACCAGTATGGCCAGCGGCACCGTGAAGTGGTTCAACGCCGAAAAGGGTTTCGGCTTCATCCAGCAGGACGGCGGGGGACCGGACGTCTTCGCGCACTACTCCGAGATCCAGGGCGGCGGCTACCGCGAGCTGACCGAGGGTGAGCACGTCACCTTCGACATCGGCCAGGGGCAGAAGGGCCCGCAGGCGCAGAACATCGTCCGCGGCTGAGCGGACCGGAGACAACGAGAGTGAGGCGGCCGCCCCGGCCTGGGGCGGCCGCCTCACTCACACGTCGCCCTCCTCGAACGCCGGCCGACCGACCGAATGCCGCCGTTCCCCCCCCGGAAGGCCGTGGCCAAGAAGGCGGCCCCTTGAGCTGCCCGATACGCCGAGTGCGCCGCGACAGAGGGCGGTACAGGTGACTCCGTGGGCATGCCGCGCCGCGGTGGCGAGAGATCCGGCGGACGATCGTAGGCGTCGGGGATTCGGCAGGAACGCTGCGAAGGGCTGACGGTGCAACACGACGTACTCGGTATCTATTTGAACGACCACCTGGCCGGAGCCACGGTCGGCGCCGACCTGGCGCGGCACCTGGCCCATCGTCATCGGCACAGTGCCCGCGCCTCACTCCTGGAACGCATCGCCGATGAGATCGCCCAGGACCGGCAGAGCCTCTTGGCGATCATGGACGGTCTCGGCGTACCCGCCCACCGCTACAAAGTAGTCGCGGGATGGGCCGCGGAGAGACTGCGCCGGCTGAAACCCAACGGCATCCTGCAACGACACGCCGGCCTCGACACCGTCATGGAACTCGAAACTCTGCGTCTGGGCGTCGAAGGGAAGTCCTTGCTCTGGCTCACGCTCCTCGCGCAGGCCGAGAAACGGACCGCACTGGATACGGCACAGCTGAACCGTCTGCTCGACCGCGCGCGCACTCAGCTCGACACGGTGGAAGGCCTGCGCCGCACCGCGGCAGCCGCCGTCTTCTAGACGCGCCGCCGTCCGCCGGACGGCCGCCACCGGCCGAGGATCGCTGGTGGCAGGGGCATGGCACATCTGCCTGCCGAGTCGTGGGTGGCGGAAAGCGGGAGCCAGCCCTTCGCGGCGGCCATGGGCAGGACCTGGAGGTCGTTCTCCGTACGGCCTGTGACGCGGGCCCACATCTGACGGCTCTTGCCGGTGGGGTCGGTGCCGTCACCGGAGACGTACACGAATGCCAGGGCCGGGCTCGCGTGCTCCTGGGCCTCTACGGCCCTCACCCGCGACGACCCCCTACTTCAGCACGCGGATCCGTGAGGGCGAGGCCGACGCCGTAACCTCCTCCGCCGAGGACGCCGCGCTGTTCACGGTCCCACCCCGCCGCGCGCACGGCGCCAGGCGTCGTCGGCCAGCAGCCGCAGGCCGTTGAGGCCCACGATGACGGTGGAGCCCTCGTGCCCGGCGACGCCGAGCGGCAGCGGCAGGCTCCCGGCCAGGTCCCAGACGACCAAGCCGGTGATGAAGACCGCCGCGATGACCAGGTTCTGCACCACCAGCCGCCGGGCGCGGCGGGAGAGCGCGACGATCGCGGGGACGGTGGCCAGCTCGTCGCGGACGACGACGGCGTCGGCCGTCTCCAGGGCGAGGTCGGATCCGGCGCGGCCCATGGCGATGCCGGTGTGGGCGGCGGCGAGCGCGGGAGCGTCGTTGACGCCGTCGCCGACCACCAGCACCTTGCGCCCGGCCCGCTGCAATTCCTTCACGGCGGCGACCTTGTCCTGGGGGAGAAGGCCCGCACGGACGTCGGTGATGCCGACCTCCCCGGCGAGGCGGGCGGCGGCGCGCGCGTTGTCGCCGGTGACCAGCACCGGCGTGGCTCCGGCCAGGCCGGTCAGAGCGGCGACGGTGGCGGCGGCCTCCGCGCGCGGCCGGTCGGCGATGCCCAGCACCCCGACCGGGGTGTTCCCGACCTCGACCAGGACGGCGGTACGACCCTCGTCCTCCAGCCCGGCGGCCACACCGGCGGCCGGATGATCGGTACGCCCCTTCAGCAGCCGGGCGGGGCTGCCGACCGCTACCGCCCTGCCCTCGACGGTGGCTGTCACGCCGCTGCCGGGGGCGGAGGCGAAGTCCTCCGCCGCGGGGATGTCCAGGCCACGGGCGCGGGCCGCGTCCACGACGGCACGGGCCAGCGGGTGCTCGCTGGGGTGCTCGGCCGCCGCCGCGATCCGCAGCAACTCCTCCTCGCTCAGGCCGGCGTCGGCCAGCGGTCGGATGCCGGTCACGCGCGGGGTGCCTTCGGTCAGGGTGCCGGTCTTGTCCAGCGCCACCGCGTCGATCTGGCCCAGCTGTTCCATCACGACGGCGGACTTGACGAGCACACCGTGGCGGCCGGCATTGGCGATTGCGGACAACAGGGGCGGCATGGTGGCCAGCAGCACCGCACACGGGGAGGCGACGATCATGAAGGTCATGGCCCGCAGCAGTGTGGGCCGCAGGTCCGCGCCGAACAACAGCGGCAGCGCGAACAGCGCGATCGTGGCGGCGACCATGCCGAGGCTGTAGCGCTGTTCGACCTTCTCGATGAACAGCTGAGTGGGCGCCTTGGTCTCGGAGGCTTCCTCGACCATGGCCACGATCCGGGCGATCACCGAGTCGGAGGGATCGCGCTCGACCTTCACCCGCAGGGCCCCGGTGCCGTTGAGGGTGCCGGCGAAGACCTCGTCGCCCTCCTCCTTGGCCACGGGCAGCGGCTCCCCGGTGATGGTGGCCTGGTCCACCTCGCCGGTGCCGTCCAGGACGCGGCCGTCGGCGCCGACCCGCTCCCCGGGCCGTACCAGGATGACGTCGCCCACGGCCAACTCCTCGGTGCGCACCGTCTCCTCGCTGCCGTCGTCGGCCAGGCGGGTCGCCGTCGTGGGGGCGAGGCCGAGGAGGCCGCGCACGGAGTCCGCGGTGCGGGCGGTGGCGATCGCCTCCAGGGCGCCGGAGGTGGCGAAGATGACGATCAGCAACGCGCCGTCCAGGACCTGTCCGATCGCCGCCGCCCCCAGCGCCGCGACGACCATCAGCAGGTCGACGTCCAGGGTCTTCTCCTTGAGCGCCCGCAGGCCCGCCCAGCCGGGTTCCCAGCCCCCGGTGGCGTAGGTGAGCGCGAGCAGCGGGCCCCAGGACCAGGCCGGTGCCCCGGCCAGGTACAGCGGCAGCGCGATCAGGAACAGCATCAGCGCGGCGCCGGTCCAGCGGGCCTCGGGCAGGGCGAAGACCCTGGTGCGCCGCCGTGGTGCCGCCTTCTCGCGGGTCTCCGTGCGCGAGACCGGGCGGGTGAGGGTGGAAGACATCGGCGCGGGTTCCTTCGCACGGGGAGGGGCGGAACCACTCCACCGTAGCAGGAACGAATGAAGAGACGTTCATGTATTCATGAAGGGGGGCCGTAGTATGAGACGCATGGGTCATGGAGCCGCACCGCCTGCCGACGACGTTCCGCGCACACGCCTGGACGCGGCGCACGCCGCCCGGGTGGCCACCACGTTGCAGGCGCTGGCCACTCCCTCAAGACTGCTGATCCTCGCCCGGCTGCGTGAGGGGCCGCTGCCCGCGACGGAGCTGGCGGGCGAGGTCGGCATGGAGCAGTCCGCCTGCTCCCACCAGCTGCGCCTGCTACGCAACCTCGGTCTCGTCACCGGCACCCGCAAGGGCCGGTCCGTCGTCTACGCGCTCTACGACAACCACGTCGCCGCACTCATCGACCAGGCCATCTACCACGTCGAACACCTTCGTCTCGGCCTGAGCGACACCACGGCACCCGCGGCGGAACCCGAGCTGGAAGCCACCGCCGGCCCGAGCGCCTGAGCCCCTCGACACCCTCGTCCTCACCGGCGCCCTGCCCGCCGTCCTCGGAGCGAACGGTCGACGTACGGCGCCGACTGCGCCGGGTCGGCCGATCTGCGCACCTGCGCCGGTGGTTTCCGCAGCGCGCCGAAGCCCGGGGCACCTGCGCACGTATGTACGGGCGCCCCGGACCGTTCAGCCGCCCCAGACCGACCAGGACGTGGCTCCGTGCACGGACGCCAGGACGGCGAACACGACCAGGTCGGCGATGCCGAGCCCCAGTCCGAGCCGTGCCCGGAACCGGCGCGGTGTGTCCCGGCGCAGGGCGATGACGGCGAGCACGATGGCGATGGGGCCGAGGACCAGATTGAAGACGAGCAGTCCGAGAAGTCCCAGGACGAAGGAGGCCACCGCCATGCCCTCGGTGTCCCGTCGGCCCGTGCGGGCGGAGGGTGGTGCGGTCAGTCGCATGGTCAGACCCTCCTCGTCCGGCCGCGCCGGCGCCGCTCGCGTCCGGCGAACACGACGAGCCAGCCGACGATCACGGCACCGACCACCAGGGTGACGGGCCAGGGAAGGTAGGCGGCCGAGCCCAGGATGATGCCCAGCAGGAGCAGGGCGACGACCAGGAAGAGCACGTCTACCTCCTCGGTCCGACGGTGCGGGTGGTGGCCGGTGGTTCGCTGTCCCGTTCGTACGGCGACCTCTGCGGCCGTTTCGTCAACGCGTTCATGTCATCGGCGGTTACCCGGGGGCGCGCGTCTCACGCGTCCGGGGGCGCCACGGACCGGCTCGGCCCAGCAGAACCCTTTGACCGGCGGCGAGTTGGCTTCCTGACACCGGGAGTGGCCGGAGGTACCGCGCTGATCGAGGTGGCCGGTGCGGAAGACAGTGAACGAGCCGGGCGACTGCGCTCCGAGCATCCGGCGGTTCAGAACTCGATGATCTCGTTCGGCTGCCTGGTGCGCTCGGTTCCTCCTCCTCAGCGCAGTTGTTCGGCCAGTCCGACGATGACGCCCTCCGGGCCGCGGAGGTAGCAGAGCAGATAGCTGTCCTCGAACCGGGCGATCTCGCCTACGAGTTCCGCGCCGTGCGGGCGCAGGCGGGCGACGGTGTTCTCGATGTCGTCGACGGCGAACATGACGCGGTGCGTGCCCAGGATGTTGTGCGGCCGGTTGCGCGGCCCCGCGCTGATCGCCTCCGGGCTGCGGTACTTCGCCAGTTCGAGCCGACTGTGACCGTCGGGGGTCCGGAGCATCGCGATGTCACAGCGGACGCCGTCGAGCCCGGTGCACCGGTCGGCGAAGAGGCCCTCGACCTCCCCCCTGCCCTCCAGTTCCATACCGAGTTCCACGAAGAACGCGATGGCGGCATCCATGTCCTCGACGACGATGCCGACGTTGTCCATCCGCTGAATCGCCATGACGGCCTCTCCTTCTCCCTGGTCGGCGCCGATCATGCGCCACATCGGATACGGGCATACTTTCGGTCACCCTTTTCTTTCCATGCCTTGCCGAATCGCATGTTTACCCAGCTATGACGCCTTACGGCTGGTCGACCCGGCGGGAGGAACGATGCTGTGCCACAACGGCGTGTGCCCGGAGAACGTCATCTTCCGCGACGGCCGTGCGGCAGCCCTGCCGCAGCAGTTCTCCCACCGATCTCAACGCGATCTTGGTCATTGCTCAGCGCGGAAACCGGGGTATAGCGACGTCGCCCGGGATGAAGGTCAGCTGTTCGCGGCCGTCCGAGGTCAGACGGATCGGCGTCGGAGCCCTGATCCTTGAGCGCGAGGAGATGGGCATGGAGGGCGCGCGCGGTGCGCGACGCCGGGCGTTCGACCAGACCACCGTGGCGGAGGACCGCGCCTGCGTTCGTCATGCCACCGACCAGGGCTTCGCCCTTTGCCGTCTCCCCGTCAGCGGTCATGTCGATCACGCTATCGTCAGGGCGGCCGGGTGCGGGACGGTCCCGAGACAGGTGGACGTGCCCAGGCTGCGGCAGGTGCCGGCCGGTCTGCCGATGCTACGGGCCGCCCGCCGACGAACGCCTACTCATCGAGGTCAGGTTGACTGGTCTTCAGGTCGACCGCCTGCCCGGTAGAAGCGACCCGCTGCCCCTCTGGCTGTGATCCGTCCACAACCGGCGACCGGCACCCTGCACTCGCATGCACCGGCCGAGGGCTGTCCTCGATCACATCCGGGCGGCCAGCCAGACGGTCACCGCCGCGGTGACGACGAGCCCGGCGTTGAGCGCGATCCGGCGGTCTTCGCTCATCAGGTGGACGGCGATCGCGCCCGTCTGAAGGAGTACGAAGCCGATGGCCGCGGCGAACGCCAGTGAGGGGGCGATGCCGGTCAGTGGCGGCAGGATCAGGCCGGTCGCGCCGAGTATCTCGACCGCCCCCAGCGCCCTGAGGGCGGGCAAGGGCATGTGGTCGACCCAGGCCATCATCGGCCGGAGCTGATCGCGGCTGCGGATCATCTTCAGCGCGCCTGCGTAGACGTAGAAGATGGCGAGCAGTCCCGCGAGGGTCCAGTAGGCGATGTTCATGGTTCCCGTTCATGGGCCACCGGGTCACCGGGGCCCGTCGATTGTGTCGATCAGTCGATTACCGGAAGAGCCCCGGCGAAGGCCCGGCCCGTCGTCCGAGGGGCTTGGAGGCCGAGGCGCGGCTGTGACCTGCCGGTCGGGAGGGGGCCGGGCGCCGTGGGGTGCCCCCGGCTTCAGGCGGGCTCGGTGGCGGGCTCGGTCGCGTAGCGGCTCATCACGTCGATGTTGGCCTGGGGCGTCAGCGGCCGGCCGGTGGCGAGTACTTCCTGGAGGTCCCGGAAGTACTGCACGTACAGGTCGGGGGTGAACGTGCTCAGCATGACGGCGGGTTGGTCGGTCAGGTTGGCGAAGGTGTGCGGCGTCCCGGGCGGAACCATCACGAGTGTGCCCGCCCCGGCGTCGTACTCCTCGTCCCCGACGGTGAACCGTACGGTGCCCGACAGCACGTAGAAGCCCTCGTCGTGCCGGGCATGGCGGTGCTGCGGCGGCCCCTGGGTGTGCGGGGCGAGGACGGACTCGGCGATCGCGAGGCGGTGCCCGGTGCGGCTGCCGTCCTCCAGGACCCGCATCCGCGTGGTGCCCAGAACGATCATCTCGCCATCACCGGGACCCACCACCGATACCGCGGGGCGGGTCTGCTGCTCACTGCTCTGCGCTTCTTCGGTCATGCCCACGAGTCCACCGCCGGGACCCCCGGGCTGTCCAAGACCTGTCCTGCGGCGCCGATACCTCACGGGTATCGTTGCAGCGTGGAGCTACGGACCTTGCGCTACTTCGTGGCGGTCGCCGAGGAACTCCACTTCGGCCGGGCCGCCACCCGCCTGCACATGAGCCAGCCGCCGCTGAGCCGGGCGATCAAGCAGTTGGAGGCCGACGTCGGGGCCCTGCTCTTCGCCCGCTCGCCGGCCGGCGTCACCCTCACCGCGGTGGGCGCGGTGCTGCTCGACGAGGCGCGGGACCTGCTCGACCATGCCGACCGCGTCCGGGCACGCGTCAGCGCGGCGGCCGGCGTCGCGGCCATCACCATCGGTATTCTCGGCGACGGCACCGACCCGGGAGTGGCCAGGCTGGCCGCCGCCTACAGCCGGTACCACCCCGACATCGACATCCGCGTCCGCGACACGGACCTGACCGACCCGACGTGCGGACTGAGCGCCGGACTGGTCGATGTCGCCCTCACCCGGGCGCCGTTCGACACGACGGCCCTGACGGTGCGTGCACTGCGGTCCGACCCGGTCGGCGTGGTCCTGCGCGCCGACGATCCGCTGGCCGGCCGCGACGGGCTGCTGCTGGCCGAGCTGAGCGACCGCCGCTGGTTCCAGTTCCCGCAGGGCACCGACCCCGTCTGGCAGTCGTACTGGAACGGTGGCCGGCCGCGCGAGGGCCCCGTGGTGCGCACCGTCCAGGAGTGCCTGCAAGCCGTGCTGTGGAACGGCACGATCGGCCTGGCCCCGCTGGGACACGACCTGCCCGCGGAGCTGGCCGTGGTGCCGCTGACCGACATGCCGCCGAGCCGAGTGGTGGCGGTGTGGAACGAGGGTGACACCAACCCCTTGATCCGATCCTTCATCGAGATCGCGACAACGGCCTACCGCCACTGAGCACCGGCGACCGGCGCTGCCGCGACCACCGACGAAGCCCGCAAGGCCATAGCCGAGGGGCGCACCGTCCTCGTCTACAGGTTCATCGAGGCGAACAAGACGAGCGCGGCGACCGCGCCCATGGCCGGGATCGGCGAACAGATCGAGGCGGTGGAGGCGGAGGGCCCGGCGGCTCGACCAGATGGCCGCCGCCGAGAGCAGGACTCTCAGCGGCGAGCGCATCGGCCTGGTCTGCCTCTTCCGTCGCCGCATCTGACCTTCCCCAGACCGAAGCCCGGCCCAGCGCTGGGGCTTTCGCATGAGCGGGAGGCGAGATGGCACGCCGCTGCCCAGCCGGACCGCCCTCGCGTCGCAAGCCGCTGGCTGGTCGAGTGTCAGATCTGCACGAGGCATCCCGGCATCGATACACGAATCGAGGTCGATACACGAACCGGGATCGATACACGAACCGGGATCGATACACGAACCGGGATCGATACACGAACCGGGACCGATGCGCGGACCCGGATCACGACCTCACGCCCTGGCCGTGTCGGCACCGGCGGCGGGGGCGAGTATGGCCGCGGTCAGGGTTCGTCTCATCCAGTCGCGAAAGTCGTCGCGTTCGTAGCCGAGACGGCGAACCAGAAGGTCGTAGGTGTCAGGACTCGCGATCGTCCATGCCGTGTCGATCGCGGCTTCGCGGGTGAGGCCGTCGGCCAGTGCGGCTTCGGGGATTCCGTCGAGCACTCGGGCGAAGAGCCGGTGGCGGAGGAGCTGGAGTTCGTTCCAGTCGGCGGCGATCTCGGGGTCGACTGCTGCGGCGTCCCGGTACAGGCGCCAGCCGGTCGCGGCGCGCTCGGCGACCTCCGCGACGAGATCGGCCAGTTCCGCGAGGCGCTCCCGCGGTGGCATGCCCGCGAATCGCGAGGCCGCGTCCTCCGGGGACGAAGCGGTTCCGGAAAGGGCCTTCTCCATGTATCCGCGAAGAAGCTCACGTTTGCTTCCCCACGCCAGATAGAGGGTCGGCACGGACACTCCGGCTGCGGCGGCGAGCCGGGTGACCGTCGTCCCCGCGTACCCGTGTGCCGCGAACTCTTCGGCGGCGGCCTCCAGCAGCCGATCGCGAGTGTCACGCCGTAGCGCGTCCCCGACCCTCTTCTGGCGGCTCCGGGGCTTCGGCTCACCGGCTTGGTCAACGGTCATGACAGCAGCGTACTCCATGCTTTTAAGTGGCGATCAGACGACCTAGAACACCACTTAAAAGCATGATAGGACGGTGCCATGAAGAAGAGCACGGTCGATCGGCCCTGGAAACGCCCCGGCGCCGCCGCCTACGCACGCCGCAGGGTCGCGAGGGCGCTGCGCCCTCCGGTCTCCGTCTACCCGATGCCGCCGGACATCAGGAAGGACGAGGACGTGCCGGTGCGGATGCGTGACGGGGTCACGCTGCGCCTGAATCTGTTCCGCCCCGCCGGTGACGGCCCGTTCCCGGTGCTCCTGTCGGCGCACCCGTACGGCAAGGACTCCGTGCCGAAGCGCAGGCGCGGGAAGTGGTCGCTGAACCCGCAGTTCCGGATCATGAATCAGCCGGAGCCGCTACGAATTTCGGACCAGACCAGCTGGGAGGCTCCGGACCCGGTGTGGTGGGCGCAGCGGGGCTACGCGGTCATCAACCTGGACACCCGTGGCGGCGGTCGCTCGGAAGGGCGCGGCGACCTGCTCTCCGACCAGGAGGCCGACGACATCGCTCAGGTGATCGCGTGGGCCGCCGCGCAGCCGTGGTGCACAGGCCGTGTCGGCATGCTCGGCGTGTCGTATCTCGCTCTGTCCCAGTACAAGGCCGCCGCGCTCAACCCGCCCGCCCTGAAGGCGATCTCTCCGTGGGAGGGGTTCACCGACGCCTACCGCGACTTCTTCACCCCCGGCGGTGTCGTGGAAAACGGCTTCGCCCGGGTCTGGCTGTTCCTCACCGGCCGAGTGGCCCGCCTGAAGACCGACATCGCGGCCGAGCGGCGGGGGCACCCCCTGCGAGACGCATGGTGGGAATCCCTCACCCCTCGCCTGTCGGAGATCACTGTCCCGATCCTGGTCTGTACGAGCTTCTCCGACAGCAATCTCCACAGCGTGGGATCGATGCGCGCCTTCCAGCGCGTCGGGTCCGCCGAGCGGCACGCGTACACGCATCGCGGACCCAAGTGGGCTTCGTTCTACGGTGCGCAGGCCCTTCGGGCCCAGCTCGCGTTCTTCGACCGGCACCTGCGCGAACGGGACGTTCCCCCGCTGCCCCGCCTGCGGCTGGAGATCAGGGACCGGCTCGATCACGTCGTTCAGGTACGAGACGAGCAGGAATGGCCGCTCGCTCGCACCGACTGGCGCCGGCTCCGGCTCGGCGCCGGGGGCGCCCTGCGCGATGTGGAGGGCGGCACGGGAAGCGTCACCTTCGACCTGCGCCGCAACGCGGCCGTCTTCGACTACCTCTTCGACGAGGACACGGAGCTGAGCGGCCCGATGACGCTGCGCCTGCGAGTGGCCACCACCGGCGCCGAGGACCCGCGGCTCTTCGCCGGTGTCGAGAAGTGGTCGCACGGCGCGCCGGTCCCGTTCGAGGGCTCCTACGGCTACGGGCGCGACCTGGTCGCCCAAGGCCGCCTCCGCCTCGCGCTCCGCAAGATCGACCCGGTGCTCAGCACCCCCCACCAGCCCGAGCACACCTTCCGGACGCTCCAACCGGTCCGAGACGGCGAAGAAGTCGACGTGCTCATCCCGCTGAGCCCTTCGGCGACCCTCTTCCACGCCGGTGACACCTTGCGGCTCACGGTGGCCGGCCGGTACCAGCAACCCCGCAACCCCTTCTTCGGTCATTTCCCCACCCGTTACCAACCGACCACCTCGGGGAAAGCCACCATCTTCTGGGCCCCCGGAAACGCTTCCACGCTGGAGATCCCCGTCATCCCCAGGTGACCGGCCCGTCTCCGGGTGGCCTGTCGACGTCGGCCGAAGTACGGCTCCAGTGGCGCGGCGGGTCATGCCCTTTAAACGTACGAGGAGGACTATGCGGGTTGCGTGGCGGAACCGTGCGTACTGGCACCGGAAGCGATCACACGCCTGCCGTGGCGGTGTCGCCGCCCTCGCGGCGGGCCTGCTGACCTTGGGCGCCCCCTGCCCCGGCCAGGCCGCGGAGACTGGGCGGACACTGGAGTCCACCGTCTCCGGAGGCGGCAACCCGCTGCCGGTGCCGCCGTACCAGGGTGACTGCGCCACCGCCTACTCGCAGGATCGCAACACCGGGTCGTAGCAGCGACGGACTTCACGGTGGCAGTCCCGACGCCACGGCCGTCAAAGGCCAGTTGAGTTGAGCCTGAAGCCCCCTGCCGCCCGCGTCGAGAAGCAGCAGCTCCTGTACATGTGCGACGGCGAGAAGCTGAACTACGTCTCGGCTTCACGAACTTCAGCCCCCGGCCCACGACGGGCGTCTACATCGCCATGCGCGTCAGCCAGGGGCTCGCGTTCGGCGAGGAGTTCAGCAAGTGCGAGTACGGTCGTGTGGGAGGCGCCGGCTTCGGGGCTCGCTGCTACGTCGAGACCCCGGTCGCAGCGGGGCGGCTCCTATGACCTCGACGGCTTTTCGGCGGAGGTCGGCTGGGCGTCCGAAGCAACGGGCCCGCCTCCATCGAGCAGTACGACCGCCTCGAAGGCTCCGGCGACGGCCCCTCCTCCGTGACCCATGTGATGATCCCGCCCGGCACGACGGCGGCGAGGGTCCCGAACCTCTGCCGCTCGGACGACGACCACCCCCCCCAGTTCACCGCCGTGACGGCCGCGATACGGGTGCCCGCCTCGGGCCGGGGCGGGCCCCACGTCTCCAGCAGTCGTCGTCACCCTCGAATCGCCTCTGACGCGGGCGTGCTGTTCGAAGACAATGCCTAGTAACTGTCGTACGTGGGCTTACCGTTCGGCCGGTAGACGCCGATGACGGTGCCGCCCTTCGTCGTCGAGACGCTGACCGGCTCCAGCGCAGTGGGCATCGCTCCGTCGGCGAACAGCCGCTTGCCGGTGCCGATGATCACCGGATGGATGGTCAGCCGGAATTCGTCGACGAGGCCGTGCCGCATGAGGGTCTGGGCGAGGTCGCCACTGCCCACGACGTTGATGTCGCCGCCGTCGGACGCCTTGAGCTTGCGTACGGCGTCGACGGTGTCGCCCTCCAGCAGCGTGGAGTTCTGCCATTCGACAGAGGTCAGGGTGCGAGACGCCACGTACTTGTGCATGCCGTTCATCCGATGGGTGAACGGGTTGTCAGGATCGGCGGTCGGCCAGTACGACGCGAAGATCTCGTACGTCCTGCGGCCGAGCAGCATCGCGTCGGAGGACTCGTACCAACCGGCGATGGCCGTGCCGACCTCGTCGTCGGCCGACGGCTTCTGCCAGCCGCCGTGCTCGAAGCCGCTCTCAGCGTCCTCGTCCGGACCGCCCGGCGCCTGCATGACGCCGTCCAGCGTCAGGAAGGTGCAAATGATGATCTTGCGCATGGTGCGCTCCCTTCGTCGACGGGTAGACCGCACGACCCTCGATAACTCATCGGCGGGATTTCCGCGGCGCGGAAGGGCGTCATCGGCGTCGCGGCCCCTCAGGGGAGCGTGACGGACGGGTAGTCCTCGGCGTAGTGGTCGCCGTCGGTGCCGTAGTAGGTGCAGGTGCGGGCGGCGGTGTCGACGTCGTACCAGGCGATCCCGGCATCCCAGCAGGCGCGGACGAATTCGGGGAACGTCGTCTCGCCGGCCTGGTCCGCGCGGAGCGCCGCGATCAGGGCGGCCTCGTCGAACCGCGGCGCGAGCGCGAAACCGGTGACCAGTGGTTCCCCCTGGACGACGACGTCGCCGTGCTCGGTCAGGTACAGGAAGGCGTTGGCCGGGACGGCCATCCGGCAGTGGGTCACGCCGGCCTGGCGCAGGCTCTCGGCGAGGTAGGGAAAGCCCCCGGCCTTCGGGCGGGCGGCCGCGCCGCGTTCCATGGCGGCCTGGAGTCGGCTGATGGCATCGGTGGTCATGGTGTCTCTCCGGTGGTTCTGGTCTGGGCGCGCATGAGCCTTGGAGGCGGCGCGCCACTGTGGCATCATATTGGCATAGTGACAACACGTTGTCGAATGTGGAGGTGGGATTCCCGGATGGCGGACGAACTGGCACTTCTTGTGGCCGATGTCTACGAGGCGGCGGGCGCGCTGCGCCGCGCGGGCGAGGCGCTGGCTGCGGCGGAAGGGCAGACGCAGGCGCGCTGGCAGCTGATGAGCGCGGTCAGCGACCAGCCCTTGCCCGTGGCCCGCGCGGCACGCCGCCTCGGGGTCGCCCGCCAGGGCGTGCAGCGCATCGCCAACGAACTGGTCCGCGACGGTCTCGCCGAGTACCGGGACAACCCCGACCACCGCACCTCACCGCTGCTCGCCCTGACCGCTGTCGGGCACAGGACGCTCGGTGCCATCACCGGCCGGGCCGTCACCGCGCACCAGGTCATGGCAGAGGGCATCGCGGCAAGCGACCTGGCGGCCGCCCGGGAGGTGCTGCGACGGCTGACCCGCCAGACGGGCGACTGGGCCGATGCCGCCGGCCAAGTGCACGGTGCGCGCCCGCGTGGCCGGACCGCGACCACACGCGAGGAGGGCGCGTGAACACCGCCGACAGCGCATCAGCACGTCCTGCGGAAGACCTCCGTGCCGCCTTGCGGGAACTGGCCGACCCCGCTCGTGCCGAGCAACAGCGCGCATATCTGCACAGCGACCTGGATCATCTGGGAGTCCGCGTGCCCGACCTGCGCCACTGCGTCACCCGGACCCGCCGGGTCCTGGGTGCCCAGCCCGGCTGCGATGTGCCGGCTCTCGCGGGCGGGTTGTGGTCCGCTCAGGAGGGCTCCGAGAAGCCCGTGTACGACTACCGCCGGGCAGCGGTGGAGATTCTGGTGCAGTACGCGGGGGCGCTGGATGCCGCGGACCTCAAGAACGGCGAGGCGCTGTTGCGGCAGTGCCACACCTGGGCACTGGTGGACCCGCTGGCAGTGCACTGCGCCGGCGCCGTCGCCCTGCGGGACGCAGCCGCAGGCAAGGTGCTGGACCGGTGGATCTCGGACCCCGACTTCTGGCTCCGCCGCGCCGCGCTCCTCGCGCTGCTGCCCGCCATCCGCGCCGGCCGGCCCGACCACGACCGGCTCACCCGCTACGCGGACGCACTCGTCCACGAGCAGGAGTTCTTCCTGCGCAAGGCACTGGGCTGGGTACTGCGCGAAACCTCCACCCGCGACCCGCAATTCGTCACGGACTGGCTGAACCGCCACGGCTCCCGCGTCGCCCCCCTCACCCGCAGAGAGGCACTGCGCCGCCTGACGCGCGGGGAGGACCGGAACGGCGGGTAGTGGCGGCGCTCTGAGGGCCCCCGGCAGTCTCGGAACGTGAGGCTCGCGGGCGGACATTCCGACCACGACCAGGACGACGACGCGACGTCCCAGCCAGGTGGATCTGGCAGCTCACGCCGCCTCGGGAGCGGCCCAGTCCCTCGTCGGAGCGGTGCCGGCGAGGGATCGATCTCCGTTTCGGGATCCGGGGCGCCCCGGGCGGTGCTCCAGCGGCGTGCTGACGGACCCGGCACACCGTGGAGTCCAGGCTCACCATGCTCCAGCCGATCCGCCCGTCGGCGTCGGCATCCGCCAGGACGGCCTGGAAGATCCGGTTCCAGGTGCCGTCCGCAGACCAGCGGCGATGCCGCTCGTACACGGTTTTCCACCTTCCGGACCGCTCCGGCGGGTCCCGCTATGGGATGCCGGTGCAGGTCCGGAGCAGGACCCCGTTGATCACCGTCCTGTGGTCGTTCCATCGCCCGCCCCGGCGACCGGACTTCGGCAGATTCGGCGCGGTCCGCGCCCACTCGTCGTCTGCCAGATCACCCGGTATTCACATGTTTCGCCGGACCGAACCTGGTCGGTGACGTCGATGACGTGCCGTCCCAGCAGCAGTGTCCAACCTGCTGCTGACCCGCTGACGTACGACGACAGGCCGCGCGAACCGACCAGGTAGGCCGCGGTTGTGACGCGGATCAGCGGACGTCGACATAGTCGGTGACTCTGGTGTCGTCAATGTCGGCCCAGCGGCACTTTTCACGGTCATCGGTTCAGGAGGTGGGCAGATACAGACGCCGGTCGATCAGTGTCCGCCCGCGGTCGGTGGCATCGGTCAGGAAGACGCCGACCTGGCAGTTCTCCCTCCGCCCGGCGGTGGGCGGTGCCGGAGTGCTGTCGCCGCACCCCGGCCGACCGCGTCCCCTTCTTCAAAAAGCCCGTGTCATACATGGCGACCAGGACGGCGTCGGGGTGGGGGTCGGGGTCGCCGAGGTTGTCGACCACGTACTGGCGCACGTCATCGAGTACCTCATCGGCTTTCCAGTCGATCCGGTTCAGCATCCGCTGGATGCGGTCAGGGCCCGTATGGCCGGCTTCCTCCGCCAGCGCCGACGCCCGAGGCTCCGGCCTCCTGAAACGGTGCAAGAACCGCTCGTGCACAGCCTCCGGTTCACCCGCCCACAACCCGACATCAGCAAGGTCCCCACCCATGACCACACCAACGACCGATCTGGCCAGCAGTCGCAGCAAGCACCGTCGCAGTACTAGTTCGCCGGGACCGTCAGGAACACCGTGTCGCCGCCCGTCACCGCGAAGGTGCCGTCGCTGCCGGAGGCCGCCGTGCCGCTGTGGACGACGGCGCCGGCGGGGGTCTTCTCGGTCAGGGTGAGGGTCCGGTCGGTCAGGTTCGTGACCGCGAACTGGGTGGCACCCACCTGGACGCCGTCGCCCTGCTCGGTGACGCCCTTGATGAAGACGAAGGTCTGGGTGGAGACCAGGTTGCCCGTGCTGCCCTTCTGGACGATCAGGACATCCCCGGTGGCCGCTGCCGCCGGGGACGTCGTGGCGGCCACCGCGCCGAGCGCCGCCAGCAGCGCCGCCCCGGCCGCCGCCGCTATGCGACGCCCGCAGGTCCTGCCGGTTCCACTGTCCATCGGTATGCCCTCCCGAGGGTCGCGCCCCCGTCCCACGGCGGGACGGCGGCGTGGCGCAGAGCCTCGCCGGGCCGAGTGCGCCGGCGTAAGAGGCGCGAGGGGGCGCATCAGCGCACGAGCAGCACAAGCGGCGTGAACCGCACGACGCGCCGGCGCCGGGTGCCCGAGGGGCCCGGCGCCGGCGCGGTCGCTACCGACCGTCGGCAGGGATGATCAGCCGTTGCTCGCGGTCACGTTGACCGCCGCCCAGGCCCGGTCCACGGTCCGGTACTCGGTGCTGTTCACGCCGTAGAGGTCCTTGGCGGCGTTCAGCGTGGCGATGCGGGCACCATGGAAGGTGGTCGTGGAGACCATGTAGCGGGTCAGGGCGTAGTAGAAGATGTTCAGCGCCTTGGCCCGGCCGATGCCGGTGACGGAACCGCCGTCGTAGGTCGGCGAGTTGTACGAGACCCCGCCGATCGTCTTGCGGCCGCTGCCCTCCGCGAGCAGGTAGAAGGCGTGCGAGGAGACACCGGAGCCGGCGTGCACCTCGGTGTTGGTGACGGACGACGACCAGTAGTCGATGGTGCCTTCGAGGCGGTCCTGCGACGGCTGGTCCAGGCGGCGCAGGAAGCCCTGGGAAAGGCCGAGCTTCTCGCCCATCAGGTAGTTCGGCGGGTTCTTGGCGTTGTTGGCGGCGAACTCCACGCCGGTGCCGAAGATGTCGGCCAGCGACTCGTTGAGCGCGCCCGGCTCGCCGTACTGGTTGCCCTGGCTGTCGACCCGGGTCGGCTGGAGGTTCGCGGTGGCGCCGACCACGCCGTGGGTCAGCTCGTGCCCGGTGACGTCCAGCACGACCAGCGGGTTCCTGAAGGTGCTGCCGTCGCCGTCGCCGTAGAGCATGCAGTCGCAGTCCGGGTTCCAGAAGGCGTTGCCGACCTTGTTGCCGAAGTGGACCATGCCGTGCGCGCCGGTGCCGTCGTTGGCGATGCCGTTGCGCCCGAAGGTGCTCTTGTAGAAGTCGAAGGTGCTGGTGATGCCGTACATGGCGTCGACGGCGGCCGTGTTGCGGTCGCTGGTGGAGCCGTTGCCGAAGGTGGTGCTGGTGCTGGCGGCGAGGTAGCCGTCGTCGAAGTTCTCGGTCTCCTGGTTGTCGGCGTCCCGCACCTCGGTGTTGCCGCGGTTCGGGTCCTTCAGGATGTAGTACCGGGTGCCCTGGTACGTGTACGGGGAGGCCGTGAGGGACACCGTGCCGTCGTAGAGGGAGTAGCCGGTCGCGGCCGTGCCGGACACCGCCGCCTTCGCGGCCAGGCCGGGGAGCGGGGCCGCGGCGTCGCGCCGGGGCGCGGCCGTCGCCGACGAACCGGCGTGCCGCTCGCGGAGCTTGGCGAGCGTCCCGGGGGAGAGGAAGGGGTCGCTGACCGGGGTGTCGCTGAGGACCGCGCCGGTCCGGGCGTCCACGACGACCGTCCGGGCGCCGGTGCCCTCGGCCGTGCTGCCGCCGGTCACCCGCACCTGGTAGGCGAGGGCGGGAGCGTGCCCGGCGAGGGCGCTGACGACCAGCTTCGCCTTGCCCGCCGTGCCCTTGCCCGCCTTGGCGGCGGCGGTCCGCGCGGCGGCGGCGGACTTCTTCGGCGTGGTGCTCGCGAGGTCGATGGTCCGGGTGGTCGCCCGGGTGACGCCGAGGTACGTGTCGTGGGCGTCCAGGTGCACGATCAGGTCGGCGCCGAGCACCGGCAGGCCGCGGTGGGTGCGGACGAAGTGGACGTGCTTCTTGCCGTCGGGGTCGACCAGCGCCTCGGTCGCCTTCAGGGTGTCGTGCGGGCCGACACCGGTCGCGGTGGCGTGGGCGTGGGCGGCGGCGCTCGCGGCGGCCACCACGTGAGCCGGGGCGGTACGCGACGCGGAGGCCGTGATCGCGTGGGAAGCGGCCGGGGTGGAGTGGGGAGCGGCCGAGGCGGAGCCGAGCGTGCCGGCGGTCAATGCGGCTGTCGACGCCATGACAACCGTGACGGTCAGCGTGCATATGGGAGATCTGCGCACGAAAAGTGCCTTTCGCTGTGGGGGAGCGCAGGAGATTCACCGCCCGGTCGAAGGTGGGAATCTCCTGTGAAAACCTTGTGGGTTCTGGGGCGGCACTTTTCCCCGAAAGGCGCCGTCACCGGAAGATCAGAGGGGGAGTCAAACCCCTTCCTTTAGCGGCTCTTTACCGCAGTTGCACGGGCGGTGACGCCCGGGTGACGGAAAGGGAGGGAAGAAAGCCGCTTTCACCGGCGCTTCCGGCTGGATTCAACAAGCAGCCCTGAAACGGCAGTTAAGGGGCAGGTGCGTCAGCCGTACGCGCACGGTTACCCCAGCGTCGTCCTCAATTCCGGGTCCTGCGAACACGCCCTCGTGCGAAGGAACTCAAAGGGGGCACTTTTCATGCCTTACCGGATATCCGGCCGGGGTGGCCCACTCGCGGCCGACCTCGGCGCCGCTGCGCTCCTGTCGGCCGTGAGGGCCGCCCCGGTCACCGCCGCACTGACCGCCGTGAGTTGTACGTCGGCCAGGGCGGCCTCGCCGACAAGCTGACGAAGGACATCTACCGCCGCTCTGGCGAACCGCACCGGCACGGTCGCCGTCGGCCTGTACGACCGCGGTACGAAGACCACCCGTACGCTGCGGGCCACCACCGCCTTCGACTCGGCCGGCACCGTCAAGGTGACCGAGCTGCTCGCGGCCCTGCTGTGGGACGCCAAGGAGAACGGCCGGTATCTGATCGACATCGAGTCCGATCCGGCCACGGCCATGATCGCTCGGACAACGACGCCATCAGCGCGTTGTGGAAGCGGCTCGGCGACGCCAAGACCAAGGGGTTCCTGGCCGCCGCCGGCATGACGAAGGCCGTGCCCGGCGCCGACGGCTACCGGAGCCTCACCCAGGAGAACGTCACCGCCGAGCAGAAGCTGCTCCAGCTCGGCACCGCCAAGAACAGCGTGCTGAGCGACAACTCCCTCTTCTACGCCTCAAGTTGATGGGCCAGGTCGTCCCCGAGCAGCGCCGGGGGCCCCGGCAGGTGCCCCGCCACCGTCGCCGTACACGTCGAGAACGGCTGGCTGGAGCGGGCCACGCACGGCTGGCGGGTGCACAGCCTGGGCGCCTTCGAGGGTGCGGGCCACGACTACACGCTCAGCGTGTTCACCCAGGACGACAGCAGCATGGACTTCGGCGTCGACATGAATGGCGCCAGCCATCGTATGGACGGCCCCTCACGTCCCCCTTCCCCGCGATGGGTGGCTCCTGGTCCGAGCGCTTCGACCTGCTGACGAATCTGCCGGGTCGGGGGACGCGGTCGTCGGCCACGACGCCGGGATCGGCAACGGCGCGACGGTGATGCCCGGAGTGCGGATCGGCCATGGCGCGCTCGTCGCCAGCGGCGCTGCGGTCACGTGCGACGTGCCCGACTACGGGATGGCGGGCGGCAATCCGGCCGCGACTGGCCCGCATCCGGTACGACGACGCGGATGCCGCCCGGCTCCTGGCGGTGGCGTGGGACCGGCCGGTGGAGCACATCACCGAGCACGTGCGCGCTATCTTGTCGGGCGGCATCGCCGAGTTGGAGGCCGCCGCTCCC
This sequence comes from Streptomyces sp. WP-1, assembly GCF_030450125.1. NCBI lineage: Bacteria > Bacillati > Actinomycetota > Actinomycetes > Kitasatosporales > Streptomycetaceae > Streptomyces > Streptomyces sp. WP-1. The sequence goes on from NZ_CP123923.1 coordinate 7,474,772, forward strand.
CAACTCGCGCCTGCCTGACGCCCGTAGCGCGGCCCGGGGCCCGGGCAGGCCCGGTGTTCAGTCCTCGTCCTCCAGCCGGGCCAGCCGGGCCGTCACGTCGTCGGCGAGCCGGGTCAGCAGGCGGGCGAGGTCGTCGCGGTCCTGCGGGGCCCAGTCGGTGAGCGCGTCGGCGAACCAGCCGAGGATCGAGGTCAGGTACCGGTCGGCCGCCTCCCGGCCGGTCTCGGTGGGTTCGACGAGGCTGGCGCGTCGGTCGTGGGGGTCCGCGACGCGCCGTACCAGACCGCGCTTCTCCAGGGTCTGGACCTGACGGGTGATGTGCGGGCCGACGACCTGCATGCGTTCGGCGATCTCGCCGATCCGCAGCGCCCCGTCGGCCGTGCGCAGAGAGAGCAGGACGCCGATCGCGGGCCGGTCGAGGGTGAGGCCCGCCGCCTCGACGGCCCGCTCGACGAGGCGGCCCTTGCTGAAGGCGGCGCTGAGCTGGGTGATCCGGGGCAACACGGTGAGCAGGTCGGAGTGGGGAGTCTCCGGTCCGGACGCCCCGGGGGAGTCGGGGGTCATGGCACCTCCATTTACATACCTGAGTCAGTTATCTATATTGACGGGGAGGGTTCGTGTCGGCCACTGCCGCATGACCTTTAAAAGGATACCTAAGGTAGGCATCTTCCATCCGGCGAAAGGCTTGGTCCACCATGTCTCGCACCTCCCGCCCGGTGCGCCGCGTCCTGATCTCCGGGGCGAGCATCGCGGGTCCCGCACTCGCCCACTGGCTCGACCGCTACGGCTTCGAGGTCACCGTCGTGGAGAAGGCCCCGACCGTGCGCGGCGGCGGCTACGCCATCGACATACGCGGCACCGCCCGCGAGGCCTTGGACCGTATGGGCCTGCTGCCGCGGTTGCGGGCCGCGCACGTCGACACCCAGCGCATCACGTTCATCGACGCGGCGGGTGAGCCGGTCGGCTCGCTCGCGCCCGAGCAGATGACCGGCGGCGCGGCCGGCCTCGACCTGGAGGTCCGGCGCGGCGACCTGGCCGACGTGCTGTACACGCCGCTGCGCGACCGGGTCGAGTTCCTCTTCGAGGACTCCATCGCCACGCTGGACGACGACGGCGACGCGGTGCACGTGGTGTTCGACAGCGGCGCCCGCCGCAGCTTCGATCTGGTCATCGGGGCGGACGGACTGCATTCGAACACGCGTCGGCTGGTGTTCGGCCCCGAGGAGCCCTTCCACCACTACCTCGGGCACGTCTTCGCGGGCTTCACCCTGCCGAACGAGTTCGGGCTCGAGCACGAGGCCGCGATCTGGAACGAGCCGGGCCGCAGCGCGGTGCTGTACGCCCACGAGCCGTCCGAGCGGCTGCACGGCTTCCTCACCTTCACCCGCGAGACGCCCCCCTTCGAGGCGTTCCGCGACCCGCGGGCGCAGCGCGAGCTGGTTGCGGCCCGCTTCCCGGAGCGGGTGTGGCACCTGCCGCGCCTGGTGGCGGCGATGCGGGAGGCCGACGACCTGTTCTTCGACATCGTCAGCCAGATCCACCTGCCCAAGTGGTCGCACGGCCGGGTGGCACTGGCCGGTGACGCCGCGCACGCCACCTCGTTCCTGTCCGGGCAGGGGTCGAGCGTCGCGCTGGTGGGCGCCTACGTCCTGGCCGGCGAGCTGGCCACGCACGCCGGCCACCAGGAGGCCTTCGCCGCGTACGAGCGCCGGATGCGGCCCTTCGCGGAGCGCAACCAGGCACTGGCCACCGGGGGCGGCACCGTGGTCACGCCCACCACACGCGAGCAACTGGAGGCCCGCAACGCGGTGGTGCGGGACCCCGCGTCGGCGGCGCGGGCCCTGGTGACGGCGGGCGCGGAGGAGGGGCGTGCGGCGCATTCCGGGCTGCTGCTGCCCGACTACGGCGCGGCCGGCTGACCGGCGGCCGCCGGCCGCATCCCCATCTCGGCGACGCGCTGCCGGAGCTGCTGCTCGGTTTCCTCGGGCTGCGGGCTGCCCGCTCACTCGGCGCCCTGCGCACAGTCCGGGGGCCCGGCCGCACGGTGCGCGCCGTTGCCAGTTCCGGCTCCAGCACACGCGCGGGCCTCGGTACACGGAGCGCGGCCGCATTCCCGGCCACGGAGCGCCGCAGGGTCGGCGGCGCCGACCACAACTTCCTCGTCTGCGCGTCCCGGTCGGCCGGTTCGGCGACGAGCAGGTGGGCGTGCACGCTGGAACACCCCCGCGTCGGCGGGGAGGACGACCGTGCCGTACAGCGGCGCCGCCACCGTCACCGTCGACGTCGTGCGGGGCACCGCGAACCAGCCACAGGTCGACGCGCTCGCGCCGGTACCGACGAAATCCTGACACCGAAGAGGCGGATGAGCCGAAGAGGCAGATGAACTGCCCTGTCGGGCAGAGTTACGACAGGACGGGTGTCCGCATGGTGCAACGCCACTGATGAGGCGCGCGTCGCGGGACAGGGGGTCCTTCGCTCCGCCGGCCGGCGCTTCCGGATGCGATGCCGGTGGTTCTACCTTCGATGTCATCGTCTCGGTGAGGGGCATCGATGAGAGCGCACGACAGGAAGCGTTCGGAAGCCGCGGACGGCCGGGAAAAGACCGTCCGCCCGGCCGCGCCCGGCGGATTACTGGGGTTGCAGGCGAGCGTCGGCAACCAGGCGGTGCTGAGGATGATGCGCCGCGAGCGGGAAGGGGACGAGCCTCGCCGGGGGGAGGCCGTGCAGCGCGCCGATGCCGAGGCGGGCTCGCACGCTCCCGACCGCTCCGACGTGGAGGCCGGTCTGCGCGAGCCGGGCCGCCCTCTGGACCACGCGACGCGGGTCCGCAAGGAGGAGCAGTTCCAGGCCGACCTGTCCGATGTCCGGCTGCACACCGGCCCGTCCGCGGCACAGGCCGCAGCCGCCGTTCAGGCCCGGGCGTTCACCGTGGGCCAGGACATCGTGATCGGTGAAGGGGGCGGTGACGCCCAGACGTTGGACCACGAGTTGACGCACGCGGTCCGCAACCGGCAGCGGGCCTCGGTCGGGCATCCGACGGGCGGTGGGTTCAACATGACGCGCCCGGACGACGGCGAGGAACGGGAGGCGGAGTCCAACGCCTCGCGGATGCGCTCCGGCGGCACCAGCACGGTCCTGGGTGAGGGAGCGGGCCGCCGGGGTGCCGTTGAGGGCCACGGTCACGCTGACGCCCGGTCCGCGGAGACGGCGGTCCAGCGCACGGGGCCGACCGACACCGCCGAGGAGTCCGTCACCGAGGCGGCCGGACCGGCGGAGGAAGCGGCTCCCAAGGGCAAGGAGATCATCGCCCGCCTCAGCCAGTCGATCGAGCAGAACACCGTTCAGAAGAAGTCCAAACGGAACATCTTCGCCCCCGGAACGTGGTGGCCCGAGCAGTGGATGGTCCAGGGCCCCGCCCGGCTGCGGAAGAACCTGGACCGGAGGGTGATGCGGGGTGAGGCGTTCAGCGATCAGGACCTGGAGGACATCAGGCAGCTCTCCTCGGTCAACCAGCGGTGGCTCAAAGACGTGGGGATCGGCACGTACGACGAGGCCGAGAAGTACACCGAGGGGCCGTTCAGCGACTGGTTGAAACTGGCCGCCGGCAAACGCGTCCTCACCGCGACCCTGGCCGTCCGCAAGAACCACCCGGCCCTGCGTGCCCCGGGGATCAACACGCCGACGGACCCGGCCTACACGCTCGGCCGGTTCATGCTCACCCAGGCGCCCGGCACCACGCCGGAGGAACGGCAGGACCTGGAGCAGGAGCGCAACCAGCAGATCCGGGACACCGCCGTCGACACCCTGTATCCGGAGGGCATGGCCGACGCGCGCCGGCACGGGGATGCCGTACCGGCCGAGGGCGCCGCGCTGGGCAAGGGCAAGGGCAAGGCCCCCGACTACGCGAAGAAGGACGCCCAGGGCCGTGAGATGCTCACCAAGATCCTCCTTGTGCTGCGGCACGGGCTGGAGCTCTACGATCCGGCGAAGCGCAAGCACGAAGCCGACTACGAGAAGGACGTCATCCGCGCGCTGGCCCACGGCGGTCGCGTCAACATCCGTATACCTGCTCTGAGTTCGAAGGATGAGGCGGCCTACCAGCTCCCGCACTTCCTGGGCGTGACCAAGGACGACACCAAGGGAGAGCCCGCGGACGGCGTGACGGAACGGGACTTCGCCACCCACCGCACCTCCATCGGCGCCAACAAGGGGGAAAAGCCCGGCAAGTTCGAGGAGAAGGGCGGCATCAAGGCGTCCCTCACGAACAAGCTCTCCGTCGGCGCCGCCAGCCCCAAGCTGTGGGGCCAGGACATCTCCGGCGGCGGATTCGGCTCCAAGGACTGGAACGGCAACATGGTCCTTCCGAACGGCTCGTACGGCCACGTCCTGCTGGTCTACCACCGCCCCACCACGGAGAAGGACGGCTCCCTCCAGATCGGCATCGAGACCATCGCACCGCACGCGGACAGCCCGGTCGGCTACGAGCACGACTTCCGCTCCACCGAGGCGACCTCGAACCCCGAGTCGGTCCTGCACGGTCACAAGGCGGACAAGGTCGGCTCCGGCGGCCTCGGCAAGAACGAACGCCTCGTCGACCTGCGGGCGATGGGCGCCTCCCACCCCAGCGGCGACTGGCGAACCTACCTGGACGAGATCCAGCGCGACTGGGAGAGCGCACTCGCCAAGACCGACGAGGTCTCGCCGCAACGCCGAGCCTTGTACGAGGAGTTGGTCGGCCCCCGCGCCAGGGCGTGACACCGGCGCCGCGGTGGCCGAGTCCCGGTGCGGCAGCCGCGGTAGCCGTGGCGGCACCGGGACTGGCGCGTGCCCCTCCGGGGTCGGGCGTCGTCCGCCTGGCCGGGCATCACCCGGTGCCGGCTCGGTGTCCGGGACCCAGGACGACTGGTGCGGAAAGCTCGCACCACACCGTCTTGCCGTCTGACCCCGGTTCCGCTCCCCATCTCTCCGCCGGCGCCGCGACGAGCGCCAGTCCGCGTCCGTACTCCTGCGTCTCCGTCGCGGCTCGGATGACGGGCAGGGTCCGGTTGTTCGGGTCCCTCACCTCGATGCGGGCGCGGTCGTGGTCGCCTGCCGCCGCAGTCCCCCGTACCGTCACCGGCGTTTCTGCTGCGTCAAAAGCCCGAGCAGCTGCGGATACTCGGGGCCAGGGCGGCGGGCCGCGGTCTGCGGCAGGCAGGATGAACAGACAATGGCGTCAACTGCTGCCGCTACCGTGGACGCTGCTGCCACGAGCGCGATGGCCCTGGGTGTTCCGCTTCCTCCGCCGCAGCCGTGCGATGGCCTGTCCCCGGTCGAACCGGTCCGGTGCCAGCGCGGACTGCTCATGCTCGGTCAGAGGCAGGTCGCGCACCGGAACACCGTGGCGCCGGAATAGCGCGGCCAGCCGCTCGGAGGTGACGAGGGTGACCCCTACCCCCGTGGCCTGCAGGCGAACGCTCAGCACGGCGTACGGCGGCGCGCGTCCCTGTAGCTGCCCCACGCCACCAGCAGCACTCTTATCCAGGCGAGTATGGGCACTGAACCGGTGCCCCAAGAGGGGAACAGTGCCACTGTGCCCTGCGGCGGCAACGTTTCACCCATACGAGTGATCGGGCCCGCGACCTCCGGATACGGGCGGCGGCCCCCGGCTACACACGGCCCATGACCTCTTCTCCCTCGTACGGCGAGGCCACGGAGCACAGACTGAACTTCAACGGCTACGGGTACCTCGTCCGCACCGCCGTCGCGCCCGACACGGGCACCGGACCGGAGCTGACGACCGAGCCCTTGATCCTCCTCGGCGGCTCCTCGCAGGATCGCTTCTCCTGGCTGCGATACGAGCAGCGCCTCCTGCCCCACACCACCGTGGTCACCCTGGAACTCCCCGGGTACGGGGAGGCGGACCCGCTGCCGGTCGAACACGGGATGGACTTCCTGGCCGACACGGTCCAGCACACCGCCCGGACACTGTCCCTCGGCCGCGTCAACGTCTTCGGAGCGTGCTTCGGAGCCGCCATCGCCCTGCGCCTGGCGCAGCGGCACCCCGAAAGCGTCGCCCGCCTGATGCTGGGCGGCACCGCCAGGACGACCTCCCCCGAGTACCGGGAGGCATCCGGACGGTGGCGCACCATGGCCGAGGACCGGGACTTCGACGCGCTGGCCCAGGACATGGTCAAGCAGTTCATGGCCCCGGACGGCCACGGATTCGTGCGCCGCAAGGCCGCCGTGGCGCGGCTGATGCGCCAGAGGTTCGCGACCCTCACCGAACGTGAGCTGGCCATGGACATGGTGCATCACGAACGGCTGCTCACTCACCCCTGGAGCGTGCCCGAACCGGATGTCACCGCCCCGGTCCTGGTGTTCACGGGGGAGTTCGACACCATCACCCCGCCCCCGATCGGCCGGAGCGTCGCCAAGGAACTCGGCGGCCGGTTCACCACCATCAAGGAGTCCGACCACCTCGTCCAGATCGAACGGGACACCGAACTCGCCGACCTGATCGGCCACTTCTTCACCGACCAGCCGCTCGACAAGCTCCCCTACCTGAACCCGGTGGAGTCCTTCGTCCGGGCAGCCGCAGGGACACTCACACCGATGGCCTGACCTGGTATCGACCGGGAGAGAACTCTCCGCCAGGTGACCATCCCTGATGGCCTGTCACCCACCGCCCACTCCGCCGCTCGACCTCACCTCGTCCGCCTTCACCAAGGAAGGCCACCAGACCTTCTGCACATCAGAGTGATGATTCGCATCTGAAACGACCATCAGTCGAATGGGTGACGGCGGGGGAGAACGGTCTGGTGGCCGTCACCGTCGCTCGCGGTCTGCTTGATGGAGCGCAGGCTGATCGGCAGGGCGAGCAGGGAGCGCCGGAGTGCGTGGCGCGGATCCGCGGAACGCCCTCGGCGGCCCGAGCGAGTGCGCCGAAGGCGGGCTCGGACGGAACCCCAGCGCTGGCCTGGCAGGGTCAGGCGCGGGCGTTCAACGTGGGCTGCGCCGGCTCCGGTAGGCCGCGACGCTGGCCCGGTGTGCGCAGGTTCGGGTGCAGTACTGCTTCGAGCCGTTGCGCGAGAGGTCCACGAAAGTGGCCCGACAGGTCGGCCCGGCACATACGCCGAGACGAGCGGGACCGAGCGTGGCGATCACGGAGGCCAGCGCGCTGAGCATGGTCGCGGCAAGGTGCGCCGAGTAGCGGTCGGTGTCGGAGGTCACCTCGGTCCACCAGCGGTCGTCCTCGTGGCGCAGTACCGGGGTGGCGCGGCTGCGACGCAGACCGTCGTTGATCAGAGCCGCAGCTTCGACCGCGTCCGCGTTCGCGCGTTCGAGCACCTCACGCACCGTCTCGCGCAACGCGCGGACTTCCGCCAGGTCGGCGCGGGTGAGATGCCGCGGACCTGTTCCTTGGTCCGCGGCCGAAGTCGGAGGCTCAACCGCGGGATGGTCGTCAAGGAAGTTCCGGAGCTGCTCCACGGTCTTGAGCGCGTCCTCTCCCTTGATCGGCCTCAAGGTGTTGGCCAGGTCGACGGCCGTCTGGACCACCGACGGGCTGTAATACGCATCCTGCATTTGACGTATCTCCTCACTGCTCCGTAACGTTACACCCAAAGGAGCTTTAGCATGTCACAGCATGTTCGGCGGGAGACGACACCGCAGACGATCCCGCCCGGTGGGACCCCGGCACCGGAGCGAACCGACGCCCCGGACGGGCGTCGGCTGGGGCTGACCTTGGGGATGCTGGTGCTGCCGATGTACGTGGCACTGGGAGCGCCGTCGGTGGCCCTGCCGGCCATCGGCCGCGCACTCGCGGTGCCGTTCGGGGCCACCGCATGGATTCTCGCCGCGTGGTCGCTGACCTCCGCGCTCGCGATGCCGGTCGCGGGTCGGCTGCTGGTCCGCTGGAGCCCCTTCCAGGTCCTCGTCGCCGGGGTCGTGGCGCTCGCCGCGGGCTCCGCGCTCGCCGGAGCCGGGCCGACGCTGTCCGTCGTGATCGTCGGCCGACTGATCGGCGGTGCCGGGGCGGGCGCGACCGTGATCGCCGTCTTTGCCGCGGCCACCGCCCTTCCGGGACGGCAACGGATCCGCGCCCTGGGAATCATCGCGGCCGCCGCCGCGACGGCGTCGGGGTGCGGGACACTGATGGGCGGGGCGGTGACCACCTGGCTCGGGTGGCGTGCCGTGCTCGCCATCCCGGTCCTCGCGCTGCCTCTCCTGCTGGCCGCATGGCCGAGTAGGCGCGCGCTGACGCGGAGCGGTGGCGGCGAGCGGAACGGCTCGGCCGGACGACTCGACATCGTCGGCGCGGCCGTGCTGTCGGTACTCGCCGGCTCCTTGATCACGTTGCTGCAGGCGCACTCGGTCGGCCTGCCCGCGCCGGTCATGCTCGTTGTGGTTGCCGCCGGGGCGCTCGCCGCCGTGAGCCTGTGGTGGCGCGTACGAAGCACGCCCGACGGGTTCGTGCCCCGGCGGGTGATCGCATCCCGCGGCTTCCTGGCCGCCGGGCTCATCGGCGGGACCGTCTTCGCCGGCTACTACGGGGTGCTGTTCCGCGCCCCGTCCCTGATCGAGCAGGCCACGGGCGGTGGCCCTCTGGAAGCCGGCGTGCTCTTGGTCCCGGCCGCCGCCTGCTCGGTGCTGGCCGGGCGGCTGGTCGGCACCTTGACCGACCGGTTCGCCGGCTGGCAGGTGTCGGCCGGGCTTGCGGCACTCACCGTCGTCGGCGTGCTCGTGGTCGCGATCTTCGCCGGGCCGATCCCGATCGTCGTCGGTACGGCGTTGACCGTGTGCGGGTTCGCCGGTGCCCAAGCCGTACTGGTGAGCCTCGCGCCGGACCTGGTCGCCGCGGACGACCGCGACACCGCACAGGGCCTGCTCAACTTCATGACCGCCCTGGGCGGCGGGATCGGTCCGGCCGCTGTCGCGGGCCTGTCCGGCATCGTGCCGGTGCCGGTGGCCCTCGCCATGCTCGCGGCACTTCCCCTGGCCGGACTCGTCCTCAGCCTGACCCGGCGTCCTTCCGCCGACCGCCGCTCCGAACCCGACGCCACGTGTGGGAGCCCGCGATGACGGTCCCCCCGCGTCTGATCCGATAACGCCTTGACCAGTAAGGAGCCTTGCCATGCCCGCCAGGCCATTCGAGGTCAGCATCACCGAAGCCGAGATCGCGGACCTGCGTGAACGATTGCGACGGACACGGTGGCCCGAGCGCGAGCCGGTGGACGACTGGTCCCAGGGTTTGCCGCTGGCGTATGCGCAGGAGCTGTGCCGCAGTTGGGCCGAGGACTACGACTTCGGGTTCGCCGAGCGGCTGAACGTGTTCCCGCAGTACCGCGACACGATCGACGGGCTGGGCATCCACTTCCTGCACGTCCGCTCGCCGGAGCCGGACGCGTTCCCGCTCGTGCTCACCCACGGGTGGCCGGGTTCGGTGCTCGAGTTCCTGGAGATCCTCGGCCCGCTGACCGACCCGCGCGCGCACGGCGGTGACCCGGCGGACGCGTTCCACGTGGTCGCGCCGTCGTTGCCCGGGTACGGCTGGAGCGACAAGCCGTCGACGACCGGGTGGGGCGTCCGTCGCACCGCGCGCGCCTGGGACACGTTGATGGTCTCGCTGGGCTACGAACGGTACGGCGCGCAGGGCGGTGACTGGGGTTCGGCGGTGTCCGCGGTGCTGGGTGAGGTGGCGCCCGAGCGGGTCGCCGGCGTGCACCTGAACCTGGGATCCGTGGCGGCGGGCACGTTCGACGACCCGACGCCCGCGGAGCTGGCGAACCTTGAGGCCGAGAAGGAGATGCAGCGCACCGGCCGGGGGTACTCGGCGATCCAGGCGACCCGGCCGCAGACGCTCGGCTACGGCCTCACCGACTCCCCGGCGGGGCAGGCCGCCTGGATCGCCGAGAAGTTCTGGGCGTGGACGGACAACGACGGCCATCCCGAGGACGCGTTGTCGCGGCAGACGATTCTCGACGAGATCTCGGTCTATTGGTTCACCGCGTCGGCCACGTCGTCGGCGCGCCTGTACTGGGAGAGCTTCGCCAACTTCCGGGACAAGGTGACCGCGCCATCCGGCCTGTCGGTCTACCCGCGCGACATAAGCCGCCCGTCGAGGCGGGAGGCCGAGCTGCGGTTCACCGACCTGCGCTGGTTCGAGGAACTGCCGCAGGGTGGCCACTTCGCCGCGCTGGAGCAGCCGGAGTCGCTGGTCGAGCAGGTGCGCGGGTTCTTCCGCCTCTTCCGCTGACCGTCCGTGCCGTCCCCTGGGAAGCCCTCACCCGGGGGGACGGCCCTGTCCGTCCCCCCGGGTTACCGAACCGCTTCTCGAAGTCCTTGACCGCCTTCCCGGCCGCTGCCCGGTGAAGTGGCCTGAGCCGGCGCCCCGACGACATGGGCAACCTCTTGGGCGACATTCTTTAACGCGCGGCCTGATAAGCCGTTGAACGGTTGATATCAGAACACGATCAGCGCGGGTAGGAACGACGGACAAGAGGGCGCAGCAGAAGCGGGCGGCCCAGCAGGCGAAGAGGCGTTCGGCCGCCCCGCCGCGCACGACCTCCGTCTTCGACGCGCTGGCCGCGCATGCCGCAGCTGGCGTCGATGGACGACTACGCGCCGTCGGCGACGCCGTGGGGTGGCTTCACCGAGACCTTCGCGACGGTGGGCGAGGGGGTCAGGGCCGCGGAGGAAGCTGGTGAGTTGTCGTGCTTCTCGTTCGACGATTCCGGTGAGTACGAGCAGGCGTTGGACGTGTGGCACGGACCGGTCGGCTCGGTTGTGACAAACGCTGTCGGCGTGGGCCGGAGGCGGTGTCGGCACGGTGACTACGCCCCCATCGTTCCGGGCAGCATCGGGGCCGGAGTCTGTACGGAGACCCAGTGCGGCTGTCGTCAAAGCTGGTCGCGCACCAGCGGTGTGATCCACGGGGAGTCGAAATCCACGCCTTCGGCGTCCCAGGCGTGCGTTTCCCGGCTGCAGATCCTGATCGGTACGCCGTCGGGGTCGTGTACGACGACCAGCCAGCTGTTCAGCCCGCGCAGCAGGCCCGAGTTGGCCACGCCCGCCGCCTCGAAACGGTCGACCCACGCCTGGACTGCCGATCGGTCGGGTGCAGCGAAGGTCACCGGGTCGAATCCGCTGACCGCGCCGGCCGATCCGGGGGCCAGCCGCAGTTCGACCGGTTCCTGGACTCCGGGGACCGCGATGACGTATCCGAACAGGACGCCCTCCGGTGTGCGGTGGTCCAGGTGCGGTCGCCGTACCGCGCCGAACGCCCGCTCCCACCAGGCCAGGCTCCGGTCTACATCGCTCACCGGGAACTTCAGGTGGTGGATTCCGTCCAGGACCGCCGGCTCCGCGCCCTGTCGCCTCATGACCTGCCCGTCGAGGACCGCGCGGACCGCGGTCAGGTCGCGGTCGCCGAGGCCGGCGTCCGCGGCGCGGGTGTAGAGCTGCTCGACTCTCCCCAACAGCAGGTCCGGGATTCCCGCCGACACCGCGGCAGCACGGATGTGGGCGAGGTCCTTGACTGCGGCGCGGACCGGGCTGAGCACGGCGTCGGTCGCGCCGGTCAGTTGGGCCGAGCGGTAGTGCAGGTACGCGCTGTCGGCGTTCGATCCGCTCACGGCGCGCAGGAAGAGCCTGGAGTCCAGCCCGAAGGACTCGGCCAGGACAGCGGCCTGCGCAGCCACCGCGTTCATACCGAACAGCCACGTGTTGCAGGCCAGCTTCAACCTGCTCGCACCGCCCGGACGGTCGGCGACGTCGACCACGTTGGTCGCGAGCGCTTCGAAGACCGGGCTGGCCAGCCGCTTGTGGTCGGGTGCGCCCGCCACCATGATCGTCAGCTCGCCGCGCCGCGCAGGTCCTGGATTGCCCAGGAAGGGCGCGTCGAGAAGGGGCACGCCGAGGTCTCCCGCCCTGGCGATGACCGCCTCGATGTCGTCGCCGATGGTCGCGCACTGCGCCACCACCGCACCGGGTTCGACGAAGGACGCGATCTGCCCGATCACGTCCAGCACCGCGGTCGCGTCGAACACCGTGACCAGGACGACGTCGGCGGTGCGTACTGCCTCCGCAGAGGTGGGGAACACCGCCACGCCATCGCTTTCGAGTGGCCGCGCGCGGGCCTCGGTCCGGTTCCACGCGCGGACCGAAAAGCCGCGTTCCCGCAGTCGCCGCGCCATCGCCGAGCCGGAGTCGCCGGTCCCGAGCACCGCTACCGTCCGCATCAGCCGCACCTCGCATCCCCATGAATTGATCCATCAAGTTGACACATCAAGTCGTAGTCTGGACGATACTCGTCAGGACCGCACACGACAAGGGAGATCATGGAAAGCGACCCTCCGCCCGAACTGCTCTCGCAGCGGGAGCAGCAGATCTGGCGGGCCTTCCTCCAGTTCAGCGAGAGCGTGGTCTCCGCGGTCGAGCGAGACCTGTTCACCACGACCGGCCTATCCGGTGCGGACTTCCAGATCCTGGCGCGCCTGTACGAGACCGAGCACGGCCGGATGCCGCAGAAGCGCCTCGGCGAACTCGTCCACTGGAGCGTGACCCGGCTCTCGCACCAACTCACGCGCATGCAGCGCCGCGGCCTCATCGACCGCACATCCGCCGGCCGCGGCAGACTCATGACCGTCTCCCTCACCCCCGCGGGCCACGCCGCCTACACGTCCGCGCTCCCTCACCACACCCGCTCGGTCCGCACCCACTTCTTCGCCCGAGCGGAACAGGCTCCGCAGGAAATGGGCCTGCACCCGCTCGGCACCGACACCGCGCTGCCCAGCGACCGCGAACCGACCGGCCTTGGCAGACCGGAAGATCAAAAGAGACCCCCTGAGCAGGAAATTCTCTAGGTAGAGCGGGCCCGTCTCCCTCGCCCCAGGTTGGGTCCGCAATGTCAGGGGAGCCAGAGGTGTAGGCAGGCGAAGGCAACCATGGCCTGGTAGCGGCGGGCGCGTTTGTCGTAGCGGGTGGCGAGGGCTTTGTTGTGCTTGAGCTTGTTGAAGCAGTGCTCGACGACGTTGCGGCGCCGGTAGGCGGCCCGGACGAGCCGGCACAGGTTTTCGCCTCGGCGGATACGGTCGTTGACCTGGTCGATCCGCTCGGGCCGGATGCGGGGTCGTCCCGGTCCGGGCCGGGGCACCCGGATCGCTTCCATCACGGTGGTGAACCGGGTGCGGTCGTTGGTGTTGCCGCCCGTGACGACGAAGGTGAGCGGGCGGCCCCGGCCGTCGCAGGCCAGGTGGATCTTGCTGGTCAGGCCGCCTCTGGACCGGCCGGGGGACGGGTCCCGGAGCCCCCTTCTCGGGCCCCGCCCGCAGCTGATGAGCGCGGACGATGGTGGAATCGACCGAGACCAGCCACTCGATGTCTCCCGCCGCGTCCGCCTTCGCCTGCGGGGCTCGCAGCATCCGGTCGAACGTCCCGTCCGCCGCCCACCTGCGAAAACGCGTATGCGGCGTGCCCCCGGACCATAGCGCCCGGGCACGTCCCGCCAGGCTGTCCCGGTCCGGAACTTCCACACGGTCCCGTTCGGGACCCTGCGGTCGTCCACCCGCTTCCGCCCGCGCAACAGCGGCCGGACGAACTCCCAGTCGGCATTGGACAGTTCGTGGTGACGTATCCCGGCATCATGATCCACCAACGGTGATCATGTGAAGGCACTGCCTAGTGCCGGGCGCCGATGTGCAGGTGTCCGCGAGCCGTATGCCCAAGCCGGCCCGCGCCGGAATACGGCCTGGTGGCGGTGGGCGCCTTGTTGCGTGTATTCCCGTGGTCCCAACTGACTGTGTAGCCCTGCGGCGAGGGCGCGGCTGCCGCTGACGCGCCGGGTGCCCCACTCCGACACCGGAGAAATTCGTTCAGGCGAGGAAAGATGTCACCGTTTCGGTGAACCATGTGGGGTCTTCTTCGGCGACGAAGTGCCCGGTGGGAGCGACGGCGCCTTCCACGGCGACGGCGTGGGGCTCAAGGGCCTTTGCGGTGGTGGTGCCGGAGTGGTTGGAGCCGATGGCCAGGACGGGCATGGGCAGTTTGCGCCGGGCGAGCAGGGCGCGGTTGTCGCGGCCGTCGTCGAGGAGGGTGCGGTAGTGGTTGAACCCTCCGCGCAGCCGGTCTCGGCCGGTGTATGCCCGCGCGTAGGCGACGAGGTCGGTTTTGGAGAAGGTGCCGGGGTTGGCCATGGCGGTGAACGTGGCGGTGACGAACTCGAGTTCGTGGCCGTCGAAGAGCATCTCCGGTATGTGCGGGGTCATGAAGAACCCGAAGTGCCACATGCCGCCTTCCGCGACGTTCATCGCCTCTTCCAGGCCGAAACCGGGCAGCAGGGCGTCGATGAGGACCAGACGCGAGATGTCGTCGGGGTGGGAGGCCGCCCAGGCCAGGGCGACCATCGCGCCGATGTCGTGGCCGGCAACCGCGACCGGCCCTGCGAGGTTCAGGGAGTGAAGGACGCCGCGGACGTCGTCGGCCTGGTGGGTCTTGGCGTAGCCGTCTTCGGGACGGTCGCTCTCGCCGGTGCCGCGCAGGTCGGGGGCGACGACGGTGTGGGTGCGGGCGAGCGCGGGCATGACGCGGGCCCAGGCGCGGGAGGTTTGGGGCCAGCCGTGCAGGAGGACCAGGACGGGTCCGTTGCCTCCGACCGCGACAGAGAGGTGCGTGTCGTTGGTGGCGATCCGCTTTACGGTGAAGCCGTCGGGAAGCCAGTCGGTTGTACGCACAGGGCGTTTCCTTTCGAGCCGGAGAAGGTGTGGGAAAGCCGTCCCCCCCTGTAGGCGGAAGGGGCGGCGCCGGCGTCAGGAGCCGGGCTTTGTCAGGTCACGCAGCCGTTGATCACCGATCATGGTGAACATGTCGGCGTGCTGGGGCTGCCAGCCCAGTTCCTGCCGGGCGGTGACGGCGCGGATACGGCTGGAGGCGGCCATGATGAGGGTGCCGAACACTCCCCACATCTGCTCGCCTTCCTCGGGGGTGACGCTGCGGGTCTTGACGCCGAGGTCTTCGGCGACCTTCTCCGCGATCCACCGGTTCGGCGTCTCGCCGGCGACCGCGTGATACAGGCCGCCCGGGCGTCCCTCGGCCAGGGCGAGGCTGAACAGGCGGGTCACGTCATCGATGTGGACGTGGCTGTAGACGGCCAGCCCGTTGCCGATGTAGGCGGCGGCTCCGAGTGCGGCGACGGACCGGTAGACCATCGACATGTGTCCGTGGTCGCCCGGGCCCCAGATCTGGCCGGGCCGGATGACCATGGCGCGTACCCCGTCTGCGGCGGAGGCCAGGACGGTGTCCTCGGCGGCCTTGCGGAAGCCGGCCAGCGGCTCGGTGACGAACGGGTCGTCCTCAGCGAAGATGTCCGGGCTCCAGGCGCCTGCGGTGCGCTGCATCAGCACACCGCTACCGGACAGGAAGACCAGCGTCTTACCGGTCCCGGCCAGCGCCCGGGTGAGGTCTGCGACGGTCGCGGTCTCCTGCTCCGGGTCGGCCCGGGCCGCGTAGACGACCGCGTCCGCGGCCAGCGCGGCGTCGATCGCGGCCGGGCGGCGCGCGTCCAGATCGGCTGCGACGGGGGCGACACCCAGCTCCTGGAGGGCGGCGGCAGCGGTATTGGTGCGGGCCACGCCCGAGACGGCGTGGCCTTCACCGGTCAGGTGGCGGGCGAGATTGCCGCCGACGAAACCGGTGGCTCCGATGACGAAGATGTCCACGACGATGCTCTTCAGGTGGGAAGGGCGCCGCGCTCGCCGCCGTCGGCGAACAGCACGGCACCGTTGACGTACGAGCTGGCCGGGCCGGCGAGGAAGGAGACGATCTCGGCGATCTCGGCGGGATCGCCGGCGCGACCGCGGGCGTTGACGGAGTCCAGGACAGCGATGTGCTCGCCGAGCATCGCCCTCGTGCCCTCGGTGTGCACCGGACCCGGGGAGACCGCGTTGACCCGCACGCCGGACGGCCCGAACTCGGTGGCCCAGTAGCGGGTGAGGATCTCCGCACCGGCCTTGGAAGCGCCGTAGGCGGCACCGATGGGTGCGGGCATGCGGGTGGAGCTGGAGCCGACCAGCACGATCGACCCATGCCCGCGCTCGGCCATCGCCGGCGCCAGAGCGCCGACCAGGAGGAACGGGGCGCGGGTGTTGACGGCGATGTGCCGGTCGAAACTCGCGGCATCCGTCGCGGGCGTCGACGCGAGCTCGTACAGGCCTGCGTTGTTCACCAGAATGTCGACCGCGCCGGCCTCGGCAGCCAGCCGCAGTGTGTCCTCGGCGTCGGAGAGGTCAGCGGCGATGAAACGCGCCTTGGCGCCTTCGGCCGCGAGTTCCTTCACCAGCGCCTCACCGCGCCCTTGGTCGCGGCCGTGGAGCACCACCGCGGCACCCTGCCCGGCCAGGTTTCGGGCGATGGCTCTGCCGATCCCTGACGTGGCTCCGGTCACCAGTGCCGTACGGCCCCGCAGAACGTAGCTGCTGCTCATCTTCCTCATGTCCTTGCGCTAGGCGATCCGGGCGATCAGCGATTGCCGTGCTGCCGCCGCGACTACGTAATTCACTATGCATCTCAGATGTTCTGTTAGCAAGAACATCTTGGATGCATAGCATTGTGTTATGGTGCGGTCATGAGCGCATCGACGTCCGACAAGCACCCCGGCGAGAGCACCGAGCTGGCGCTGGACACGGACCTGGGCTGGGCGATCCGCATGGTGTCCTCGGCCTTCCGCCGAATCGCCACCGCATCCGTCGCCGACCTGCCGGGCGGCGCGCGCGCCTACCTCGTCCTCGTCGCCCTCGCGAGTGGTGAGCCGCCCTCCCAGCTCGCCCTCGCCAAAGCGGTCAGCCTCGACCGGACCGTGATGACCTATCTCCTCGACGACCTCGAAGCCCACGGCCTCGTCACCCGCAGGCCCGACCCCCGCGACCGCCGTGCCCGCCAGGTCCTGCTCACCGGCACCGGACGCACCCGCCTGGCAGAGGTGCGCCACCAACTCGCCGCTGCGGAAGCCGAACTGCTCACCGGCCTCGACGAACGCGACGCCCTCCAGCTGCGCACCCTGCTCGCCCGCGTAGCGCAGAGCGCGCAGGACGGCATCGCGGCGGACGACGCCGACTGCTGACGGCGAGGACCACCTGATCAGAACTCCGGCGGCAGACAGCTCCGGTCAGCCGGGCGTACGACTCGGCAGACACCGCGCGACGGCTCGCGGCCAGTACCCTCGTGAGCATCTTGGCGTGCTCAGGCAGACCGCAGGCGTCGTGGAAAGCGACGCTTGGTCTGAGCTTTTGCTCGGCCCCGACCTCGACACCGCGGCCACGCCATCGACGCACGACGCGGCGCGCCAGGCGTCGTTGTCCACGCAGGAGCGGCCCATGGCCCGGTACTCGTCGGCGGTCACGGTGCGCAGCGCGGTCAGGGCCCGGTACCGGGCGTCGATCTCGGACTGCACCGGCTCGGCGTCGACACGGTGCCCGGCGGCCATGAGTCCGGCCGGCCGGGTCCTGGCCGAGCAGCCGCCGGTGGTGGCCGCGCAGAGCTTCCACCTCGCCGACCTGCTCGGCCAGGACCCGGCGATCTCGGGCAGCCCCGGGCACACGGCCCGAAGGACGAGGATCTGCCGCAGCCGCAGCCGCAGCCGCAGCCGCAGCCGCAGCCGCGCGCAGCCGGTCCAGGTGCACCGCCATGGCCCCCAGCGCTGTGCGTGGCGGAAGGAGTGCTGTCGGCCTCGCCACCGCTGACATCACTCGGAGGCGTCGGGAATCTCGATCAAGTAGTCGAAGAGAAGGGCGCCTTGGGTGGGACTCAGCGTCCGCGAGTTCGACGCCCTGGTAGCGTCTTCGACCAAGCGGCAGAAGCAACAAGCCGCCCGCAGAAGCGCCGGCTGCCCCGCGCGCCGACGGCCCGCAGGACTTTCTCCAGCGATCCTCGGCCGGGCTTGCCCTCGTCATCGGGTTGGGCGCCGAGGGCGCCCAGGCCCTGCTCGACGCCACTTCACGACGGCCGCGCTCGCCGTTGGGGACCTTGGACATCGCGCGGTCGGCAGCACGCGAATTCCGGGAATCCGGGCAGCCCTTGGGCGCGAGCCTGCGTGCGGGGCGTGGTTTCGCTGTTTTGTCGGAGCGGAGTCCGGAGCCTACGGGTGTTCTTCCCGGTCGGCCGGGGCGCGTTCCGGCCGGTGGTTTCCGCGGCCTGGGGCTGGAGGGGTGCGTGGACGTAGGCGCTCGCCCTGCGGTCCGAACATGATCAGGTACTCGACCGGGCCGCCAGGGCCGGCGTTCGCCACCGCGTGCGGAGTGCGGGTGTCGAACTCGGCGGTGTCTCCGGGGGTGAGGAGGAGGTCTTGGTCGCCGAGCGCGAGCCACAGCCGCCCGTACAGGACGCACAGCCACTCGTAGCCGTCGTGGGAGACCTGACGGGGCCGCGCGGGCGGCCCGTCGAGGGCGGGCAGGACGTGCTTGTGGGCGTGCAGGCCGCCGACGTACCGGGTCAACGGCAGCACCGCCTTGTCGTCGCCGAAGCTCAGCGGCGCCGTGCGGCGCGGCTCGACCGCGGAGGCGGGTGCCGTACCGGCCAGCTCGTCCAGGCCGACGCCGTACTCCCTCGACAGCTGAAGCAGCACCTCCAGGGTGGGCTTGCGCCGGCCGGTCTCCATCCGGGACAGCGTGCTGGCCGAGATGCCGGTCGCGCGGCTGACACCGGCGAGCGTCCCGCCGTGGCGCTCACGCGCGGCCCGCAACCGGGGCCCCATCGCGGCCGGCGTGCCGTCCACGTCCTCGACCGCCACCACTCCCGCTCCCTCTCGTAGACAGTGCCGCTCCACCGCTCTGTCCTGCAAGTTTGCCAGTACGGCAACGCTGATCGCGTCGGGCCGGTGTCGCGTCGCATGATCGACGGACAGCCGCGCCCGCCGCGAACCGAGGAGAAACCCATGCAGCCCGAGCCGACCGCCGAGCTCCGCCACCGTACCGTCGAGGCTCCGGCCGGGCGCCTGCACCTGGTCGAGCAGGGCACCGGCCCGCTGGTCCTGCTGGTGCACGGCTTCCCCGAGTCCTGGTACTCCTGGCGCTACCAGCTCCCGGCCCTCGCCGCGGTCGGCTACCGGGCGGTGGCGATCGACGTGCGCGGTTACGGCCGCTCCTCCAAGCCGGGGACGACCGACGCCTACCGGATGCTCGACCTGGTGGAGGACAACGTCGCCGTCGTGCACGCCCTCGGCGAGGAGAGCGCGGTGGTCGTGGGCCACGACTGGGGCTCCAACATCGCCGCCGCCTCCGCGCTGCTCCACCCCGGCGTCTTCCGCGCCGTCGGCCTGCTGAGCGTCCCCTACGCGCCGCCCGGCGGCCCCCGTCCCACCGACATCTTCGGCCGGATCGGCGGCCCCGGGCAGGAGTTCTACGTCTCCTGCTTCCAGGAGCCCGGCCGAGCCGAGGCGGAGATCGAGCCCGACGTCCGGGGCTGGCTCGCGGGCTTCTACGCGGCCCTGTCCGCCGACACCATGCCTGCCCAGGGCGAGCCCGACCCGCACTTCGTCGCCCGCGGCGGCCGGCTGCGCGACCGCTTCCCCACGGGGGTCCTCCCGGCCTGGCTGAGCGAGGACGACCTCGACGTCTACGCCGGGGAGTTCGAGCGCACAGGGGTCACCGGCGCACTCAACCGCTACCGCAACATGGACCGGGACTGGGAAGACCTCGCCCCGCACCGCGGAGCCCCGATCATGCAGCCGTCCCTGTTCATCGGCGGCACCCTGGACGCCTCCACCACCTGGATGTCCGACGCCATCGACGCCTACCCCACCACCCTCCCCGGCCTCTCGGCCGCCCACCTCCTGGACGGCTGCGGCCACTGGATCCAGCAGGAGCGCCCCGACGAGGTCAACCGCCTGCTGACCGACTGGCTTGCCACCCTCCAGGGCTGAATCAAGCGGGCTTCTGGGCAGCTTGGCAGTGCGCTCGGGGCGGGCGGCGGTGATGCGGCAGATGGCGGTCTGCTCCGTGATGTCGAACATGCGCATCGGCCTGAACAGGTCGGCGCTTTCGGCTGCTTCGTCGAGGACGCGGTCTTGTTACGGGCCGTTCAGCATCGGTCGGCGGGGAAGAGTCCGCCAAGGATGTCCATGCTGACAGCCGGGTGACCGGGATCGACTGCGGACTCCTGGTCCCGGTGGGGCTTTCGGCCACGGATGAGGAAAAGCCGGCAGACGCATATCTCCGTGCGAAACGATCGATACCACTGTTCATCCGCATCGGGAGGCCGCCATGGGTGCGCACGGAAAGCCGGAACCCGACCCGTCCCAGGGGAAGCCGCCGCCCGGGAACTCGGACGGGCAGGTGCCGCCCCCGCCCCCTTCCAACGGCAAGCACAAAAAGTGACGCACGGGGAGGCCCGCTGCTGGGAGGCCCGCATGGAGGCCTCCGGCTGCTGGCCGAAGGACTCCCCATGGATCCGCCCGGCGATGGTGGACAAGGCCCCCCGGCATCAGTACGCACCTGATCTGCTGTGGGTCTGGGACGGCAGCTCCTGGGCATCCGTGGAGCGGACCACGGACCCCGAGCGCTGGACATCGGCCGTTTACGGCGGCCCTTACGAGTCCACCGTCACCCAGATCACGGACGGTCTGCCCACCTCCAGCCTGTCGTGCGGCTCGGTCGTGGCCGACATGCTCGACTCGCTCGAACTCAGCCCCGGTGACCGGGTGCTCGAACTCGGCACGGGCCCGGGCTGGAACGCCGCGCTCCTCGCGGAGCGGGCCGGGCCCGGCCGCGTGGTCAGCGTGGAGGTCGACGCGCAGCTCGCGGCCGCCGCCCGGACACGCTTGCGGACCGCCGGGTTCAGTGTCGAGGTGCACACGGGCGACGGGGCGGCGGGCCTCCCGGCCGGCGCGCCCTACGACCGGTTGATCGCGACCTACGCGGTGGAGTCCGTGCCGTGGGCCTGGGTGGAGCAGACCCGGCCTGGTGGGCGCATCGTCACTCCCTGGGGGCGGCTGGGCCATGTCGCGCTCACTGTCGCCGACGATGGGCGGAGCGCCTCGGGCTGGGTCCAGGGTCTCGCGACGTTCATGCCCGCCCGGGGCACCGACCAGGGGCTGGAGTTAAGCCAGATCCCGCGCGACGGACAGGACGAGTCCCGGGGTCGCTTCCCCCGCCCGGTGCGCGAGTTGGCCGACGGCGGGCTGCTGTTCGCTCTGCGCGTGCTGTCTCCGGACATCCGGATCACCGTATCGCCGAACGATGACGCCACCGCCTGGCTGCACGACGGCCGTGCCTCCTGGGCGGTGATCACCGCGGACCACGGGGACGGCCCCGGTGCCGCCGTGCAGGGCGGTCCTCGTCTTCTGGCCGACGAGATCGCGCAGGGGCGGGAGCGCTGGACGAGCGCAGGCCGGCCGTCCCTCTACGACTTCGGCATGACCAGAACTTCCGAGGAGCAGTACATCTGGTACGAGGACGCCGAGGGCGTCCGTCATCGCTGGGAGCCTTCAGTCCCCATGCGCCGGCCGCGTGCCGTGACCAGCAAGGCCCCTGCGGTCAGTGGTGTCGACCTCATCCCAGACGGTCCCGGCGTCCCCAGCGGCGGTTGAGGAACTCGGGGGTGCGTCGTCTCCTGGGCCTGATCCGAGCATGCGTGATGCTGAGGGCAGTCAGTACAACAGTGCCGCCGCGGCCTCGGCCAGGATGCCCGGTGTCGGGTTGACGTGCCCGGCCGGGAACCGCCGCCGTACGACGGCACGTTCCGCGTCGATCGCACGGGCCATCGCGGCGTGGGCAGGACGGGCGCGTCCCGTGCCTTCGCTCCCTGGGGCGGTTTCCATGGAACGTGGCGAATAAGTGGCACCTGGGTCAGGAGTGGGGGGCCGCCCGGGGCGGCTCCCTACCGCAGAGGGGTGATGACGGCCTCCAGGTAGGCGTGCCGGATGCGTACCCCCGGGCCGTCCGGGAAGGTGTGGTTGCCGAAGGCGCGGAGGAGCCCCGCGCGCAGCGCGGTCGCCGTGCCGGTGACGTCGGCGGGGCCCGGTGCCGCAGGGCCGAAGCTGTGGAGGAACATGTCGCTCCAGGCCTCGCGGGACGTGCTTCGCAGATCGAGGTGGCGGGCGGCGGTGGTCACGCGCGCGGCGGGGAAGATCGCGCGCAGCTTCCCCGCCGTGCCCCAGGCGTCGACCGCCCGCGTCAGGTCGGGGCTCCCCGGGAGGTGGCGGTGAAGGGCGGCGAACACCTCGTCGATGACACCGCCGGGGGACCAGTTGGCGAGGGCGATGCGGCCGTCGGGGCGGCACACCCGGGCCAGCTCACGGGCGGTGGCGCCCGCGTCCGGCGCGAACATGGCCCCGTAGGCGGACAGGACGGCGTCGAAGGACCGGTCGGGGAAGGGGAGGCGCTGCGCGTCGCCCGCGTACACCTCGACCGGGAGGTGCTCTGTGGTGGAGCGGCGGCGCGTCACGGCCAGCATCCCCGGGTCGAGGTCGACGGCGGTGACCGCGCAGCCGCGCCTCGCCGCCGCCAGCGCCGCGTTCCCGGTGGCGCAGGCGACATCGAGGACCCGCTCGCCGGCACGCAGGTCGGCCGTGGCGCACAGCGCCTCGCTGATGGGCTGCAGGCGGGCGGCGAGGGTCTGGTACCGCTCGGCGGCCCAGTCGGTGGTGTTTGGTTCGGGGGGAAGGGATGTCATGAGAACTCCCACGGAGTGGTGACGTGGACGCCGTTCTCGTACACCAGATGGCCCGCGAGGGCGGGGTCGGTGAGGACGTCGTGGATCGAGCGGACCCGGGCGCACGGGGCGCCCGAGGCGTTGAGGTGCTTCTCCCAGTTCGCCGCCGAGTCCCCGGCGAGGGCGTGTACGAACGCCCGCCGGTCGGCGCCCGGTGGCAGACCGAGGGCGGACCGGGCCCGAGGGGTGTCGACGAGGGCGAGATGCCCCTCCCCGGTGGGCAGCGGGTGGAAGAGGGGCCCGGCTGGTGGGCGCTTCGCCCCGTTCAGCAGGAGCCGGGCGGCAAAGAGCAGCGAGGTCTCCACGGCGGTGGGGACGCCGGTCGTCTCGCGGCGCAGCAGGGCGGCCAGGACGGCCTCGGCACACGCCAGGCCGCCCAGCGTGTCCAGCAGGGTCGCCACGCTGCAGGCCGGCGGCTCGTCGTCGGGGCGCTGGGCATGGGCGAGTCCGGAGTGGGCCTGCGCGGACCAGTCGCTGGCGACCGGGGGCAGAAGGGGATCCCGGAAGGGCGCCCAGCCGGAGGCATGGGCGCAGATCAGGCGCGGGTGGGTGCGCCAGAGGGTTTCCGGTTCCAGGCCCAGGCGTTCGGCCCGGCCGACGGGCCAGTTGTGCAGGAACACATCGGACGTGTCGAGTAGTTCGCGCAGGGCGCCGCGCCCCGCGGGCGTGGTGAGGTTCAGGCGGACGGGGTGCTTGCCCCGGTGCAGCGCGCGGAAGCCCGCGAAACACCCGTCGACCACCGGCTCGATTCCCCGGGCGGGGTCGCCGTCGGGCAGCTCGACCAGCACGACGTGTGCTCCGAGCATGGCCAGAACCCTGCCCGCGTAGGGGCCCTGGAGGAACCGGGTGCATTCCACCACGGTCAGCCCGGTCAGCGGCAGGTCGTGAGGGAGGGACGTCCGGACCGGTTCCCGTACGGGTACGGGTACGGGGCCGGTCCGGCTCGTCCAGGGGCGCGGGCAGGGCCGGTACCTGTCCGGTGGCTGCAACTCGACCACGGCCACCTCGCACGCGTGGGCGGCGTCCCGGAGCTCGGCGAGAGAGTGGGCCGCGACCGCCCGGTGCAACGCCTCGGGCATCGTGCACCGGGCCGTCCACTGGCGGGCCGCGTGCTCACGCCACGCCCGGCCGATCGCGACACCGTCCGCGCCCAGCCGCTGCCACAGCGCTCCCCAGCGGTGGGCGCGGAAGGTCTCGATCTCCACCCAGCGCCCGTCGCGGGTGAGGAAGGGCGGCGGTAGCCCCGCGTCGGCGCGGGGCAGCAAGGCCGTGCGGTCGGTGCCGTCGGCGTGACCGGTGGGCTCCGGTGGGTCCGTGCGGATCGCGCGGGGTGTGTAGGTGTCGGGGGCGGCCTCGGCGATCGCGAGGTAGTGCCCCAGCGTGAGCAGCAGCGCCGCGGTCGGGTCCACGCGGACGCGCCCTGGGCTCAGACCCCGGGCGCGGGCGAGCAGACCGGCGAGCGCCCCCTGCCCGGTCACCACGGCGCGTACGACGGCGGTGTGGTCCAGACCGAGCCTGCGGGGGCCCTCGCCCTCGCGTAGCCCGTACAGGTGCATCAGCCCGCACGCGGCCTGGGCGGTCCCCTCGCGGGTCGCTCTCGGCCCGCTGTCGCTGATCGCCCCGCCGTCCTGGGGGGCTCCGGCGGGCTCGACGGTGAGCGGTCCCGTACCACCGGGGGCGGTCGCGAGCCGCCAGCCGCCCGCCGGCGTCGGGCGGGGGTTGAAGCCGATTTCGAGGAGGTGGTGTTCGGCTTTCGGGCCGAGACCGGACACCAGCATGGTCGCATCGCCTTTCCGCGCAGGGGGATCGGGTGGTTTCGTGGATCGGGCGGGGCACCGGCGGGGCCGGGGAAGCGGCTCACGCGCGCCTCCCACCGGTTGGCGCGGGCGCCGAACTACCGCTCGGGGCCGACCGGTTCGATCTCGTCGGCGCCGTGGGCCCGGCAGACCCCCAGAGGCTCGCAGGCCACGACGTACCAGGGAGCCGGGTAGAGGTCCTCGTGGGCCAGGCAGACGACCACGTGCGTCACCGTGCCGGAGTGAGGCTCACCGAGGAGGGCCACGGTCGTGCCCGGGGGCAGTGCGAGCCGCGCGGCCTGGGCGAGAGCCACCGGGCAGCGCACCGGTCCCTCGGCCCGTGCCAGGGCGTGCCGCACCAGTGGGCCGTAGTGGTCGAGGCCGGTCCGCCGCATCAGCACCAGGGCGCGGGCGAGTACGGCGGTCTCCGGAGGCGGGAGGTCGCCCCCGCCGCGCGTCCACTGGGCGAACAGCGTCCGCTCGACGCGCTCCCTGCTCCAGCCGTCCGCCCGGCTGTCCTCTTGCTCCGTCGCGCGGACGGGCGCTCGTCCTGCCGCACGGACGGCTGAAGGGAGGGCCGGAAGGGCGGGCGCGGAGCGGGAGCGGTCCGCCGCTTGTCGAGCGCTCCGGGGGACGCGGGCCCGTGCCTCCGGTGAGGGGGAGGGGGCCGACGCGGCAAGGGCCGTGCCGTCACGTCGGCGGCTCGTATGCCGGCCGTCCCGCGTCCGCTGTCCGAGTGGGGTGTCCGGGGCCACCGCGCCGCGCGGCCACCGACAACACTCGCTGTCCGAACTCACCTGTTCCGACCTCCCGGGGGCAGGACCCCACGGGTCCTCGTCGGGGATGCGCCGTCGCCCGAAGCGGCAGGTCGTGCCGAGGGAGGGGGCGGAAGAAGCGCGGGGTCCGACCAGTGCACCAACGAAGGGCCGCGCCGGAAAGGAGGTGGAGCCGGAAACGGTGTTGAAAGAGGCCCGATGTTGCACGCCCGTGAGAACGGCGCGGCGGGGCGTGCTTCCCGCCCGGGCC
Organism: Streptomyces sp. WP-1; assembly: GCF_030450125.1. Classification (NCBI taxonomy): domain Bacteria; kingdom Bacillati; phylum Actinomycetota; class Actinomycetes; order Kitasatosporales; family Streptomycetaceae; genus Streptomyces; species Streptomyces sp. WP-1. The sequence continues at coordinate 7,500,274 of NZ_CP123923.1, forward strand.
CTTGTACGGGACCGGGCACCCGTTCCAGGAGGCTGACTTCATATGTCACGCCCATATCAAGAGCGATGCCAAGGTGTGACGGCTGCCTGGTAGGACCCGGCGGTCCTGTCGTAGCGGGTGGCGATGCGTCGCCACTCTTTCAAGCGGTCGAAGCAGCGTTCGACCACGGTGCGCCGCTTGCAGAGCTGCTTGTCGCAGGCCGGCGGGCGCCCTCTCGGCTGCCACGTCGGAGCCGGTTGCGGATCTGGTCGGCCCGCTCGGGGATGGTGTGGCCGACGCCCCGCCGCCTGAGTCGGGCCCGGACCGCTTTGGAGCTGTAGCCCTTGTCGAAGACGAGTACGGTGCCGATCGCCGAGGACACGGACGAAGTGGTCCGTAATCGGGCGGGACAATCCTGACCGGCGGGTCGGCCCGCGGTTCTCGTCGCGGCTGCGAAGGCCGCGCACGGCGTGGCCGGCACCACCATGACACCCTCGTCACCGACCCCGGCCTCCCGCGCTCTCCGGCGGCTCGGCCCGGAAGCTCATACGCTTCAGGACCTGCTCAGGTGCTGGACCGGCACCGGCCCCACCCCCGGCCGTCACCGGCCCGGCTCGTCGGCCGCGTCGCTACGGAAGGTCCCGGCGCGTCAGGTCGGTGTAGGTCTCGCGGCGTACCACGGCGCGGTGCGCGCCGTCGCGGACGAAGACCACCGGCGGGCGGCGCGCGCCGTTGTAGTTGTTGCTCAGCGCATAGGTGTAGGCGCCGGTGACCGGCACCGCGATCAGGTCCCCGACGCGCGGGTCCGCCAGCGGGACGCCGGCACTGAGGGTGTCGCCGGACTCGCAGTGCCGGCCCACCAGGTGGCACAGCTCGCCGTCGCCGGTCGGGCGGTCGGCGACGGCGGCCTCGAAGCGCTGCTGGTACAGGGAGACTTCGAGGTTGTCGCCCATGCCGCCGTCGACGGCGACGAAGGTGTGGCCGTCGCCGCGCTTGACGGAGACGACCCGGTACAGCGAGACGCCGGACTCGGCGACCATCGAGCGGCCCGGCTCGATGAGGATGCGGGCGCCGGCGGGCAGCAGACGTCGGGCGACGTCGGTGACGGCGTCGAGGTACGCCTCCACCGTGGGCGGCCGGTCGGCGTAGGTGTAGCGGGAACCGAGGCCACCACCCAGGTCGTAGACGGCGAACTCGCCGAGTCCGGCGACCGCCTCGACGGCCCGCGCGAAGGGCGCGAGGTCCAGGATCTGCGACCCGACGTGCACGTGGACGCCGTCCAGCCGCAGCCGGTCGCTGCCGCGCAGTCGCGCGATCGCCGCCCGGGCCTGCGGCAGGGGCAGACCGAACTTGGAGCCGTCCTGGCCGGTGGACACGGCCTCGTGGGTGTCGGGGCGGATGCCGGGGGTGACCCTGACCAGTACCGCCTGCTCCGCAGCGGTGCCGGCGAGGATCTTCTCCAGCCGGTCGATGTCGTCGAAGTTGTCGACGACGATCGTCCCGGCGCCGGCCTCGACGGCGAGGCGCAGCTCCTCCTCGGTCTTGGCGTTGCCGTGGACGACCAGGCCGGCCGGGTCCGCCCCTGCGGCGAGGGCGAGGGTCAGCTCGCCGCCGCCGGCCACGTCGATGCCGAGACCCTCCCGCGCGAGCAGACGTATGACGGCGGTGCAGGGGAAGGCCTTGGAGGCGAAGACGGCGCGGGAGTTCGGCCAACGGGCGGCCAGGCCGTCGGCGTACCGGCGGGCGCGGGCGCGGACCGACGCCTCGTCGAGGATCAGCGCGGGAGTGCCGTAGGACTCGGCGAGTTCTGCCGCCGGTACGCCGCCGATCACCAGCCCGCCGCTCCCGTCCCGGGTGGTCCCGGGCGGGAACAGCCCCAGCAGTTCCCGGCCTTCGTGCGTCTGCGTCGTTGCCACCCGCGCTCCATGTGCCACTGATCCGTCGCGTTCTCCCGCCATGCTCCCGCTGCGGTCACTCAGGATCATCGTTGACAACGTCAATACGGGCCTCCCAGACTTGACGCCCTCAACAGTCCTTCGAGCCGGGGGTGCACCATGCGGGAGTTCGGCGCTCAGAGGCACCTGCCCGTCCGCCAGCTCGTGGACAACATCGGGCCGGCGCTGCTGCGCCTGGTCCAGGAGGGGACCGGCAGCGGCGGGCCGCTCACCGACATCGTCATCCACGCCCCGGGCGCGCCGGCACGGCTCGGACCCGGGTGCGTGGTGCTCGGGGTCGGCGTGACCACGGAGGCCGGGCTGCGCGAGCTGACCGCGGCCATGCGGCAGGCCGGCGCGGAGGTGCTGGCGGTGAAGGCCCCGGTGCCGCCGTCGGCCGACGACGGGCCGGCGATCATCGAGGTCAACGCGGACGCGTCCTGGATGCACGTGGCGACGACCGTCCGTGAGCAGCTGCTCGAGTACGCGAGGACGCGCGTGCGCTCGGCCGGCAGCGGCGCGGAGCTGTTCGCCCTGGCGAACGCGGTCTACGAGGCCGTCGGCGCCCCGGTCACCATCGAGGACCGCTCCTCCGCGCTGGTCGCCTGGTCGCAGGGGCAGGACCGGACCGACTCCGAGCGGATCGAGACCATCCTGGGGCGGGCCGTGCACCAGCGGACGCTCGCCGAACAGCGCGAGCGCCAGGAGTTCGAGCGGCTCCATGCCAGCACCGAACCGGTCTACATGGAAGCGACCGGGGCCGATCAGCTGGCAAGGGTGGCCATCGCGGTCCGGGCCGGTTCGGACGTCCTCGGCTACATCTGGGCCGCCGTCACCGGGCCGCTCGACGAGGCGGCCACAGCCCGGCTGCGCGAATTCGCGCCCGTGGTCGCGCTGCAACTGGTCGGCCTGCGCACGGAGACCAGCTACGCCCGCCGCCAGCGCGGCGAGCTGGCCGCCGCCGTGCTCGGCGGGGCGGCCGACCCGGTGGAGGCGAGCCGGCTGCAACTGGGCTCCGGCCCGGTCTGCGTCCTGGCCGCGGCCCCGCGGCCGGCCGGGGGCACGGGCCCCGACGCGCTGGACGCCGCCGGGCTGCGCCGGTTCGCGGACACCCTGGAGTACTTCCTGGCGGCCGTACACCCTCGTTCAGTCCTGGTGACGGGCACCGGAGCGGTGTACGTACTGGCCGCCTGGCCTCCGGAACACGCCACGCCGCTGGAGTCGGCCGTCGCCCTGGCCCGCGACTTCCTCGCGCGGACCCCACTGGCCGGTGAGTACGTGGTCGCCGTCGGCGGCCCGGCCGAATCGATGCGCCGGATCCCCGACGTGCGGGCGCGGGTGGACGCCGCGTTGCGGGCCCTGCGGCACCCTGCCGTCCGCGGACCGGCCGTGCGCACCGTGGCGGACATGGCGCTGGCGGTGCTGCTGCTGCGCCTCGCCGACGCGACCGAGGCGCTCGGCCTGCCGGACGCCGGCGGCGCGCTGCACCGGCTGCGCCAGGAAGAGGGCCAGGACGGTCCGCTGGCGGCGACCCTGGCCGCCTATCTCGCCGCCGCGGGAGCCACCGACACCGCGGCGGAGGCCCTGCACATCCATCCCAACACCATGCGCTACCGGCTGCGCCGTATCCGCGAGGTCTCCGGGCTGGACTTCGCCGATGCCGACGCCATGCTGCTCGCGCACCTTCAGCTCCGGGTGCATGAACTGCGGACGGGCGCTTCCCGGGGCTCCGGCTGATCCCGGAAGGAGCGCGTGTAGCGGCACCCGTCCAGGTCGACCCAGAGCACCGCGCCGTCCGGGGCGGGGCCGGACGTCAGGCGCTCCGGCAGCCGGGGGTCGGCTCCGACGCGGAACGTCCCGTCGTCGAGCGGCACGAGTTCCGGTTCGTCGCAGGGCGCTTCCACGCCGGTCGCGGCGATCATGTGCAGCCGTCCCGCCCGCTGCACGATGCTGAAGCCGGGATACCAGGGGGTGTAGCTCCGGTAGTGACCCACGAGCGCGTGCGGGGGAGAGGCCGGCGCGCACGGGCCGGCGCCCAGTGACTCGGGTCCGTAAAGCCAGCGTCCGTCCAGGGAGTGGTGGTAGGCGGACCATCCCGGGTGATCGCACACCAGCCGCCCGTCCCCCGCGTCGTACAGCCTGCCGGTCACCCCGTCCGAGGTGAGCGAGAGGCGGTCGTCCCCCGTGGCCTCGACACGGATCTGACGCGGCGCCGTTCCGTGGATCCCGACGTAGCGCCGGGCGTCGGGGATCCGCTCCGGGTCGAACAGCGCCGGGTCCGCCGGGGCGCCCTGGACGACGGCGAGCACATGGCGGGCGAAGCGGTCGATGATCTGGCACTCGCCGGGTGCGTTGGTCAGTACGGCGACTCCGTACCCGCCGTCGGTGTCGACGGCGAGGTACGAGCGGTATCCCACCATCCCGCCGGCGTGCGTCAGCCAGGTGCGGCCGTCGATCACCTCCACGTCCACGCCGAGCACGTAACTGGGATCGACCGCGTCGGCGGGCACCGTGATGATCTGCCGGAAATGCTCCGGCCCGATGATCCTGGTGCCGTCCAGGGTGCCCCGGCCCAGCAGCATGCGGGCGAACAGCCCCAGGTCGGAAGCGGTCGCCAGAACGTTCCCGTCGGCCGACGAATACTCGAAGAAGCCGGCCGGCGCGAGCGGGGCCGACGGCAGCGGCGGGCGGTCGTCGCGCAGGAACCGGTACCCGGTGGCGAGACGGGCGATGTCCTCGTGAGTGATCCGCGCCGCCGAGTCGCGCATGCCCAGGGGCCTCAGCAGCCGTCCGGCCATGGCGTCCGCCAGCGAT